>JAIRXP010000094.1 GCA_031268215.1 Bifidobacteriaceae bacterium | reverse complement strand
AAGATGTAGCCGGTGCGGGTTGGGGTGGGTAGTGGTCCGGCTGGTAGGCCGTGGGTGATGGTGATGGGGGTTGGGGTGGTGCCGCCTTGGGCGTTGAAGGTGATTTGGTGGGTGACTGGGGCGGCGACCTTCCCCAGGTTAAGGGACTTGCCTTTCCCTGATCCGTCAAGCAGGACCAGACCCTGGCAACCGCCTGTCCAGTTAGACGGCACGCCGTACAGGTAGACATTTTGGTCGCCGCGTTGGGTGACGTTGATTGTCAAACCGTCGAACCAATAGGTCCCGCCGGTGACGCCTGAGTAGTATTCCCCAGCGACTGACCAGTCCCTTGTCGCCTTGTAGGGGTCGTTGAACCCGTATTTCTGCTCAGAGGCGGCTGTGTCGCAAGGCGCGCCAACGGTCATGACCATCCGGCTGGTGCCGGTCAAGGCCGCCCAGTCGAACACCCAGGCGCTGCGCACAATGATCCTGCCGTCAATGTTGGGGTCAGGAATGAGGTCAGACCCGCTGATCCAGCCCTTGATGCGCTGCCGGGTGGGCAGGAACCAGGCCTGGGCCAAAACTGACCCGGCGGCATCGTAGGCCAAGACTGTGACGCGGCGGCCCTCAAGGTCGTTGAAGTCAGCATTGGAAATCGTGTAGGACGGTCCGGTGCGGTCTGGCCGGTCCGCCGCGTCACCATCCATGTAGTACCAGCGGTACTGAGCTATGCCCTTGATATCGGTTGAGACGCTGACCGCTTGGCCTTCGTAAGCTTGCCCAACAATCTTGAATTCGCCGGGCGCGCGGTAGGTCAGTCCTACCCGGACCTGGTCCTTATGGGTCTTGCCGGAACCGTCCGTCCACTGGCCGGTAACCGTCACGTGACCAGGCACGTTCCAGGTGTAAATCCCGTTGTTGAAGACCTGTTGCCGCGCCGGAACCGGTGAGGTCACGCGGAATTGGCACCGGTAGACCCCCGAGGCTGGCCCGGAAGCTGAGTCCACTACCAGCCCCGGACCAGCCTGGCATTGGAAATCTGTATTGGCGGACACGTCCGCATTCGTGGCACCGGCATGGGCCTGGACGTCAAGCACCAGGACGTCACCAACCTTGACGCCAATAGTGGAGTCCCGGTCTTCGAAAGTTGTGACGGGATTCTTGTAAACCTTGCGGGGACGGGGCTCTTGGCCATTGATCTGGAGCCCGCCCGCACCGAGGCGCAGAGCCGCGGCGGTTGGGCTGACT
Source organism: Bifidobacteriaceae bacterium (assembly GCA_031268215.1). Taxonomy (GTDB): domain Bacteria; phylum Actinomycetota; class Actinomycetes; order Actinomycetales; family WQXJ01; genus JAIRTF01. The sequence continues at coordinate 3,879 of JAIRXP010000094.1, read as the reverse complement.
GACTGGTCAGCCGAAGAATCGGCGCCGGGTACCGTTACTGGTGTTGCCGTGCCGGGAACTGTGACGCCGGATAGGAGATAAGGCTGGTGGAACTGCCAGGTCGTCTCCGGCGAGGTCAGTTCGGAGACTGCTCTTCCATAAATGTTCTTGGCCTTGGCGCCGGGCCCGAAGTTCGCCAGGGTCTTGCTCCGGTCCCAGGTCACGGCCGTGCCGCCGGCGAAGTAGACAGTTGTCCCGTAAACCTGCGCGGGGTTGTTCTTGTTCGTGTTTGTCTCGACTTTCAGGACTTCTTTGTCCTGGATGTGGCGGATCAGGGCCGCCGTTGAGGCCAGCGCTGGACGCGGTGAAACGACCTGTGAGCGTCCATCTTGATACTTGTCTGACTTGGCGTTTCGCGTTAGTCCCCAGACCGCCGTGCATTCCAGGACGGAGGGGCAGTTTTCAAGCAGAGTCTGCCAATAGAACGCGAACGCCTTTTCCGCTCCACCGGAGAGCGCCGCGGTGTATGACTCGACCACGTGGCCGGCCTGGACCTGCTCTTCGTAGGCCAGGTCGAAGTTCTGCGAGGTGGGGTACAAGGGACGGCCCAGTTCGGTCACCCAAACGCCCTTGTCACCGGCTCCGCCGGCCGTATCTAAGGCCCGTTTAGTGTCAACATCCATCCGGGGAACGCCACCAGCCAACGTGTTCATGTCGAAGGCGATCGATTTCCCCCAGATCGGCACGTCCGGGTACCAGTGCTCGTTGCGGGTGTCGAAGGATCCGGCCGTGTTGTTGGCCAGGGTTTCCTGTTCATACAGAGCTCCCCAGCGCCAGTCCTGCAGCCATCCCTCAATGTTGACCGCGGTGTAGGAGCTGGTCAGGACCCGCATCCGCGGCTCGACAGATTTCACGCCGGCGGTGTAGGCCTTCAGCACTGACGCGTACTGGAAGGGGTAGCCGTTGAAGAATCCGTAAATGGGCTCATTGGCGACTTCGATACTGGTCACGTATGGCGACATCCGTTTCGCGAATTCGCGACCAGCGGTAAAGGCCGCGTTCAAGTCATAAGCGGCCGTATTGGTGGCGCGGGGAACGCCGCTATTGGACACGGTGACTACATCCAGCCCGGCTTCTTCGCTTAGTATCTGGGCCACTTGTTGAATGCAGAGCGATTCTTCCGTGCAGGTAGATGGATCGGCCGTCACTGACTCCAGTCCGTAACGGTCCCGGACAGACCCAAGGCCAATCGTCTCCATCGCCTCGGCTTCGTAACGTAGCTGCGCGGCCGAAGGCGGCTGGCCGGTGGTGCCGTGCCAGCTCAGCCCCGCGTCGACACCGAACCGCCTGGTCCGGTTCTGGTCCACGGTACCGTCTACGACTATCACTGATCCGGTCCAGTCATCCGCACCGGGGAAGGCGGCCGTTACATCGTAGTACCCCGGTTCGAGTGTGCCGCCCGGGACCTTGGCAGTTAGGGCTCCTGTTGCTCGGGTTACTGGCCATTGGGTCACGATGCCGTCGTCCCGAGTGAGCATCAACGTTCCGTTTCCGGACGCGCTGGCGGGAGACACGGTGAAGTCCCACCGCAGTTCAGTGGCCTTGGTGACCGCGAATGGCGCGGTTCCCGGGACCGTTTCCTTGAGCGTCACCGATCCGGGCGCGCTGGGCGCGGCCGGGGCTGTCGCCGGTGCGGCTTGAACCTTGGCCGGGTTGGCCAGGGCGGGTATTCCGCCACCTGCCGCAAGCGCCAAGATTGCAAGAATGGTCGCTGAAAATGCCGCCACGGCGCCGCGTCGTGTACCGCTCATCACTGAAACCCCCTCCGGTATTCAGAGCACTTACTTGACCGGCGAAACTCAGTCCACAGGACTCAGTCGCGCTTTCCGGAGTTACCTCAGGGGCGGGTAAGCTCTGGGCCGATTTGTTCGATCTTCCTCTGGCGACCGGCGGTGCGGTCTGGGCCCTAATGCAGAAATGGCGTAAACAAGCCGAATGCCCGGAATGCGACATTGCCCGGCGGGCCATCTGGGTGTTGGGCTACAATGACTCGGTTGCCTTGGCGAGGGAGACCGTAGGGACTCCGTGATCGACTTGCGCGCGGCGTTGGCCGGCCGGGACCGTATCTGAGCGGGACTGGCCAGCCAGTGTCCTCGGTCGGGGCTCGTTAACCCGGCACTGGGTCTAACAGAACGTGGACGTGCGGCCACCCCAGCGGTGGACCATCCTCCGCGTGACCCAGGGCCCCGACTGAAAGGAGCCTGAGTATGGCTGAAACGATTCTGACGGCTGAGCCGCGCACCGAGTTTGGCAAGGGAGCCGCTCGCCGGACCCGCCGGGCCGGCCTGATCCCAGCGGTGATGCACTCACACGGTGATGACCCGATCCACATCTCATTGCCGGGCCACGGCGCGTTCTTGGCCCTGCGCCACGTCAACGCGGTGCTGACAATCGACGTGGACGGCAAGAAACTGCTGACGATTGCCCGCGAGGTCCAACGCAACCCGCTGACGGACGTGATTGAGCACGTTGACCTGCAGATCGTCAAGCGGGGAGAGAAGATCGAAGCGACTGTGCCGTTGCACATTGAAGGCGAGCCGGTCAGCGGCCTTGCCATCCTCGATTCGCAGGAGCTGCTGGTGCGGGCGGAGGCCACCAACGTGCCGGAGGTCATCTCGGTTTCGGTTGAGGGTCTGAGTGACGGCGACACCATCAAGATTGCCGATCTCTCCCTGCCGGACGGCGTTGAAGCGTTGGATGATCCCACCACGAACGTGGTGACGGTTACTCAGCCGCGCGCCGAAGAAGCGCAGACGGCTGGGACAGAGGCCGCCGAGGCTCTCGAAGAAGAGTGATCCGGCGTACCGTGGTTGGATTGTGAGCGACGTCTGGCTGGTCGTTGGCCTGGGCAATCCCGGGCCGAACTATGCCCACAACCGGCACAACCTCGGTTTTATGACGGTGGACGCCCTGGCCGCACGGGCCGGGGCGTCCTTTGTCACGCGGTCTCACGGGCGGGCGCTGGCCGCCGCCGTCCGGATTGGGGTCATGCCCGGCGGGGCGCCAGGGCCACGAGCCGTGCTGGCCAAGCCGCAAACGTTCATGAACCTTTCTGGCGGCCCGGTAGCGGAACTGGCCGGCTACTTTGGCGCCACCCCTGACACTGTGATCGTGGTTCATGATGACATTGACTTGCCTGCCTGGGAGATCCGTCTTAAACGCGGCGGCGGCGAGGGCGGGCACAACGGTTTGCGCGACATTTCCAAGGCCTTGGGCACTAAGGAATACATCCGCGTGCGCTGCGGCGTGGGTAGGCCGCCTGGGCGTCAGGACGCTGCCGCGTACGTGCTGGCGGATTTTCCGGCTTCGCTCAGGCCGGACGTGGCGTTGTTGGTAGATAAGGCCGCCGATGCCGTCGAACGGGTTGTGCTGGAAGGTTTGGGTGCCGCTCAACTCGCTTTTCATACCCCGCCTAGGAGCCCGTCAGGAGACAGGCTCGTAGGCGGTTCAACAGTGCCTGTTTGCTGCGTTTCCGCTGGTGAGAGCCCTGCTCCCACCGCGTCAACACAGGCGGAGGGTGTTGTCCAACACCCTCCTAAGGGCTCTGGGGATGACTCCCCGGCCGCCGTGGACGGCGAATCTGGCGGGCCCGAAACGGCCCGGGAAGGCGGTGGCCCGGCATGACCCTGAGCCATTTGCCCCAGTTGCTGGCCGCCGATGCGGGCATGGCCCAAGTGTTAGAGCGCGTCCGTGCCCGGGCAGGGCTTGATCCGGGTCAAAGCGACCATGTTGACATGGCCGCTATCCAGCCGGTGCGCCCGGCACTGGTGGCAGCGATGTCCCAGACCATGGCGAAGGCTTATCGGGAGGCTGGCCACGGGCCAGGTCCGCATCCTCCAG
>JAIRXP010000121.1 GCA_031268215.1 Bifidobacteriaceae bacterium | reverse complement strand
ACAGCACTGGCTAGGTCAGCCATTGGTTCGTCCCAGAACCGATCTAGGAGGTTGTTGGGCAACACCCTCCGCCTGTGTTGACGCGGTGAGAGCAGGGCTCTCGCCAGCGGAAACGCAGCAAGCAAACACTGTTGGAGCGCCTAGGAGCCTGTTGCCCGACAGGCCCCTAGGCGGAGGCCCCAGCCTTCCGCTTGCCATAGCGCGCCTCGAAGCGGGCAACACGGCCGCCGGTGTCGAGGATCTTCTGCTTGCCTGTGTAGAACGGGTGGCAGGCCGAACAAACGTCGGCATTGATGACGCCATTCTTCTTGGTCGAGCGGGTTGTGAACGTGTTGCCGCAGGTGCAGGTCACTGTGGTCTCCACGTACTGCGGATGGATGTTCTTCTTCATGGGTTGTCTCCTATGTTTGCGCCGGGTCGTGGACCCTGGATAGGTCCGCGTGAACCGGCGACGCCCAGAGTATTCTGCCAGAACGCCGCGCCTGACGCGCATATTCCCGCGTCGGTCCTGGCAATCAAGGTTCCCGATGCCGTTCGGTCGCCTTGGGGAGGACCCCCGCCCAGCTCGGTGGGTGGGTGGTATTGGCCAGGCAGGGGTCCAGCTTGGGGGAGAACGGTCTTAGGCCGGGCGGCCGTGTGGGCCCGTTCGCACCATCGGCATCTAGTTTATATCCGGCGTGGTCTTATTGACTTGCAGCAAGAACTCCGCGTTGGAGGCCGTCTTGCGCATCCGCTCCAACAGCAGCTCGATGCCCTGCTGTTGGTCAAGTGCTCCCAGGACACGCCGAAGCTTCCAGTTGATCTTCAGCTCCTCCGGCCTCATCAGCCACTCCTCACGCCGAGTGCCGGACGAATTGACGTCCACCGCCGGGAAGATGCGCTTGTCAGACAGACTGCGTGAGAGCCGCAGCTCCATGTTGCCGGTTCCCTTGAACTCCTCGAAGATGACCTCATCCATCTTGGAGCCGGTCTCCACCAAGGCGGTAGCCAGAATGGTCAGCGACCCACCACCTTCAATGTTGCGGGCGGCACCAAAGAACTTCTTGGGCGGATAGAGCGCGGACGAATCGACGCCACCGGACAAGATGCGGCCAGAGGCCGGCGCGGCCAGGTTGTAGGCACGTCCCAACCGGGTGATGCCGTCTAGCAAGATGACCACGTCGTGGCCCAACTCGACCAGACGCTTGGCCCGTTCAATGGCCAGTTCAGCGACGATGGTGTGATCCGAAGGCGGCCGGTCGAAGGTCGAGGAGATGACCTCGCCTTTGACGGAACGCTCGAAGTCCGTTACTTCCTCAGGCCGTTCATCGACTAGAACCACCATCAGGTGGACTTCTGGGTTGTTGGCGGAGATGGCGTTGGCGATGGCCTGCAGGATCATGGTCTTGCCCGCCTTGGGCGGCGAGACAACCAGCCCGCGCTGGCCTTTGCCGATTGGGCTCATCAGGTCGATTACACGAGTGGTGAGGTTCTCAGCCGTTGTCTCAAGCTTGAGCCGTTCTTGTGGGTACAGCGGCGTCAGGCTGGAGAACTCCGGGCGCCGGCGCGCCTCATCTGGCGTCATGCCGTTGACTGAATCCAGCCGAGCCAACGCCTTGTACTTCTGCTGGCGGCTTTGCGGGTCACCGTCCCGCGGCTGGCGAATGGCCCCAACCACGGCGTCACCCTCACGCAGTGAGGCCTTGCGCATTTGGCCCAGCGAGACGTAGACGTCGTTGTTGCCAGGCAAGTAGCCGGAGGTCCTCACGAACGCGTAGTTGTCCATCACGTCGAGGATGCCCGCCACCGGGATGAGGACGTCATCGTCGCGGATTTCGACCTCCTCCAGGGAGGCCACATCGCGCTGACGCTGCTTGCGGTCGCGGTAACGGTCCCGGCGTCCGCGGCGGCGCCCATCGTCATCGGGAAAGCTGGCGCGTTGTTGTTGCTGCTGCTGGCCGCTTTGGCCGCCTTGGTTCTGGCTGCCTCCGCTGCTTTGCTTGCCCTGCTTGCTCTGGCTGCTCTGGCCGCTCTGCCCACTTTGGCCTTGGCTTTGTGCGCCACCTTGGCTCTGGCCCTGGCCGCCGCCGCCGCTTTGGCCTTGGCCTTGGCCTTGGCCTTGGTTGCTTTGGCTCTGGCTTTGAGAGCCACCGCCCTGTCCTTGGCTCCGGCCAGAGGACTGTTCGGTCTGCGTCTTGCCCTCGCGATCCGGCGAAGACGCTCCCGCCGCCGCGGGCTTCTCGGCGTCCTTCGCGCTGGCGGCGGACCCGGAGGAGCCGGAACCGCTGCGGCGGGTCCGACGCAAGTCGGCTTCTATATCCGCCTTGACCAGGGATATGGCTGCGGCGGCGCGTGCTGCCCGGTCGGCATCGGTCTCCCCGGCTCTGAGCCGAGGCGGCGCCTGCCCAGCGTTTTCGGCGGACCCGGGGGACTTCGCCTCACTAGCCGCGGGCGCCTCGGCACTCCTGGCCAATCCGGCCGCTTCAGCGCTGGCGGATCCGGACGCGGCCGATTTCGTGGCTTTGTTGCCCCCAATGGCGGCGAGCAGGTCGGCCTTACGCATCCGGGAGGTACCTTTGATACCCATTGTGCTGGCCAGTTCCTGCAGCTCTGCGATGCGCATCGAACCAAGGGGCCTGTCGGTTGTGGTTGTCACTAATGAACCTTTGTCTGTTGGCTAACGGATCTAGGGGCACGCACAAATGCGCCACCAACTTAGATCCAGGATTAAGCGGCCGGTGCCGTTCGCATCATGGACGGCGGCTTGCACGCTTGATGATCAGCTTACCATCCTTCGCCACCGGCCCGGCTCAACCCGCGGTACTAATGCCCTGGCGTGTCTGGCGGCGGTTGAGGGCGGCACCGCTCTTCCCCTGGCCAGAGCACCTGGACCGTTGCCTGCCCCGGCGCCAGCGTCAGGCAGTTGGCAAGGGACGATGCCGCCCGGGCCAGCCGCGTCTCTCCGGTTCCGCGATTCGCACACCGCGCGCCCCGCGCCGCACGATTCCAGTGGGCTCTTGCGGTTGACGCCGCCAGTCCGGTGGACCCGGATCGACACACTATCAACACATAACGACCCTCCGGAAGCCATCGCGACCGTCATGACAGCTACTCCGAGACTTGTCCGCCCAGGAGTGAAGATCGCCACCTCGTGGGCCACGGTGGACCAGACAGCGCGGAGCGCCAAGAGGCAGCGCACCAACTGACAGGGCACTAACTGGCAGCGGCCACCAGGTCCGTCAAGGAGTCAATCACCAGGCTAGCCCCGGCCGCAGTCAACGCCTCGCGTCCCACACCCCGGTCCACGCCAACCACCAGCCCAAAAGCCCCCGCACGGGCGGCCTGGACGCCAGAGATGGCGTCCTCAATGACCGCGCAATCCTGAGCCGCGCAGCCCAAGACTCGCGCGGCGTACAAATATGTCTCCGGTGAAGGCTTCCCAGCCAGATGCTCCTTGGCGGCCAATTCTCCATCTACCACCAAGGCGAAATAGTCCACCAGATGGGCGGCGGCCAGCACGGACCGCGCGTTCTTGGAGGAAGACACCACCGCCAAACGCTTGCCGGCGCGGGCCAGCGTCTCCAGAACCGCAACGGTCCCCGGATAGGGAGCCACGCCATCGGCCGCCAACAAACGGGCGAACTGGGCGTTCTTCTGGTTACCCAACGCCCCAACCGAACCCGACCCGGGCGGGTCGGAAACCGAGCCAAAGGGTAAGCGCAGACCACGCGATTCAAGCACCGAGACAACGCCGTCGAAGCGCGGCTTGCCATCTATGTACTGAAAGTAGTCATCCTCGTTGTACGGCCGATCGACGCCCTGCGCAGCGAAGAAGGACCCAATGGTGTCCGCCCAAGCCCGCCGGTGAATCTCCGCCGTTGGCGTCAGCACGCCGTCAAGGTCGAATAGAAAAGCCCCAATCCCGGGCCACGGTACGTTCATTTCAGAATTTTGCCCCAACTCTCAGTCAATCCGGGCGACAGTGCCTCCATGTGAGGCCAACGCCAGACGCTGGTAGCGCCAACCGCTAGGCTCTGGCACGGTGTCCGGATCGGTTGTAAGTACCATAACCGCTGGACCGGCTCCAGAGATAACTGCCGCCAGTTTTTGAGCCCGCAAGCTGGCCACCAGTTCTGTGGTGGCGGGCATGACCTCAGCCCGGTAAGGCTGGTGAATCCGGTCCTCAGTGGCATAGAAGAGCAGCGACGGATCAGACACCAAAGCATGGGTCAGCAAGGCCGCGCGGCTGACATTGAAAGCGGCGTCAACATGCGGCACACGCACTGGCAAAGCGGAACGCGCCACCGAGGTAGCCATCACCCCATCCGGGATCAGCACTACCGCCTGGATGGACGGATCGACGCTCAATGGGGCGGCCTTGGGCCGCCTCCCAGCCATCCAAGCCACCGTGGCGCCGCCGAACACCGCCGGCGCGGCATTGTCCGGATGGCCCTCGAAACCGGCCGTGAAACGGAAGATCCGGCCCGCGGTCAGCACCCCTGGATTGGCTATCAAACCGCGCGCTATGAGCCCGCCCGCGGCCACCGCGGCGGCCGAAGAGCCCAAGCCTTTCCCCTGGGGAATGCGGTTGAAGCACTTCAATTCGAGGTTGACAGGTGGAGCCCCCACAGCTTCCAAAGCGCGGTGCGCGGACCGCAGCACCAGATGCGACTCATCCAGCGGCAGCTGGCCAGCGCCTTCCCCACGGACCGCCACCTGCGACGGCCCCGACACCGCCTTGACCTCAACCTCGTCCCACAGATCCAGCGCCAGCCCCAGCGAATCAAACCCCGGCCCCAGATTGGCGCTGGTGGCAGGCACTTTCACCACCACATGATCGGCCGCGAAACGCATGGGCTCTATTCCCCCTCCACCCTCAGCATCCCCGCTACCTCCGCCACCACATCCAACTCGGAAACAGCAGCCACCGTCTTCTGCAAAGCGCCCTCAGTGGCCTGATGGGTCACGACCGTCAAGTCCGCCAGCCCGCCCCGGTGAGCGCCCTGAGTCTGCCGGACCGTTTCGATTGACACGCCCTCCTGTGCGATCACCCGCGACACCGCCGCCAACACGCCCGGTTGGTCCTTGACCACCAGCCGGATCTGGAACCGCGTCAATGCTTCCGCGACAGGTAAAGCCGGCAGCCGCAAGTAGGTTGATTCGCCGGGCCCGCGGGTGGCGCCAAGCCGGTGGCGCGCCACAGTCACCAAGTCACCTACCACCGCCGATGCCGTAGGCCTCCCTCCAGCACCACGGCCATAAAACATCAACTCGCCCGCCGCTTCGGCCTCAACGTAGATGGCGTTAAACGCTCCGCGAACAGCCGCCAACGGATGGTCCCCTGGCACCAGGGCCGGGTGGACCCGGGCGATCACGCCTTCCGATCCGCGCCGCTCAACAATCGCCAGCAGCTTGATGACATGTCCCGTGGCCGCGGCCGAAGCGACATCGGCCGCAGTCACCCCGCCGATTCCTTCGCGGAACACGTTACTGGCCAAAATACGGGTGTGAAACGCTAAGGAGGCCAAAATGGCGGCTTTGGAAGCGGCATCATACCCGTCAACGTCAGCGGTTGGGTCCGCTTCCGCATAGCCGAGCTCCTGCGCCTGGCGAACCACTTCCGGCAAATCCAGGCCGTCAGTCGTCATGCGGTCCAGCACATAGTTGGTGGTGCCGTTGACAATCCCCAGAATCCGGGTGATGGTGTCACCGGCCAGCGACTCACGGATGGGACGCAGAATGGGGATGGCCCCGCCAACCGCCGCCTCAAAGTACAGATCAACGCCGGCTTTGGCGGCCGCAGCGTAAAGCTCGGGCCCGTGGGAACCCAACAAGGCCTTGTTCGCGGTCACCACTGAAGCTCCAGCCGCGAACGCCGCCAAAATGGCCGAACGCGCGGGCTCAACGCCCCCTATCAGCTCCACGACCACATCCGCCCGGCCGGCCAAGCCAACCGCGTCATCGGTCAATAGGGACTGGTCCAGATCCACCAAACTTTCCTGCGGCAACGGCGCGGCGGGGTCCTTGACCGCCACCCCGATCAGCTCAAGCGGGGCGCCAACCCGTGAACGCAAGTCCGGCGCCGAGCTTTGAAGCAACCGGACGACTTCACCGCCCACGGTGCCGCAACCCAGCACCGCTACCTTGATGGGATGATCCGCTTGGCTCACTTGAACTCCTTACCAATTTCAGTCTCTCAGGGGCTTGCGCGCAGGGGCTGACAGCGGCTCCTCATGGCGAAACCCGGTAACCGGCGCCGGCCCCCTGCTAAGCGTAGAGGTCGCGGGCCAGCAAATCCGTCATTGTCTCCCGGCGTAGCAACACCGTAAGCAATCCGTCCTGAACGGACACCACCGGCGGGCGCGGAACCGAGTTGTAATTCGAGGACATCGAATGGCAATAGGCGCCAGTCACCGGCACGGCCAAGATGTCCCCGGCGGCGATGTCCGCCGGCAGATACTCATCCTTGACCACAATGTCTCCCGATTCGCAATGCTTGCCAACCACCCGCGCCAGCCTAGGCGGGGCGCTGGAGCGGCGCGAGGCCAAGGTCGCGGAGTAATCAGCGCCATAGAGAGCGGTCCGGATGTTGTCGCTCATGCCGCCATCCACGGACACATAAAGCCTGGTGAAGCCGCCATCGAGCGAGACCGGCTTGACCGTGCCAACGGTATAGAGGGTGATTCCGGCGGGCCCCGCTATGGCCCTGCCCGGTTCGACCGTCACGTGCGGCACCGCCAACCGCTCGGCTTTGAATTCATGTTCCACATGTTCAGCCATCCGAGCGGCGATTTCAGCGGGCTCCAGGGGATCATGGCCAGTGGTGTAGGCGACGCCGAAGCCACCGCCCAGACCCAATTCGGGGAAGCACACCCGGTGTTCGCGTTCCAGCGAAACCGTCAAATCCGCCATCCGCTGAACCGCTTGCCGGAAGGCCCGGGCGTCAAAGATCTGAGAGCCAATATGGGTGTGCAGCCCCCGCAGGTTCAATCTGGGGTGAGACGAGACCCGCCGCACGCCCTCCTCGACGGAGCCGTCCGCCGCCGACAAACCGAACTTCTGATCCTCGTGCGAAGTGGCGATGAACTCATGGGTGTGTGCCTCAATCCCGATTGAGCAGCGCAACATCACGTTGGGGCGGAAGTCTCCCTCATCCGCTACCTGTGCCACCCGCGCGATCTCCGCCAGCGAGTCGATCGCAATCAGATCCACCCCGACCTCCATCGCCTGGATCAGCTCAGCGTCAGACTTGTTGGACCCGTGGAAGGTAATCCGCTGGGGCGGAATCCCACCCCGCATGACCACTTCCAGTTCCCCTCCCGAACACACGTCAACAGACAGGCCATCCTCCGCCAGCCACCGCGCGATGCCAACTGTGATCAGGGCCTTAGCCGCGTAATGGACGTGGGCTCCCTCCAAGGGCGAGAACGCCTCGGCGAACGCGTCAGCGAAGGCCTTGGCGCGGCCGCGAAAATCCGCCTCATCCAACACATAAGCCGGTGTGCCCACTTGGGCGGCGATTTCCTGAACAGTCAGGCCGCCAACGCGGAGTATTGAATCCGCCGGCGGCTTGTGGGCACTGCCGGGCCAGATCGGTTGGAGCAACGCGTTGACATCTTGAGGCACCTCCAGCCAGGCCGGAGCGCGGCCCTGAGCGTGCAAGAACCCAGCTTCATGCGAATACACTGGTCACATCCTTTCTGGTGCGCTGACACCCAACAGGTCCAGACCGTTGGCCAGAACCTGGCCAGTGGCGTCATTCAGCCACAAGCGAGTGCGGTGAATGTCACTCACCGGCTCATCGGCGTAAGGAATAACCCGGCGGTGGTCATACCACTTGTGGTACGCGCTGGACAGTGTTTCCAGGTAGCGGGCCACCCGGTGCGGCTCGCGCAGCCTGGCGGCCTGGGCCACCACCGCTGGGAATTCAGCCAGCGCCCCCAACAAAACCGCCTCCGATTCGTGATCAAGGGTCTGGGGCGCGAACCCGTCCTCACGGCGGACCCCTGCCTTGGCCGCATTGCGGTCAACCGCCCGGGTACGAGCGTGGGCGTACTGGACGTAATAGACCGGGTTCTCATTCGATTGCGATGCCCACAGGTCCAGATCAATCTCAAGGGACGAATCGATCGAGGAACGCACCAAGGCGTAACGCGCGGCATCCCGCCCGATGCCGTCCGTCAAGTCCTCCAAAGTCACCACGTTGCCCGCCCGCTTGGCCATTTTGACGCGCTGGCCATCCTTGACCAGGAAAACAAGTTGCCCAATCAGCACCTCCACGCGGTCCGGGTCATCCCCCAGCGCCGCAGCCGCCGCCTTCAGCCTGGCGATGTAGCCGTGGTGGTCCGCTCCCAGGAGGTAAACCGCCCGATCCGCCCCCCGGCGCTGCTTGTCCTTGAAATAGGCGATGTCGCCGGCGATGTAGGCCGCCTCGCCATCCGATTTGATGACCACCCGATCCTTGTCATCCCCATAGGCGCTGGACCTCAACCACCAGGCGCCATCCAGTTCGTAAAGATGGCCGTTCTGTTTGAGCTGCTCAATCACCTCCGCCACAGCCCCGGACTGGTGCAGCGACTCCTCATGGAAGTAGACGTCAAAATCAACCCCAAAATCATGTAGCGTGCGCTTGATTTCTGCGAACATCGCTTCAGTGCCCCGTTCCCGGAAACGCTCAAGCTGCTGGGGTGCCGGCTCTTGGGTGATGGCTGGATCCGCCTTGATAATCGCCTGAGCGATCTCCTCGATGTACTGGCCGGAGTAGCCATCCTCAGGGGCGTCCTGGCCGTGAGCCGCTGCCATCAAAGACCGGGCGAACCGATCCACCTGGGCGCCATGATCATTGAAGTAATACTCACGGATAACACTGGCGCCCTGGGCCTGCATGGTTCGCGCCATCGAGTCGCCCACGGCCGCCCAGCGGGCGCCCGCCAAGTGCAACGGTCCAGTCGGGTTAGCGGACACGAACTCCAGGTTGACGGTTTCGCCTAGCTGGCCCTCGCCTTCGCCGTACTTGCCCGCCGCTTCAACTATTTCTCTGGCCAGTGTGCCGGCGGCGTCCTTCGCCAAGGTGAGATTAATGAAGCCCGGTCCGGCTACTCCCACCTGGGCTACTGCCTGGTGCGTCTCAATGAACGGTATCAACGCGTCCGCGAACTGGCGGGGATTCAGGCCAGCTTTCTTGGCCAACTGAAGCGCCACATTGGTTGACCAATCACCGTGTTCGCGCTGGCGAGGGCGCTCAACCCGGACCTCATCCGGTATCTCGGTGGGGTCAAGGGAGATGGCGGATTGGGCCACCGCCTGCCGCAGGGCGGCGGCCAGGGCCTGGGAAAGCTCGGATGGAGTCACCGGGTAATGGTACTAACACCCGGGGGTCTCAGGTGTGTTTGGATTAAGGGGTGATTGGGCAGGCCACACCGGACCGCCGGCTAGGGCTGATCGACCAAGTAGCCGAAGACATGCGTGAACAGATCGTGTCCGGCGCCTGGCCGGTCGGATCGCGCATACCCACCGAACCAGAGTTGGCGGCCCTGGCCGGGGCCGGCCGCAACACTGTCCGCGAGGCTGTTCAAGCCCTGGTTCACGGCGGGCTGCTGGAACGCCGCCAGGGTTCAGGCACCTATGTTGTCTCAGTTTCGGAACTGCCCACGGTTATGGAACGCCAATTCTCCGCCGCTTCGCAGCGCGACGTTTTGGAAGTCCGCCAAGCCCTGGAGATTGTGGCGGCGCCCCTGGCGGCCCAGCGGCGCACCCCCGAGCAGGCCGAACGCCTGCGGTCATTGCTCCTGGCCCGGTCCCGGGCTGTCGCCGGAGGCGACCTGGATGAAATGGTGGCGGCGGATATGATGCTGCACCGCTACATAGCCGAGGTCGCCGGCAACCCGGTCCTGGCAGAGCTCTATGCCACCATCCTGGGCGCGGTCGCGGACAACGTCCGCTACAACTTTCAACGCTTGGGCTCGCGGGGTGATTCTCACGTGGCCTTGGTTGAGGCGATCAGCAGCGGTGATTCCGCCCGCGCCGCGCTGGAAATTGAACGCTATTTGGCCCAGATGGCGGACTCACTGCCGGATTGATGGCCGGTTCCCGGCCAGGGGCTCCCCCACGGTTGGCAGACGCTGATACAGTAGGTGGCCGGTTAGGCCCTCGTAGCTCAGGGGATAGAGCGTCCGCCTCCGGAGCGGAAGGTCGCAGGTTCGATTCCTGTCGAGGGCGCAGCTCTCGGGGAGGCGACTGCGTCGGCGGCGGGCATCGTGAAAAACTGCGAAGGCACGCGAGTGGCTCGCCTCGGCCGGCCGGTTTGACGGGGTGCCAAATTGACGTCAAGTTGGCCCGCCGCACAGTTTGGGTTAGTTTGGCCCCCTGCTGCCCGATGCCGCCCACGGAGTTCTTCACGTTATCCCAGGTCAGCGTGTTGGCCCGGTTTGGCCCGATCCTCGATGGGGTGCCAAATTGACGTCAAGTTTGTTCGCGGGCGAGTTTGGGTCAATTTGGCCCCCTGGCCCAGACGCCGGGCCGGGCCGAGAGCGTCCAGACGCCCGGGCTGCCAAAGTAGTGATCGGCATCGGCCGTTTCCCGCCGGCCCACGCACAACAGGTAACCGGCGATGATCTGCTCACTGGCCGCGGCAATGATCAAGCCCCCTCACTCAGATCGGCGTCCTCGGACTCCGTCCGCCGCCCCGCTAATTCCCGGTCGACCACCGCCCGCGACTCTTCGACAGACGGCAGCGCCGCCACCTGCCCCAGGAAGACGGCTTGGAAATCCTCCAACACGCCGCGCATCCAACCCTCCGCATTCGCCGCCCGCGCTGCCCGGAACCGGGCTGACCGAACCCGGCGTTTGTCGTGTCATCCTCGCAGGCACCACTTGACAAGGAAGAGTGCCCGCCGTCAAGCGGGTGGGGGCGGGAAGCAAGGGGTGAACCCGCGCCCGGGCCGGCCTCGGTGTGGTCCGTCCAGCGCTGCCGCCGGGTTCAAACTCTGACACCTTCCATGGCTCCGATCTGGCCCTTCTAAGCTCAGTAAGCAATCACCTCACGGTGTCTCACCCAAGCTTGACAGGTAGGGCATTAGTGAATCCTGTCTGCCTTTCGTTTGTTTCTTGTATGCACAAAGACCGCCGTAAAGACTGCCGTGAGTATGACCGCCAGGCTAACGCCCAAGGCCGCTCCGACGGAGACCCACAAGCGGTTGTTGCCGCCATCCTCGGAAGCCGCCTTAGGGTCTGGGGACGGGCTTGTGCCGGTGGGACTGGGTGACGAACTGGGCGCTGTCGTAGCCAGTTCACCCACTCCCCCGGACAGTGGGTTCACGTCCGGGTAGACAGTCGGGTCAACCGAGAACAAATGGTCCACCTCGACCGGTCCCCAACCCCAGTTCAGGTCATAGTGGGGGTTGTGGCTAGTGTCCAGGGTGTTGCGGACAAGGGACTGCAGCAGCTGGTTCTTGGTGGCTTTAGGATACTTGACCATCAAGTCCGCCATGATCCCAGCCAGAATAGGAGTAGCAGCCGAATTCCCACCCATTTCCTTAACGACCCAACTACCACCTGGTTCGGCGTACAGGCCTCCCGAACCAGTCCCGCCCGGCACCACCACCGTGGTCCGTGGTTCTTCGAAGTGCAGCCGTTCAGGCAGTTCGCCATCCGGCTGGTGGCCGCGCACGTAGACCGCACCCGGATAGTACGGGTCCCGGAACACCGCGTTGATACCCTCGTTGTCGTTCGGGAGAGCCTGCACCCCAATCACATCGTAGTCATTGAGGGGGACCTCACCATCCAACACCCCGCCAAGGGACGTCGTTATGATGTCAGCCCCGGCCTCAATCGCCGCCAGGACGGCCTCTTCGTGGGTCGGCGTATCGAGCGGTTCGCCGTTATCGAAACAGGTGTTTCGGTGCCCCGACCCTCTTGGGTCGCCCCCAGTGACGATCACGTAATGCAGGATCTTCGCTTTAGGAGCAACCCCCTTAGGGCCAGGCACGCCATTGATCTTGGCGCCGTTACCAACCAGCAACGCTGTCACGCTAGTCCCATGGTGTAACAGATCCATCATGGTTGTTGCACCGGCCGGGACCTGGGCTGGTGTCAGTTCCCCTGGCGCCAGGCCCGCCGGGTCCAGACCCGGCAAGTCTGGCTGGTAGCCGCAAAACGAACGGGTTTCGATATCCGCATCAGCGAAGATAGGCAGCGACGTGTCAATGAATCCATCCAACACAGCGATGGTGATCCCCTCACCATCAAACCCACTAGCCACC
>JAIRXP010000058.1 GCA_031268215.1 Bifidobacteriaceae bacterium | reverse complement strand
GCCGCGAGCTCCTTGCGTAGCCAGCGCGGTCAGCCGGCGCAGGGCCGCCCGGTTTACGGAGTTGCCGCCGATGCCGTTCGGCTGGGTCTAGCTCGCCAGGAGCCAGCCGATGCCGCCTTCCCTAGCGCCCCACCAACCAGGACGGCCGCTCGGGTTGCTTTGGCACCAGTTCGGTGTGGGGACAGTGCTAACGCAAGTCTTGACCGCCGGAGTCAGCGCCGTCCGCAGCGCCCCCTCTCGGATTCCGCATTCGCCGACGAGCAAATCCGTTAGCGCTGTCCGCGCCTCTTGCGCGGAGTCCGCCCCGAAGCGGCGAAGCGGCGAAGCGGCGAAGCGGCGAAGCGGCGAAGCGGCGAAGCGGCGAAGCGGCGAAGCGGCGAAGCGGCGAAGCGGCGAAGCGCATACTAATTGTTTCACATCTAGCCCACCGCATAGCTCGTTTCTCCACGACTAGCCAACTCGCAGTCGCCGGCACGACCGTCAGTGCTGCCGCAAGGGCCGCGAATGCGGGCAAGGGAAGTCTTGAACCACCTGCCAACACAAGTCCTTGTTGAATGATGAAACCATATATGTACATCCCATACGAGATGTCTTCCCGTTTAATCAGAGCCGGGCTCGGCACCACGCTACCCAGCCACAGCAGCAGGTAGCACAGCGCCGGCGCGATGAATTCGGGAGAGGCGATGGGCACTAAGGCGACAGCCAGAATCGCGATGACGGCGGCGAGGGCGGCGCCTGGCGCACTGAGCCGCTCCCATTTGCTCCATGCCCGCATGGTAGCGCCGCCCAGGAAGAAGGCAAGCAATTCAGCCGCTGTGGGAGAGACCGCCGGACCCGGCGCAAGGCCAAGCCCGGCCAAATCATTCCAAGCGCAGAGAACCACGCTCATCCCAAACACGGCAGGAACCAGAACCGCAGCTCGCCGCTTCATGACCGGCAGGCAGAACAACAGGCCGACGACCAAGTAGCAGAGAAACTCATACCAAAGAGTCCACAAAGACCCGTCCCACACATCGGGATAGGGGACGCCGGCCGGCGTACCGGCCACTCCAAAAGAGCCGATGTGGAGCGCGAGGTTGTTCCAAAGGAACCTCGTTGGCGTCACCTCAGCGCTCAAGTATCCGTCAAGCGTCTGATGCTGGAGCCAATACGCGATGGGCGCGGCTACACACACTATGACCAGCAGACATGCCAAGTAGCCAGGATAGATCCGGGCGATCCGGTGGATCAGGTACTGCCCCAGGGACCTGGTCAGACGAGATCCCGTAACGAGGTACCCAGAAAGCACAAAGAACCCGATTACGGCCCAATGGCCAGGTGATTGGCCGCCGAAGCGCGGATCTGGCAGACCGTATCCGACCGGATAGGTGTGAGAAAAGATGACTAACGCGGCCAGTATCAACCGAATCAGGTTGAGGCTGTTGTTGTGCCGGTCCAAAGCAACACCGGCTAACCATCTCCGGCCGGGACCGCTTATCTCGGAGTCCACAATCCGCTCACTTCCCGTGTAGCCCGCTTGGCGGGGGAAGCCGCAGACCGCCGCGCCCCGTCGGATCCCACCGCCGAAATGCCACCCTACCGCAAGCCGGCCCGTGAACCGGGAGAGGCTAGCCGCCGTCAGCGACACCTCGTTGAGGACCGTGCCCGCCGGGGAAGCTATTGGCCATTGGCTCGGTACTTGGTCTCCGTCGCCGCTTTCTGCGGGCGCCACCAGGACTCGTTCTGCCGGTACCAATCAATGGTTGCTCTCAGGCCTACGCTGAAATCAGGGTAGGCGGGAACCCAGCCAAGCTCATTGCGAGTCTTGCTGGCGTCAATGGCGTATCTCAGATCATGACCCGGCCGGTCCCGGACCAGATCGTATTCATCAGGGCTGCGGCCCATCTCAACCAAGATCATTTCAATCACCTGCCGGTTGGTCAGTTCGCCATCAGCGCCAACCAGGTACGTCTCACCGACCCGGCCGCGTTGCAGGATGGCCAACACGGCCGAGTTGTGGTCATCGACGTGAATCCAATCGCGCGTGTTGAGACCGGTGCCGTAGAGCCTTGGGCGCTGACCATCAAGGATGTTCGTGATCTGTCGGGGTATGAATTTCTCAACGTGCTGCCGGGGGCCATAGTTGTTTGAGCAGTTGCTGATTGTCGCCTTCAGCCCGTAAGTACGTGTCCATGCCCGTACGAGCATGTCCGAAGCGGCCTTGGAGGCGCTGTAAGGACTGGAGGGTTTGTAAGGGGTCTGCGGCGTGAACCTGATAGGGCTGTCCAGTTCAAGGTCGCCGTAGACCTCATCGGTAGAGATGTGGTGAAACCGCTTGTGATAGCGCCGGACCAGTTCAAGCAAGCAAAATGTGCCAACTACGTTGGTCGTGACAAAGACCTCCGGATCATCAATGGAATTGTCGTTGTGAGACTCGGCGGCAAAGTGCACAACGGCGTCGCATTCGGCCACCAATAGATCCACCAGATGCCGGTCGCAAATGTCTGCCTCGACAAACCTGACCCGGTCCTCTGGCAGGTCAGCCAGGGATTCCCGGTTGGCCGCGTAAGTAAGCTTGTCCACAACCGTGACCGTGTGGCCGGCGCGGCCCACCGCCTGATGCACAAAGTTCGAACCAATGAAGCCCGCTCCGCCAGTGACCAGTAGACGCACCAGAGAAGGCTAACAGGCGTCCGCCGCTACTGCTGCTCCACAAGCTGCCGAAGGTAGTCACCGTACCCGGACTTAGCGAACTGCTCAGACCGCGCCAGCAAGTCGGAATCAGATAACAGGCCGTTCCTCCACGCCGCCTCCTCCGGGCAACCGACCTGCATGCCTTGGCGCATCTGCAGGGTCCGCACGAAGTTTGAGGCGTCGTTGAGAGATTCGAATGTCCCTGTGTCCAGCCACGCGGTACCTCGCCGCAGGACTTCAACACGAAGCTCTTCGCGCTCCAGGTAGTACCGGTTCACGTCGGTGATTTCATACTCACCGCGAGCCGAGGGCCTGAGTCCGCAGGCGACATCGGCCACACGGGAATCGTAGAAGTAGAGCCCCGGAACGGCGTAGTGAGACTTGGGATGCGTGGGCTTTTCTTCCAGGGACTTAGCTACTCCGTCCGGACCAAACTCAACCACGCCGTAGTCCTGCGGGTTGGCCACCCAATAGGCGAAAACGGCCGCGCCCTCAAGAGAGGCGAACCGATTCAGTTCCCTGCCAAGCCCCGGGCCATAAAAAATGTTGTCCCCCAGAATCAGGCAAACCGGGCTCCCGTCAAGGAAGTCCGCGCCTATCGTAAAGGCCTGCGCCAGGCCCTTAGGTTCTGCCTGGGAAGCGAAGGTGATCGAGACGCCGAATCGCGACCCATCGCCGAGCAGCCGCCGAAACGCCTCCGCGTCACGGGGAAGCGTGATCACCAGTATCTCGCGTATGCCGGCGGCGATCAGCGTCGCCAACGGATAGTAGATCATCGGCTTGTCGTATACGGGAGTCAGTTGCTTGCTCGTCGCCAGGGTGATCGGATGCAGCCGGGTTCCAGCTCCACCCGCCAAGATGATTCCGCGCATGCACACCATCATGGCATGAAGCCCATTGCCGGAGTTCCCGGCGGCGCCACCCGTGGATTTGGACCGATGGCGAGCGGTCCAGCGGGTATACCGGGGCTGGTCGTAGCATTTGGTCATGACCGCTACCAACCCGACAACCGCCACGCTGCGGATACACAGCGAAACCAAGGCCCGTATCGCTGAAATGGCCAGGCGAATGAAACTGTCCCAAGCGGATTGCGTCAAGGAGTTAGTCGATCCGGCATGGCGAGCCTCGGGCTACCGCCTGCCAAGACAACCCAAACCCGCAGACGAACCAAACGGCTGATCGCCCGCCACTTCTGCTTGGGAGAACGTGTCTTCACGCGCTGCCCACCGGCTAGGGCTACCCGGCTGCCGTCCCAGCTAAGCTCATCAGGACCAGTTTCAACCGAATTGGAGACCTGATGCAACAGCTCGCGGTGAGAAAGACGGCAATCGACGGCCTCTTGATGATCGACCTGGAGCTCCACCAGGACGCACGCGGCTGGTTCAAGGAGAACTGGCAGCGAGCCAAGATGACTGCCCTGGGTCTGCCGGACTTCAACCCGGTGCAGAACAATGTCTCTTTCAACACCCAGCGCGGTGCGACTCGCGGCATCCACGCTGAGCCATGGGACAAACTCATCTCCGTCGCCTGCGGCAGGGTCTTTGGCGCATGGGTAGACCTGCGCGGTGGTTCGCCCACCTTTGGGACGGTCGTGACATCCGAAGTCGGCCCGGAAACCGCAGTCTTCATCCCCCGAGGAGTGGGCAACGCGTACCAATCCTTGGAGAACGGAACCGTGTACTCCTACATGGTCAACGAACATTGGAGCGAAAACCGGCGCCAGTCCTACACGTATGTCAACCTGGCTGACCCTGCCCTCGGCATTAGCTGGCCAATTCCGCTAGATCGGGCCGAACTCAGTGCCGCCGACAGGGCGCATCCGCCGTTATCCGAAACGCACCCCCTGTTCCCCAAGTCGGTGCTGGTCATGGGTGCGGATGGCCAGCTTGGACAAGAATTGATGGCCCAATACCCAGACGCCATCGGCCTCACACTGACCGACCTCGACTTGACCGATTCGGATCAAATGGATGCGTTCGATTGGCACGGCGTTGGTACCGTCATCAACGCGGCCGCTTACACCGCAGTGGACCTGGCGGAGACCCCGGAGGGAAGGCGCGAATGCTGGGCTGTCAACGTCACTGGGCTGGCCAAGCTGGTCGAGATCTGCCGCAAGAACAACATCTGTCTGGTTCACTTCTCCAGCGACTATGTGTTCGATGGCGAAACCCCAGTCCACAC
>JAIRXP010000016.1 GCA_031268215.1 Bifidobacteriaceae bacterium | reverse complement strand
GTGGCGGCGATCTTCTGACGGGCGCTCTTGAGGGTACCTTCGTCAGGGATCATGACGTACAGCTTCTGGGCTCCCATTGAATAAGTGGGCAGACTGTCTCCGGTGCCGTCCACGCTGATTGACTCGGTCTGCCATGACTTGCCGTCTTCAAGGCGCTGGCGCACCACGCTGGAGATTTGCTCCATGGGAACGTTCATTTCTACGGCTCCGTCGAGGGCGTCAAGTAGCTTGTCGTAGCGAAGCAGGTTGGACCGCTGTGAAGCTTTGTCGATCAGTGCCGAGATGACCTTCTGCTGGTTTTGGCCGCGGGCCCGGTCGCCAGCGGCGAAGGAGTACCGTTCACGGCTGAAGCCCAGCGCCTGCTCGCCGTTCATATGATTGATTCCCTGAGTGAAGCTGAAGTTGCCGTTCCGCGAGGTAAATGCTTGGTCCACGTCGACGTCAACACCACCGAGCGTGTCCACGATCTTGACCAGTGAGGAGAAGTTGACGCGGGCGTAGTAGTCAATGTCGATCTCGTATAGGTCCTGTAGCGTGTCGATCGACTTCTGCACACCGTAGATGCCGGCGTGGGTCAACTTGTCCTTCGTGCCGGTGGTCCCATGTAGCTGGACGTAATAGTCCCGGGGAGTGTTGACCAACAAGACGCTGCCGGTGCTGGGATTGACCACCATCAGCATGTTCACATCTGAGCGTGAAACGCGGTTAATCGGGCCAGAGGTATCAATGCCGGAGATGTAGACAACGAACGGCTCTCCGGGCTTGGCTGTGGGGCGAGCTGGCGCTGCCGCTGCGGCCTCTACTTCAAACGTGTAGATGATCTGGATGGATTCAAGGAAGGCAGGGTCAGCTTCCTCGTAAATGGCAAGAATGGATGAACTCAGGACGGCGGCGCTGAACTCAGCGGCCTTTAGGCCGGCCGCGAGCTCGGTAGGGTCCGCCCGCTGCGCGAAGGCGGAGTCAAACTTGCTCTTGAGCTTGGCCCCGACCGCCTCGCGGTTTGGATCGTCCGCCAGTTCCCCTAGGGTCTGGCCCTGGAGTGACGATTCATTCGGATCGTGGTCCTTGAGAGCGATTACGACATACTCGGTGGCGGGGGTCTTGGGGCTAGCTCCGTCGAAAAACGAGGAGACGTCACCGACGGCCTTTATTCCCAAGGCACTCGCCGCGATTCCCAGGACCGCCACCAGGCTCAGAGCCATGAACCGGAACCACGAGGGTGGCGCCACGGTACGCCAAAGGAAGACAACGACCAGCCCAGCGAGCAGCGAGATGGCGAATCCCACCCCGAGCAACCAGGGCAGCGGCAGGACGTCGACCTTGGCTAGGATGGCTATCCCCGACACAGCGGCCGCTCCGAGGGCAATCGCCAACACCCGGGCGATCCAGATGGGCGCCCGGCCGACAGCCCTTGTATTCTTGGTCGTGTCAATGTGTTTCGCCACGTGGTTTTCCTCGCAAGCATGTCTTCGGCAGAGCCGGGCGGGCGGAACCACCCGACACCTTAGACTAACTCACTCGAAATCGGCGCGGTGACATTGGAGCATGAGACCAAACGCTGGTTGCCTGGACGGCAACAGTCCGCAAGGGCGGGGACTCGGCCGGTCGGGTTGTTGGCCTGGACCCGTTCTCCCAAGCAGATCGGGCCCCAGCGGCGTGCTTGGCGGACCGCGGTTGGTGGATCAGTGAGTGTGAGTAGCGGCGCCAGGAAAGACAGCGTTGTCGGCATGCGCCAGGGGGCCCACTCTCCCGTGCTCCGTCGGGTCTTCCACTTCGCGGGTTTCTTGATGATCGCTATGGAAGTCATTGCTCTGGTTGACATGTTGCGGATTGGCCAGGCGTTTCACTCCTCCTTCGAGGGCCTGTCGCAGAACGACTCGTCTTTGGAAGCCGTCTTCCTGGATCCATTGACGAGGTTCTGGACAGAGGGCAGTGCAGCGTTGTTTCTGGCGGCGATGACGGCGCTGTGGGCGGTCCGCCGTGCGCGCGTGCGTGTGTTACCCAGAGTAGATACAACCGAATCGAATGCGGTTGGATGGCGCTCCGTCTACATGCGCCGCCTATTGGTTACGGATGCAGTGGTGATCCTTTGGTCCTTGGTCGGGGCGCAAGTGTTCTGGCTCGGATCCGGCAAGTCTGGCGCCGCCATCATGCACACTTCGTGGATCTCTTACGGGTGGATCGGCCTAGCAATCGCGGTCGGGTGGGTCGGGGCACTGCAGCTAAACGGCGCCCGTGACCCCCTGGTTTACGGAGAAGGTGCGGCCGAATACGGGCGCGTCGTTTCGGCATCGGTCGTTTGGTTTGGTGTGCTGGCGATTGTCGCGGTGCTGTTGAAGGCGGACCTGGCCCGCGGGTATGTTCTGATGTCGCTCCCGGCCGGTACGTTGGGGTTGCTCTTCAGTCGGTGGGTCTGGCGGGAATGGCTACTGATCAAGCGTCGTCAGGGCCTGTACTCGATCCGGGCGGTTGTTATCGGTGACGCCCAGAATGTTGGAGTCGTGGTGAAAGAGTTGTCTAGGCAGCGATCACCGGGCTACAGGATCGAGGCAATCGCCCTGGATGACCCGGCGACTGCCACGGATTATCTGCGCGCCTTGAGGGTGCCGATCGTTTCAACCGACCGGGCCGTTGAGATCATGAGGCAAACGCTGTCTGACTCGATAATCGCTGCCGGTGGCGAAGGGATAGGTGCGGAGCAACTGAGATCGCTGAGCTGGGATCTGGAATCCTCCGAAAACCTCATTCTCACCCCCATGCTGCTTGACATAGCCGGGCCAAGGCTGTCTACGCGCCCTGTGGCCGGTCTTAACCTGATCCACGTGGACATGCCGCAATTCGCCGGACCGGAGGCCGCCCTCAAACGTGCGCTTGACATTCTCCTGTCGGGCTTGGGCCTCTTGGTGCTTGTGATTCCGTTTGGTGGGCTAGCTGCCGCGATAAAGCTTGATTCGCGGGGTCCCGTGTTGTACCGACAGGAACGGGTTGGACTTCATGGCGGGCGTTTCCGCATCTGGAAATTCCGTTCGATGGTCATTGGGGCGCATCAATCCCAGAGGCAGCTCAAAGAAGAGCAAGCCGTCGCGGAAGAGCCATCCTCGGAGCCCGGAAACGAGGTCTTGTTCAAGCTCAAAGACGATCCTCGGGTCACGCGGTTGGGAGGGTGGATGCGTCGGTGGTCGGTTGATGAGTTGCCGCAATTGGTTAACGTGCTGCTCGGCTCTATGTCCTTGGTGGGTCCAAGGCCACCTCTGCCCAGCGAGGTAGCGAGCTATACACGGGAACAGGTCGAGCGCCGGTTTCTGGTGAAGCCTGGCATCACGGGCCTTTGGCAGGTCTCTGGAAGGTCAGACTTGAGCTGGGAAGAGTCGATACGTCTGGACCTTTATTACGTGCAAAACTGGTCGCTGGTTGGCGACTTGCAGCTTCTTTTCCGAACGGTTCGGGTGGTGCTGACAGGTCGGGGCGCCTACTAGCCGAACCGCCGGTGGCTCAAGCGTCGATGAGGACGGCGCCGACCGGCTCCGCTCCTATTTGGATCAGGTCGGTTAAGTCTGACCGGAGCTGTGCGGTGCGGGTAGTGCCGGCCACAACTGCCTCCACCGTAGCGTCCGCGACGAGCGCGGTATCAAGAGCGAGGGGTGTTACTTGCCCAATCAGGACTATGGGTCGGAACCGAGCGAATTCGCGGAGCGTGGCGGCGCCGCTGGGCCAAGACTGAAGGTCCTCTCCGAGCACCAGATGAGCGTGATGGTGACCTATTTGCGCCAAGGCACCCCACTCAGTAAGCACATCGTGCCTCGAGTTGCCGTGCGTAGACAGCGTCAGGGTATCCCGGCCAAGGATTCTGGCGATGCGCTTCACAGCGGCAGACCTCGCCACGAGGCTAGCTTCTGCGGGTGAGCCGCAGACTATGTTGAGCAGCCTGATTGGTCTGCCTTCGCGCGTCAAAGCTAGCTTCTGTACCAGTACGCGCGGATCTGTGATGGCCACACGTTTCGATTCCATGCGCGCCGTGAACCGTGCGATGAGCGGCAGGTCTGTTGCGGCCGCCAGTGTCTGTACACCCAGCACCGTTGGCCGGATCAAGTAAGCGATCAGAGCGGCGGCGATGGCCGCAACCGCGCCGGCCAACAGGGCGATTATTGCCCGGCGGAGCCGAGGAAATGTCACCGGTTCCCCGCCCCCATCCGGCGCGGTCTGCGCTGCCACCGTCACCTGGGCTCCGGAAGATTCGGCCAAGACACGAGCGTTGTTAACCAACTGATCAGATATCTCAGGAACAATTCCGGCGGCCTGCTGGTAGTCATTCAGAGTGACGGTCACCTCGAACACGGCCGAACCTTCGATCCGTTTGAAGCTGATGGCCTTCTCCAACTCCGCGGCCGAGAGCGGAGGATCCAGTCTCTCGCCGAGCTGACGCAGGTCTGATGTGGACAGGCCCAGCGCCAAGGCGTTGACGACCAAACTCTGCGCGTCAACAGCTCCGCTGCCTTCAACGGTAGCCCGCAAGGCTGTCCGCACCACCGCAGGGGTCTGGGGAGTTCCCGGTGAAGCCGCGATAGTTAGCGCCGCTGTCGCTCCCGCGGCGAATCCAAGCAGAGCGACTGCCCAGAAACGGCGTAGCAGTTTGAGTCCTTCGCGCAGGCTCATGGGAGCCTTCGCTGTGGGTGGGGCCCAGCGGTGCAGAGGGATCGCATATTCATCGTTGCGGGTGACTTCCTCCGTCTGTCTTAGTCTTGGCGACCGGATGCACTATCGCTGGCCAACTTTACCCCAAGGGTTCCGTCTCCTCGCCGCGCCCGCCGTACGAGCCAGACTGCGGCAGGTAGCATGTTGACCTGCTCCCGCCTGGTCAGCTGGGTGGGCGTGACTGCCAAAAGGACAGGAACGGAGTCGACCGTTGCGAAATGGGCGAGCAATCAAAACAACAACAACCGCTTACGCGCCGGGCCAGGTCCGCTGCATTTGTCTGCCCTCAGGCTCCTTGACCCGACTATGACGCGGCGGCACAAGGCGCCCCTAGCCGTCGCGCTGGCCGGCGCGGCAACCTTCGGATTGGGCGTGGCGCTTCCATTGATAAACGCCCAACGACGGCTCCCCAGCCGCCGTCAGCCACGGCCACTGACAAGCGTCGATGGCAGGACTATCAGGGTGATTATCCCTGCTTACCTGGAGTCCAAAGTGATTGGCCAGACGGTTCGCCGCCTGCGGGCACAATTGTCAGTTCATGGCCCAGCCGGGTCCAGTGTCCTGGTGGTGGCCTCCGACCCGGCCACGGCGTTGGCCGCCGCTGAGGGCGGCGCAAGTGTTATTAGTGCTCCCAGAGAGGGCAAGCCGGCCGCAATCAACGAGGGGATTCGGGCTTGCCGGGGAAATGTAGTGGTGCTGACAGACGGGAACGCTCAGATTACCCCGGACGATTGGCCGGCCCTTCTGTTGGAAGACTTACGGGCCGCGTCGCTAGTCTCGGGCAATAAGCAACAGCTTGGCGAGCAAGAGTCAGGTTATTGGGCTTATGAGCGAATGGCAAAGGGGGCCGGACGGAAGGATCCGCTCTCGGATTCGATAGCGCTGATCGGCGAGTTTGTAGGATTTCGTGTTGAGGACTACGAACCCATCCCGAAGGGCACGCTGGTGGACGACATCGTGATCGGAATGAGCTTTGATTCGCGCGGTCTTCGATCCGTGGTGGACCGGCGTATCACTGCTGCGGAAGAGGGCGTAGGTATGGCGCAGCAGTTCGAACGCCGTGTGAGGATCGCCGCCGGGCTACTTGAAACGTGTCTTCCGGCGTTGCCTTCCCTGCTGGCTACCACGAACGGGCGGTCGCTGGTGTTCCATAAGGTGTACCGGCAAACGTTGGGAGCACTGGGCTACTGGGTCATGGCAGGATCTGTCTGCTTAGTTGCACCGCCGTGGTCGGCCATCTTCGCCCTGGCTGGCGTGGCGGCATCGGCCCTGCCGTACTTGCGGCCCAACGCGCCTGTACCCAAGTGGGTGCGTGCGCTGATGGAAGGCGCCGCACTGCAGGTGGTTCCGCCGTTTGCGTGGCTTAGGGTTCTGAAGCGCTGGGTCTTGCCCGCTTCGCCCGGCTGGAAGAAGGTGGCGCGATGAGAAAACGAGCCGTGATAATGACGAAGACCCAAAGTGATACGCCTCGTGACGGGGGCTCCCTTAGGGTCGCGGCCATGGCTGACGCTCTTGGTAATGCGGGCCTGGCGGTGAGTAAGGTGGGAGTGAGAACCGAAACACCACGCCCCCGAGCGGCGAAGCGCTGGTGGCGCCGGACAAGAGTCGCTCTGTCAGCGCTCTTCACGTTTTCTCCTTCGGTGATCAAGTGGTACTCACCGCAGGCCGTCGACCAATTGGCAGGTGCACTTGAGACCGAACCGGCGGCCGCGGTCCTTGTTCTGAGCCATTCGCAAATGGCGCCGTACCGACACCTGTTTGGCGGACCGGTGATGGTTGACATGCACAATGTGGAGTCACAGCTAATCGCCAGCTACCGCAAAAGTGCCGGTCCGCTATTCCGCTTGGTGCTCGGCTGGGATTCACTTGCGCTGGCGCGTGTGGAACGGAAAATCGCGCGTTGGGCCGATGCGCTCGTGGTGGTGTCAGACCACGACGCGCAAGTCGTCACGGGTTGGGGAAGCCGAGAGCCGCTGGTTGCCCCGAACGGAGTATCGCAGGAGGCCTTCCGCACCGTCCGCGCGGACCGAGATCCGGCCCATCCCGTCATAGCCTTTGTGGGCCACTTAGGATGGCGTCCGAACGTCGATGCCTGCGTATGGCTGGTAGAGGAAGTGTTTCCTCATGTGCTCAAAGAGTGCCCTGGGGCGATCATACGGTTAGTAGGGCGCACTCCATCTGAGCGGGTCACATCCCTTCGGAGCGAAAACGTGGAGATCCATGGAGACGTGGACAGCGTGCTCCCGCTGGTGGCCAGCGCGGACGTGGCAACGGCGCCGCTGTTGGCCGCCGGGGGCACTCGCCTGAAGATAATTGAGGCCCTAGCGACCGGGACTCCGGTTGTAGCCACCGGTCTGGGCGCACTTGGGCTTGAGCACCTTTCGTCATCTGGCGCCCTCGCGATGGAGGACCGGCCCGCGCCCTTCGCCGAGGCGCTCATCCGCCTAATCAGGGAGCCGCCAGATCCGGACAGCACTCGCAGACTCGTTTCTTCATACGAATGGGGTGCGGTCATGCGCCCGGCTATCGAGAAGATCAAGGAATTGGCCGGTTGAACGGAACACTGGACGCAACAGAGCGGGAGCTAACGGCGCACGGCCCCCGCCACGACTGGAAGTCCATTCACGGACAGGCGGTCATCCTCGGATTCCTGCTCGTCGCAACGCAACGAATGGCCATCCACTTGGGGCACGGCATGTTGCAAGTACCGACGGTCATCTTGGCGGCGACTGTAGTCTGGTTCTTGGCTAGGTTGAAACGCAGGCCAGACCTGTCCGGCGCCCTCTGGTACGCAGGGCTCGTGCTATGCGCCGCGTTTTCCGCACTACTTGGTGCAGGATCGGGGCTCGCGAGCATGGTCTTGCCATTCGCTCTCTTTATCGTGACCTACAGCCCGGTCCTGGTGGCTGGCTCACCAACGGGGATCGGGCGAGCGTATCTTGAAGGCGCCATGGGCGCGGTTCGGCTGGGCAGCATACTCGGTGTATTCCAGTACATTTGGCAGGCCTCCGGGCGTGGCTTCTTCGATCCCATGAAATACTTGCCTGAATGGCTATCTGCTGAGGGCTTCAACTCCTACTATCCACTGGCGTGGGGGTCTACACAATACAAGCCTAATGGAGTAATCTTTCTTGAGCCGTC
>JAIRXP010000096.1 GCA_031268215.1 Bifidobacteriaceae bacterium | reverse complement strand
AGCCAGCCGAACCCACTTGGATGGCGGGCGCGGCACACTCCAGGTCGCTGTTGTGCGCGCACTCGACATGCTGGCAAGCGCCAACGGCAGCGGTCACGGCACCAAAGCCGCCCTTGACCGTCAACGGAATGAACGTGGCACAACCGGCCAGGCCAGACGGCCCCGCTATGGTGACCGCGCCAGCGTGGCAGGCATCAGCCTGGTTGTAGGAGCACCCCTCGACCGAGCACTCAGAGACTTTCGACATTTCATTCAGAGTCGTCATGGAAAATTCTTCTCTCACTTTCAGAGCTGATAATTGGTCTTCTTCAGTAATACAACATGATTCGATCCATTGCAAACCAGCTCCATGGTGCGTCTCAGAGAAGATTACTCAACTCCAGTCAATCCGCCTCCCGCGAATAATGAAACCGCGCCATTTCGGATTTATCTGTGTGGCGTAATTGATGGGCATTTGACTAACCCGCCAATCTGCGCCGACGGCAGGCTCTGAGCCGGCATTCTCCCTCGTCAAGAGCCCGCTACTAGCCCACCCGGCCACCGCCTGACGCCCCACCCCGGCCACCCATTTAGCGCAGTGAACGCAGATTGCGGGAAAGCCCAGCGGCCAGCGCGGATATCACCAGAATCGCGCCGGCAATGCAGAACCACTGGGACAGACCCAAGCGCTGGGCGCCGAGACCCGCCGCCACCAGACCGACCGGAGCGGCCAGCGTCGTAACGGTCTGAATGATTCCCGTCACCCTGCCCAGCAACTCATCCGGAACACGCTTTTGCGTCAGCGCTACGATGGGCGCGGAAAAAGCACCCACCGCCATTGCGATAATTCCCGCCAAAACCACGAACAGAACAAATTGCCCACCCCGCAAGAAGCCACAGGCGGTGGCTGCCAGCCCTATCACGCCCGCCCCGCCCACCGCGACCAAGGCGGGGCGCTTACCGCCGCCCCAGATCAGCAACCCAGCCGAGCCGGCCAATAGCCCGAACGCCCAGACCGCCTCCACCAAGGAGGCCTGGTACCCGTTGCCGTTGAAGACCTGGTAGGTGACCAAGGGAAACAGTGTGCCAAGCGGTACCGCCAGCAGCATCACCATGGCCATAAAGCCGAACAGCACCATCAGCGGACGGTCCGCCAGGAACGCTCGCAGCCCTTCCTTGAAATCCGCGAATAGACTCGGCCGGACAGCGGCCCCGGCGCTCGGAGAGGCACTGGCCGCAGCGCCCAGTCTGACGGCGGGAACCGGCACCGGGAGCAAGGCGAGGCAGGCGACCAGTGCCCCGGCGGCATCGAGCACCAGTACCCCCGCGAAACCAACCGCTTCGTAACACCAGATACCCAACGCCGGCCCAACTATCCCCGCCAAACTGACCAGGCCCTGGCTGAGCGAATTGACCCGTACCAACTGGGCTTCCGGCGCCATGGCCGCCAGCGCCGCAGTCATGGCCGGGGAATGGAAGGCCTGAGCCGATGCGCGGACCGCCAGGAAGATCAGCAGAACCGCGATTGGCGCTTCCGTCAAGGCCACCACCGCGGCAATTCCGAGGGACAGCGCCCCAACGGTGGCGTCCGCCACGATCATCACGGTCTTGCGGGAGAACCGGTCCGCAACCACGCCGCCAACCGGGCTCAGCAGACCGATGGGCAGAAGCGCGGCCACGCCCGCCAAGGCCAGGTACAGCGGCGAGGCGGTAGCCCGGGTGATGTACCACAGAGCGGCGAAGCTGGCCGCGTAGGTAGTCAGGATAGACACAGTCTGACCAGCGAAAATGGTCATTACGGGCTTGGTCCAGCGGGGATCCCCGGGGCACGGCGCTCCCGTCCCTAAGACCACGGCGCCAGTGTTGGCGACCGGACTTGATTGCGAGTTCATGAAGACTCCTCGGAGTGAGTAGTTGCGTGCTTACGAAACCGACCATAAAGTGTGGGGTAACCACACGGTCAAGTGCTTCCGGAACACAATTCCCCGGCGCCCGTTCCCCAGGAGGACCCATGGACGCGAACCGACTGCGGAGCGGCGAATTCGCCCGTCTCTGCGGCACCACCAAGGAGACCTTGCGCCACTACAACCGGATCGGCCTGCTGTCGCCGGCCGAGGTTGATCCCAATGGCTACCAGTTCTACTCCGCGGTCCAACTGATCGACTTCCAACTCATCCAGGCCCTGCGGCGGGCAGGCAGCGGGCTAGGACGGATCCGCGATTGCCTGGCCCCAGATGAGCGAGCAGAACTCCAACCGGTTCTACGCCAGTGCCTTGACAACCTCGAGTCCCAAAAGCGCGAAATCGCCCTGGAACAGCGCATCCTCCGCGACACCCTCACCCGCCTTGAGCTGGCCCAAGAGAATCAGACCTCCCGCTTCACTGTTGAGGAATCACCCGCCGAATACTTTGTCCAAACAGCGATCACCCTGCCAGACGGCGCGCACGGCCTGGAGGGCCCGGACGGCGACCTCAGCCTGGCCAGCGCAGACCTACTGCGGACCGTTGGCGACCATCTGGCCTACTGCGCCAAGAGAGGATACGGCACGGAATTCCAGTCCACCACGCGCATTGGCCGGGCTGCCTTCTTGTCCGGCGACTATCTGTCAGACCTATGGATCTGCACCCGCGTTGACCAGTCAGCCAAGGACCAGCACCGCCATGTCAAGCCCGCCGGAACCTACCTCAAGATGGTCCGCCAGGTTGAACTCGCTCAAGTGGCGGAGGAACAACACCCCATCGCCCTCCTGTTCGATTCCTACACCGAACTGGCCCGCTTCGCGGCCAAACACGGGCACCAGATCACCGGAGACGCTTATGAAACCGAACTGTCCATTTACACCGGTGGCCTCACGGGCTCGCTCTTCTCCGAAATCGCGGCCCAGATCACCCCGGCTGAGTGAAGGCCAGCGGGCGGCAATGCGCCAAGATCCGCGCAGGGACGCCCCTACCCCTTCACGGACCCAGCCAGCAGGCCCCTGACAAAGTACCGCTGCAAGCCCAGGAAGACAGCCACCGGCACAATCATCGACACGAAGGCGCCAGCGGATAGCAAGTGCCAGCGGTTTCCAAGTGATCCGGCCATATCCGAAAGCCTGGCGGTGATAGGCGCCAAATCCGGCGTGTTGCCCCCAAACGCCAACGCCACCAGCAAATCGTTCCAGACCCACAAGAACTGGAAAATCCCAAACGATGCGATGGCCGGAACCATCAGCGGCAAAATGACGCGGAAGAAAATGGTGACATGTCCCGCACCGTCCACCCGCGCCGCCTCTACCAGGGAGCGCGGAATATCTTTCATGAAATTGTGGAGCAAGAAGATCGCTAACGGCAAGCCAAACATGGCATGCGAAAGCCACAGCACCCAAAAGGACGCGTTCAGGCCCAGCTTCACGTACTGAGTCAACAGCGGAACCATCGCCACCTGGATTGGCACCACCTGAAGCGCGAATATACCAACGAACAGAATATTCGAGCCCCGGAACGGGATCCAGGCAAAGGCGTAGGCGGCCAGGAGAGCCAAGAAGATCGGGATGATTACCGCCGGCAGGGTCATCACCACTGAGTTTATGAAATAGTCCGCCAAGTTTGACGTACCGGCACCGGAAAGCACAGTCTGGTAGTGCTCCAGTGAAAAGTCATCCCAATTGGAGAACTTGAAAGCCTCCCACCAGCCAGTAGAGCTTATGTCTTTGGTTGAACCCCGGAAGGATGTAACCAACAGCCCAAACGTGGGCACTGACCAGAGCAATCCTATGGTAATCGCGATGGCGGACGCCCAAGGCGAAGTCAGCCTCCGCTTGGCACGCGCCGCCCGCTCCGTCCGGCCAGGGGCACTCTTCTTCTGGCCGCCGCGTTGGGCCGTCGTCACGCTGCCATTCACCGAATATCCTCCGCCTTTCTCAGTTGATTGACGTTATAGGCGATCACCGGAACCACTATCACGAAGAGCAGCACCGCCAAGGCGGCACCCACCCCCTTGTTGTGGTTGTTGAAAGACTGAGTGTAGAAGTCGTTGGCCACCACCGAAGCGTGGTAGAGGCGTCCTTGCATAGTCCGCACAATATCGAAGGCCTTGAGGGCGGTCATCGCGACGGTGGTCATCACCACCACCAAGGCCGGCCGGATCATTGGCACAGTCACCCAACGGAACAGTTTGATACCGGTCAGGCCATCCAGCTTGCCGGCTTCGACAATGTCATCCGGAATCGCTTTGATAGACGCACTCAGCACCGTCATGGCGAACCCGGCCTGAATCCAGATCATCACGATCATTAGGAAGAACGTGTTCCAAGGTGCGTTCATCAGCCACTGCGGCGCTGTCGCATCCTCATCGCCAAACCAACCCGCGACCGCCACGTAGGCACGGGACAGGGAGCCGACCCGGTTGTCGTAGACGAACTTCCAAATGATCGAAGCGCCGACCATTGAGATCGCCATCGGCATGAAGATGAGGGTTTTGGCCACCTTCTCCACCTTCGCCCGGTCAACCAGGACGGCGTAGATCAGCCCAATTCCGGTTGACAGCACCGGCACCAGTACGACCCAGGCCAAGGTGTTGCGCAAGGTCGTCAAGAAGTCGCTATCAGTCAGCACAGTGCCAAAGTTGGCCAAGCCGACAAAGCTCTCAGAGGTCTCATCGAAGAACGAATTCTTGATGGTCACCAACGCCGGGTAGATCAGCCCAAAGCAGACCAGAGCCAACGCCGGCAGCAGAAAGATGAGCGCCGTCACCCAGCTAGGCAGGCGCTTAGGAAGCTCCGACAAGAACAGAACTAGCGCCATGATCAGCGCGAACAGCGCGATGGCGATCACCATCAGGAGCAGTTTTCCACCCACAGTGGTGGGATGCAGCAGCAAGGCGTCCATGGTTCCCCCCTTCACATTGGCCGCTCCCAGCCACTTTGGTGCCAGGCACCTTCTTAGTTGGTGGCTAAGAAAGTGCCTGGCGCCGTTGTGGTTGGCCCCCCAAAGGGGAGGGAGCGGCCACGCTTCAGCCGGTCAATCCTTTGGCCACGCGGCTTCGATCGCGTCGGCTACGGCCTGTTCGGCCTTATTCTCCGCGAAGTAAGCCGTCATTTCCTTCCAGAAGGCGTCCGAACCAACCACCGCTGGCATTAGGTCCGAACCGTCAAAGCGGAACTCAGCCGAAGGATCCGCCAGCAAACCGTAGGCGAGCTGGTCAACGGCGGACTTCAGGTTCGCCTTATCGAGGCCGTTATTGGCGGTGGTCCAACCACCGCCCTCCGTGGCCTTGGCCTTGGCGTTAGCCCACTCCGGGCTGGACAGGTAGGTCTGGAAAGCGACTACCTCAGGCCGGTCCGCGAAGGCCGCCACGAAGTCACCGCCACCAAGGATCGGTTTGCTGGAAGGATCCGATGACGGAAGGTAGAACGCCCAGACATCGCCATCCTCGGCGACTTTGGCGCCCGCGTCGGTGAAGTTGCCGCCATAGAAGGAGGCCTGGCGGTGCAAATAGCACTGACCATCCAGAATGGGCGTGCCTGCGTCCATCCACGTGGTGGCAGCTATGGACTGAATATCACCGATCCCCGCGTTGACGTTCTTGTCGTCACGCAGCACCTTCGACATTTCCTTCAACGAATCGACGATCTTCGGGTCGTTGAACGCGATTGTGTGCTCCACCCACTGGTCGTAGGCCTCAGGGCCGGCCGCACGCAGAACCATGTCTTCAACCCAGTCTGTCGCCACCCAGCCGGTCGCTTCACCGTCCGCGATTCCAGCGCACCAAGGCTTAGCGAGCCCGTCCGAAGTGATCGTCGCGGTCAGCTTCAGCAGGTCATCCCAAGTCTCGGGGACTTGGTAACCAGCACTCGCGAAGGCGGTAGGTGAATACCAGACCAGTGACTTCACTGAGGCTCCCAGCGGCGCGGCATACAGTTTGCCATCGACTGAGCCGTAATCGCGCCACGACTGCGTCCAGTACTTGTCAACGTTGGTGGCTACGTCCGCCGGGGCCTCAAGCACCTTGCCGGTAGCAATCGCTTGCCGCAGCAATCCCGGCTGCGGGAAGGCCACAACGTCCGCTATCGCGCCAGCCTCAATCCGGCCCAGCACGTCCGCTGTGAGGGACTTGGAGCCCTCGTACTTGATCTCAGCACCAGTGCATTCGGTGAAATCTTTGAAAGACGCCTCATAGCTGGCGCCCTCGGTGTCCACGAAGGTGGTGTAGACGCTGATCGACTTGCCCTTCAAGTCGCCGTACTTCTGGTAGGGCCCGCAGTCGACCTTGGCACCATTACCGCTCGGGTCTTTGCTGGCTTTGTCATCGCTGTCCGCGCACGCCGCCATAGCACCAGCCAGGGCTAGGCCCAAGCTGGCCGCCATCACGGCTCTGCCCACTGAACGCTTCATTGTCGCTCCTCACATGTTGATTGATCTTGCCGCCTCATCGCTGATGTGGCCGGACCTGGATCCGCCGGCCGTCCATGCCTGTCAGACCGCGAACCCTCTTAGTCACAAACTATGCTCCCAAAAGCCCCCGTGCGAGTCCTGACGGCAGGCCGTTTTGGTCACAATTTGGTCACGAGCCGGGCGTCGGCCCTGGTGGCGGCCCCCAACCCGGGCCCCAGTACACGCCCGTCAGGCGCCACAACTGTGGCCCAATAGCAACCCTGGTCCGCTAATCGTTACCGATTCGTGACCTGAGCGAGCCCAGCCAAGGTGAGCGGACGGCATCGGGCAAGTCACAAGACGGCGCCAGCCACCGCTCCGGCAACCAGCGAACCGCGCAATATGATCGCCTGCGGGGCGCGCAGGACAGCTACGTTCTGGCGCGGGTCTGAGGCGTAAACCACCACGTCCGCGCTGGCCCCTTCCTCAATCCCCGGCACCCCCAGGAAATCGCGGGCACCGTAAGAGGCCGCCTCCATGATCGCTTCCGGCGGGATGCCTGCCAGCGCCATCAAATCCGTCTCGGTGCAGTACACGCCATGTGGAATGTTGGTGGATTCATCCGATCCGACCAGCAGCTTCACGCCCGCGTCATGGAGCTGTTTAGCCTGGGAGTAGCGGTCTCGGTAGAGCCGCATGAAATGCTGCTCCCAAACCGGGAACTTGCCCTGGCCACCGGTCGCGATCTCAGCGAAATGCTCACGCTGGATCATGGTTGGAACCACGGCCACACTCTTGGCTCGAGCCTGGGCCATCAAGGCAGCGTCCAGACCGGTGCCGTGCTCAATGCAGTCAAGCCCGCAACGCAACGCCTGGGCGGCACCCTCAGCAGAGAACACGTGCGTAGTCACACGGGCTCCAAGCTCATGGGCACGGTCAACCGCTTCGATCAATTTGTCATCCGGCCATAGCAACGCCAGATCCGGCTCGGGCATGGACCGGTCAATCCAGTCCCCCACCAGCTTCACCCAGCCGTCCCCGGCCCGCGCTTCCTGAGCCACCGCATCGGGTAGCTGATCAGGCACGATGTCGCGCGGCAGGTGACGTATATAGCGTTTCGCTATGGCCAAGTGCTGCCCGGAACGGATGATTCTGGGCGACCACGCCTCGTTGTCCAGCCAGCGGGTGGAATACGGTTCGCGCGGACAGCCCGCGTCGCGGACCAGCAAAACCCCCGTGTCGCGGTCCGCTAGTGCCTGCCGTTTGGCTTCTTCGGGCGGGACTGCTCCCATGTCGCCCAAGCCAATATGGCAGTGAACATCAACTAGCCCCGGAAGGACCACTCCGTCGATCCTCAGATCAGCCGTCCGGAATGGTTTTTCCAAGGTCAACCGGCCGTCAACCGACCAGACATCGGAATACTCCGTTTCGCCGTCAACAACAATCGCCCCCGATAGGTGAATCACCTCGGTCGCCATACGGCGCCTCCTTCATTCATTAGAGTTCACCGCGACGCCCTTCCCGGCGCGGACCGGGAACAGTGTGGCTACGCGCCGACAGCTTCCGACCATTAAACGTCATGGTTCGCCGTGGCCGAAATCCGCTCCAGTTCCGTGCGGCGATTCACGGTGGCCCGCGGCAGATCGCGGGCCCGCTGGTCAGCGGGGCCCGAACAAGCCACCCAGGCCGGTAGGAATCTGGCCCGGACCGGGCTCAACGTCTTGGCCGGGCTCTTGCCCCGGGCCCGGTGAGGCTTGGCCACCGCCGCCCAGCCCAAAGGCCGCCCCTCGCTGCGGGGCTGCGGACGCCGCAGGCTGGCTAGCCTGCTCGGCCCAGGCTTTCTCTTCCGCCGCGCGCTTGGCCGGGTTGCCGGACCGTGACTTCTTGGACCGCCGGGCCGGGGCGGCCATCCGGCCTTTCGATTTCTTGCCACCGCCACCGATTTGTGGCCGTCCCCCGCGAGCCACCGAACGCATCATGGTCTTGGCCTGATCAAACCGCTGCAAGAGCTGGTTGACGGCCTGAACCGTGTTACCCGAGCCACGAGCGATCCGTGCCCGCCGCGATCCGTTGATTATCTTGGGGTCAGTCCGCTCCGCGGGCGTCATGGAGCGGACTATGGCCTCCACGCGGTCAATTTCCCGCTCATCAAATTGGTCCAGAGCGTCCCGCATTTGGCCAGCGCCGGGCATCATCCCAATCAGTTTCTTGATTGACCCCATCTGGCGGACCTGCTGCAACTGGGCCAGGAAATCCTCCAGCGTGAAATCATCGCCCTCGCCCTTAATCTTGCGTTCCAGGGCCTTGGCCTGGTCCTCATCGAACACCCGTTGGGCCTGCTCAATGAGGGTCAGGATGTCGCCCAGGTCAAGTATCCTGCTGGCCATTCGATCCGGGTGGAAGACCTCGAAATCGCTCAGTTTCTCGCCGGTGGACGCGAACAGGATGGGCACGCCCGTCACCGACCGGACCGACAACGCGGCGCCGCCGCGGGCGTCGCCGTCAAGCTTGGTCAGCACCACGCCCGTGAAACCAACGCCGGCTTTGAACGCCTCTGCCGTCGTCACCGCGTCCTGGCCGATCATTGAGTCGATAACGAATAGCACGTCATCGGGCTGGACCGCGTCCCGGATCTGGGCTGCCTGCTTCATCAGGCCGTCATCTACGCCAAGCCGGCCGGCTGTGTCAACGACCAGCGTGTCGTAATACTGGTCCTGGGCGTGCCGGAGACCGGCCGAAGCGACCGCTACTGGGTCCCCAATCCCGTCGCCCGGCTCCGGGGCAAAGACATCTACCCCGGCCTGGCCGCCCACGATCCGTAGCTGCTGGACCGCGCCGGGCCGCTGCAAATCGGCCGCAACCAGCAGCGGTTTCTTGCCCTGTTCCCGCAGCCAAAGGCCCAGTTTGCCGGCCAGGGTGGTCTTGCCGGAGCCCTGCAGGCCCGCCAGCAATATGACAGTGGGCGGACGCGTCGCCAGGTCCAGGCCGGTTGTCTCACCACCCAACACCTCAACTAACTCGTCGTAGACAATTCTCACGACTTGCTGGGATGGGTTGAGGGCTTTGTTGATGTCCTCATCTAAGGCACGTTCGCGAACCGCCGCGGTGAATTGGCGCACCACCGGCACGGCCACATCCGCGTCCAGCAGGGCGCGGCGGATCTCCCGGATGGTGGCGTCTACGTCCGCTGGGGAAAGCCGGCCTTTGCCCCGCAATGTCTTGAAGGTAGCGGCCAGTCGGTCAGAAAGGGAATTGAACATAAGGCCTTAAGGCTACTAGGACCGGGCACTGACCATCATCACGGCGCGGCCGATTGGCTGGCCGCCGGGTCGCCTGCCTCCGTCTCAGTGAGTTCTCCCCAGGAAACGTCCGCGCAGCCGTCGCCCGTAATCACGTCGAATTCACCAATCAGAGTGTCCTGATCCATCACCTTGTAGTGGAACATAGATCCAAGTTGATCCGGTGAGAACCGCAGTGTGGCGAGATCCACGCCATCCAACTGTGCGGTCAACGCCGCGAACGCTTCCTCGTCCATCTCCCAGCCGTCGCCCAGTATCTCCGTGGCCCCGGCCTGGTCGCCTGCGGCGGCCTTGGCCAGGAAATCCTCCAACGCCGTCACCGGATCCTCGTCGCTGTAACGGCACTGAGGGGCCTCCTCACCGCAGCCAGACAAGAACACCAGCAGGAGCATCGCCGTCAACAGCGTCCAGGTGCCGGCTGCCACACTTCGCCCTGGGTGGCCACCCGCCAGATCCGATCGGTAGGTTTGTCCCGGCGTGCTGAGGTCCAGCTTTGACCTTGGGCAGGCGTCACCTTTTGGGGGACGATGCCGCCCGTCACGGGAGGCCGTCCTCGCACCAATCGTCGGGGCCGCGCCAAGGGCAGCGACCGCGGGGTTCCTTCTCTTCACGGGGTAATCCTCCTGGGCTATCGCGACCGTGACCGTGGCCGGCGTGGAACAGCGACCGAGTTCCAATGGTCCGTTCAGGCTAGGGTAACGCCTTAGGCAGCGTCTGGCTGTACGCCTTCTAAGGGCCCGGCGGTGCGCTGGCCGTCTCCTCGCGACGGCCAGCCCAAAGATCACTGGCGTGTGTCGCGGGTGGGACCATTTACCAATCAGGGGCAGGAGTAAGGGAGGATTGACGCCATGAATAG
This sequence comes from Bifidobacteriaceae bacterium, assembly GCA_031268215.1. Classification (GTDB taxonomy): domain Bacteria; phylum Actinomycetota; class Actinomycetes; order Actinomycetales; family WQXJ01; genus JAIRTF01. Next base: position 1,204 of record JAIRXP010000096.1, on the reverse strand, counting down.
CGATCTGACGAGTCTGTTGCCGCTGATTATCGCGGGCGTCGTGGTGGTGCTGGCGGTAGTTGTGCTGTACGGGCTGAGCCGCCGCCGTGGGGGTGGCCAGCCGGATCTTCCAGGAGGCGCGACCAGCGAGGATCAGAACCCGCCCGAAGGCCCGGAAACCAGCGAAGAAGCCCCGGGTGAGATACCCCTAGAGACACTGGGAGGCCCGGAACCCCCCGCCGTCCCCATCGCCAGTCCAGATGAAGATGAACCGGAGGGACCGGCGGCGAAGCCGCACCAAGAGCTTCCGGAGGCGCCAGCGTCCCGCTTGCAGCGGCTACGTGCCCGCCTGGCGGGATCCAAATCAGCCCTCGGCCGGGCCCTGCTGTCAGTTCTGAGCCGCGACCAGCTCACTCAAGACGACTGGGACGAGTTTGAAGAGACTCTGCTGATGGCGGATGTTGGCCCGGCGGCATCGGAAGACATACTGCAAAACGTCCGTGAGGCCATGCGGGTCCAAGGCGGCGGGGCGGATCCAGCCGGAACCCTGCGCCGGGAACTGCTGGCGGCCGTGGCGGTTGATTCCAGCCGCGCCGTCCATGATCAAGGAGAAGACGGGAACCCTGGTGTGATCCTGGTGGTGGGCGTAAACGGCTCCGGGAAGACCACCACCATTGGGCGGCTGGCCCGCCTGGAAGTGGCCGAAGGAAACACCGTATTGCTGGGCGCCGCCGATACTTTCCGCGCCGCCGCAGCGGAACAACTGACGACCTGGGGCGAACGGGTTGGAGTAGAAGTGGTGCGTGGGCCGGAAGGGTCGGATCCGGCCTCGGTCGCGTTCGATGCTGTGGCCGCAGGGATTGACCGGGAAGCTGACACGGTCATAATCGACACTGCCGGGCGGTTACACAACAAGGCCAACCTGATGGCGGAATTGGAGAAGATCAAACGGGTAGCCTCCAAACACGCGCCGATCACCGAGACGCTCCTAGTACTTGACGCCACGACCGGCCAGAACGGCCTGGCGCAAGCCAGGGTGTTCACCGAAGCGGTCAACGTTACCGGCATAGTGCTGACCAAACTGGACGGTACCGCCAAGGGCGGGATCGTCATAGCCGTGCAGCGCGAATTGGACGTCCCCGTTAAGCTGGTCGGCCTGGGTGAAGGACCCGATGACCTGGCTCCGTTCGACCCCGAAGCCTTCGTTGATGGGCTCATGGCCTGA
>JAIRXP010000034.1 GCA_031268215.1 Bifidobacteriaceae bacterium | reverse complement strand
CCGAACGGAGCGTGGCCAACCACTGCGTGGAAGGCCCAAACCAATAAGCCGCCACCGACGTAACCACGATCACAAGGAACGCCGCAGGCAACAGGCGGCGGATCCGCCGAGCCCAAAAGTCCCCCAGTCCACGCCACCCCAAAGGCGGCCGTTTGATAAGCCCAGACGTGATCAGAAAACCCGAGATCACGAAGAAAATGTCCACGCCAACATAGCCACCAGGCACAACACCGGGCGCGGCATGGTAGAGCACCACCAAAGTCACCGCCAAAGCCCGCAACCACTGAATATCAGCCCGCTTAACGCCTGGCTGTGGCCCCTCGCCCTGCACCCCAGACACACCGCCGCCCAGGCCGCCACCACCCTTTACTGGACGCTCCTCACCCTCAACAAAAGGAACAGAGACTGGGCCGGACCTTGACACCATCACGCCGACAGCCTACCCACGCGCCGAACCCACAAAAGGAACGACCCGCCGCCACAGGAGATAAGGACAACCCAGTCAAGCTACTTGCGGTGGTCCACCAACAACCCCTGCCAACACGAAAACCAACCCCCACACCAGCGGCAACTCAGGTCTCGCTTGAGTAGCCGCCGCTTTCCCGGTGCAACGGTCCTAGCCATCTGCGGCTGGCCGGACCGGAGCCGGGACAGGCGGCAACAAACGCGTCACAAAGGCGGGAGGCTCAAAGAGCCACATGAAGCGAAGCCTCCTGGCCATCCAATACAGCAAGAGCGAGCCCAGGACGCCTGCCACCACGCCGGCAACAAGATGCAGCACAACGCCGCCAATGCCCAATCCGTTCAGAACAATCCGAGCCCCGGGGCCAAGGACCATGTGACCCGTGTATACGACCAGCGACCGTTTGCCCACCACTGCCAGGTACCTGGATCCTGGCCACAAAGAGATGACTCGCGATGCCAAGAGGACGCCCGCCAGCCCCATCGTCGAAGCCACGACTCCAACTAGCACGGAGAGGGCCGTCCGCTCGCTGCCTTCGATGGTTGGCGGCGTACCCACAGGAGCCAGAACCAGCATCACACCTAAACACACCGCAGAAGTGCCTGCGGCGACAGGTACGGAGATTCTCTTAAGCTGGTTCAAGAGCCTGTCGCCGCGCCATACCAAGCCGACCACGAAATAGACCGTCAAGGCATGACCTTGGGTGCCAAAATATGGTGCCGAGTTCCCCCAGACCGCGACCGAAAGCGCCAGGGCAACCAGCAACGCGCTGGCCGACCATCCCCGCGAGCGCCATGGCGCCAGTGCGGCAGCGATGATCATGGCGGCGGAGATCCACCCGAAGAACCACAGTTGTCCATCGGGTCGCCAAATAGTGAAGAGTTCCGTGGCGGAGGTTGGCACGTTCACCAGCGAATCAGCGCCCAGCTTTACCGCCCCTTGGACGACTGTCCAGACGAGGTAGACCCAAATGAATGCCAGGTCCCGAGAACACGCATAGTGCCACTTTCCGTCGCGTGCCATCCCTCTGCGGACAAACAACCCCGCAGCGAACGCAAACACGCTCAGATGCCAAATGTACAGGTACTGCTCGACAGCGCTGAATAGCTTCTCGTCCTCGATCATGCTGGCCGAATGAAGACCCCTCCACACGTGGCCCACGACAATCGCAATGATCGCTATTGCCTTCGCGATGTCAAGTGACCGGTCGCGCGTCTCCACCCGACCAAGGGTAGCGCTCATGTGCGGCGCCCCGAGCCGCCTCCAACACAGTGCGCTGGTGCGGCGCCAGTGCAACCGCTCGCCACCTTCTGGACCACCACTTCAACGTGAGCACTAGAAGGACCACCAAGTTCTTCCATGTTGCTCAACAGGCGGTCAGTCACTCCGAGGGCAACCGCGACCGCCACGGCGCCGCCGAAGCTCTTGTCCACCACAACAGTTACCTCGATCACATCCGAGTCCGGAACACGCCTGGACCCGACCGCATCCCGCAAAGCGGCCGGGTCCGCTGAACTCCCGGCCGCAGTCGCCACAGCCCAGTAATCGGCATCCGTCAAGCCGATGGCGATAGCTGTGTCGATCAGTACCCAGCCGTCATGCGGCGTGGCTCCCGCGCCGGCACTCGGCGCCAGTTCAAGCTCGCTGGGCACTGTGCCGGACTCATAACCGGTGATCTTCAAGGCCGTGCAGACCGCCACCACTACGTCGTTGTCTTGGTTTACACAGTAAGACACCAGACCGCAGATCACCCCCAACGCCAACCCTGCCAGGGCAGCGATCCAGTGACCGCGCGGACGGAACACCCCGGGCCAGCCAGTCAGCGAGAGCACGGCAGCGGAAGCTGGTACACGAGCTGGCCTTTCGGAGGGCGAGGCTCAACAAGGTACCAGCCTCGGGCCAAACGGCGGCAGCGAGTCCAGAAGTGCTGCGGCCGGGCAGGGCCGGGGCTTAGGTGGAGGGACCGGATAACCCGGCCAGGCGGCATCGGGCAATAAGGCGTTTTGCGACGTTCGTCACCGCGATGACAGGTCCACGTCCCGGTCCAGGGCATCCTGGACAATGAAGCTGCAGCGGACGGTCACCGGCGGCGTTCGGCGGTACGAAGCGGGAGGAACAGACGTCCTGAGCCCGCCGGAAACGGACGGAATCCGTACCGCAAATAGAACACAGTAGCTGAATCATCAATCGGGTCCGCAACCAACGCCCTCAGGCCGATCACAGATCGAGCCGCCCACGCCCGGTCAATGGCATGCTGTAACAGCGACCACCCCAGCCCCTGGCCCTGGCCCTGGTGCGCAAGGTCCACGGCAAGCCAGCCCAGCAACAACGCCGGGATCTGCTCTGGCGTGTTGCCCGCCAACCAACCTCCCCCAACGTCTGCCCGCGTAATGGAGTGCGCGCTCAAGGAGTAGTACCCCACCACGCGCACGACCCACGCCACATCGGACCCCGGCTCGCGCTCTAGAAACCAGCCGCGCGCACCGAACGCACCAGGCGTCCGCCGGGATTAGCCACCAAACCGGAGCAAACACCAGCTAGCTGAACCGGACGCGGCCACTACTCTTGCCCCCGTCCGAGTGGCCAAAGCCGGGCAGTCGAGTACAACGCTTGGCTGGGATGATCCGAGAACACCCAAGTCGCGTGGACCCTACTCAGACACCGTCACTTCGACCTCGGCGGCATCCCGATCCAACTTCTCACCGCCCACAAAAATGGTGGCAGCGCCGGGAACGGCATCCGCAGGCACCGTTACCTCGACCTCGAAAGTGCCTTCCTCCCCAGTGGCGTCCACCAAGCCGAGATCGACGACCTGGTCGCCTTCACGCCACTCGATCGCCAGATCCCGCAGCGGCTCCCCCAACCGGCCACCATCACCATGCTCCGACCACACCGCGCCGCTGTCCGGCGGACAGTCATCCTCGCACTTGGTGGTGAAAGCCCAACCCGAGAGCGTGACCGTCTGCCCAGGCCTCACCTGGTCCGCGGAAACCTCGATCTCAGAGGCCGCATACTGTCTGTCCGTCGATGACGACGAGCACCCCGCTAGGCCCAAGGCCAGCAAAACTGGTGCGGCCGCCAACCACCCAACCCGCATCTTGCCACGCTCCCTTCAGTAAAGCGCGTTGATTCCGAGCGCGTCACCCTTGCCCAATGTTCGCTGCGTCGTACTGCACGTGGAAGAGTAGCCGTACATTGTTAGTTGGCTGGTCGACGAGGCGTACTGATCAGCCAAGCCCCAAAAGTGCCCCAATTCATGAGTCAGCACGCTGCGAACATCGAATTTCGAGCCCGTGCATCCCGACGTAGAAGTCACCCAACTCCGCGAAGAGTTGTCCAGCCGGACGTCAGACTCGTGCGTCTGCCAGCCGAGCACCCAAACGTAGCGGGAGCATGTCAGGCCAACCACAGAGCCCGTGAGGTTGCCGAAGTCGAGCACGTTGAAACCGTCGCTGCTAGAGGCACAGGCGTTGTTCGCGCCATTGATGTTGCTGTGCGAATAGTTGTTTGAGTAGACCGTGGCGGTTCGCGTCATGCTGTCAGCGACGCTACAAGCGTCGGTTACATTCACCCAGGTGCTCATGGAATCCTTCGCGATCTGCAAGAAAGCGGACCCCTTGACTGTCGAGGGCAGCCCCTCGACGGTATTCACCACGATAGTAGGGTTCCTGTGCCATTTGCCTTTCAGCGCGGAGTAGGTCGAACTGCTGCAGCGCGTCACGGCTGCTGCGATGCTCTGGCCTGTCGCGGCGGACGACTTCTGGGCTCCGCTGTTGACGTTGATCGGCCGCTCCGAGCTACCCTGCCAGCGCCGCCCCTTCTTGCTAGCTGCCTCGCGCGCCGCCCCGGCCTTCTTGACCACCGCCGAATCACTTGGGCCGAACACCGACAGGGAGACGTCGCCCGCCGTGGACGTCATAACCTCGATAGTGACTCCCGAACCGTCCGCCATAGCGGCGGTGACCGCGGTGCCCTCGCCCGCTTGCGGGATGTAAGAACTGTTGGAGCTATCGATCTCCACGTAGTCTCCTACGGCCTGACAACTAGTCGCGTTAATGCCTTCGGCGACGGCTGCCAAGGTCTGCGTGCTCGATTTGGTAGCGCAAGCCGCGCCCTCTGCGGGCGCCGCAGTCGCTTCGGAAACGCCGAGGCCGAGCGAAGCTCCGACCAAGGCCAGGGTAGTCACGGCGACCATCGCCCTGACCGCAGATTTCGACAATGGTCGCGCCGCGATGGATGTCGTGGGCCGCATGACGAGTCGCCTCTCAAGAAAGGGGACGCCCCGGAATGAGACACTCCCCGGCACCAGTCTTCGCCCCCCGCCGGTCCCTGTCAAGGGCCCACGCCAAGTACCAGGCCAAACTGAAATTACGCACTTGCGTAGCAAGGGCTGGGCGCGCCTAGCCAACCTGGGCGGGTCCAGCGGGCGCTAAGCCGGGTCGGCATCCGGCCGGGCGGGGGCGTCGGTGGATAGGCTCGTACCAATAGCTGCAGGCAGAATTACCTTTACTGCTCTTGGGTACGTTTTCCGTTACCACGTAAGTCACCGCCGTGCCGGCGTCTCCGGCGGATACGGCCCGCAGACCCAACCAAAGGTCCAGCGACTCATTTCCGCAGCTAAAACCGCCAGTGCCATGCCTCGGATCAATCCGGACCGGAGCGCAGAACACAGGCGGGACGGAGTCAGCGGTCCCACACCGGCGTGCGGGCCATTAGTTCTTCAGCCCGCGGATCCAACGGTTCATCGAGCACCACCAAGAACTCTTGCCAAGAGTCAACCGCCACAACTGTGGCGTTAGCGGCCGCCAATTGACTCCGCGCCACACCAGCGAGGATGGCAACCTTCTCGGCGATCATCATGTGGCCGGGGCAGGCCAGATCGGGTCGCCGAACGTTGTGCCGCTCCGCTATACCAGGCTCAGCAAGCGCCCCGTCACGAGCGCCGCCTCGTCCGGGCCGTAGGGTGCGGGCAGCTGGGCGGGTGAGCGTTCGTGGGTGTTCACCTCGGCCTTGACCCGTAGCGGCGTCCCGGCCTGGCTTGTGGTGCGCCAGAGAGCCTTCGGGTGCTCGGTGATCTTGGAACTCACGTCGAGGCCCATAGTACGTCCTAAGTCGAGCAGCGCACCGGTCAATTGGCCGATGCCGCCGCCGGTCGAACGGACGTACTCTAAGTCCTCGCCGTATCGGAGCGGCGAGGCCAGGTGGAGTTTGTGGAGGGCGGTACCGCCTCGAAACACGAGTTCTTGGCCAGGGTAGTCGTGGGCGGCGATAGTGCAGATCGCACGAGACAGCAACAGGTCTTGCTCGGTCTGGTCAGCGCTGGGCCAAGGGTGGGTGATGCCCCACGCTGCGATGTCGTTGACAGACAGCACAAGCTATTCCACCTCTACGGTCGTGTTCAGACGAAGGCCCCACCGCTCGTCCACGCCACCGGCGAGCAGCAAGGACGGATGCAGGCGCGATGGAGAACACCGCAACTGGGCTGCGTACTCGGCGAGCGCGGCCAGACCATGCTCGGTGAACCGTTCGATCATCCACCCGACCCGGCGCACGGCGGCGCCGGCGAACCTAGGCGCAAGTGACGCAAGCTTCGACGTGACAACGTGGGTGATCTGTGGCGCGCGATGCGTCGCCCAGGCGGCGCTTGTGTTCCCCCGAGTAGAGCGGGTTCACGCCGGCGGCATCGCGCATGTCTCACGCATGACTATCCATGCTCAATGCCGGACCCATCCAGGTCCTTGACCTCATCAACCGTGATCGTCACAGGCTCACCCTCCGACACCGGATCCGCGGCATACGCCCAAGCAGCGCCCGACACCACAGCCATCAACAACCCTCCAAACAAGACCGTCACCATCATCCAAACCGTCAGTCTCAAGCCATCTACTGTTCGATGTGTCATCAGTGTGCTGCTCCTTCAAGACGTTGACACCAGATACCGGAAAGGCCCCAACCACCAGACCCCATCACAACCCGAGGGGCCCAGCCCGGGGTCCGTATAGTAAACGGGCTCACCGCCCTCAACTATTCCCAAATTCGGCACGCAGCCAGTACTCGACCAGCCGGCAGGGCTCCTCCGTTAGCCGCCGCCCGGTCGCGGCGCTGGACGCAGGCGCGGTTTGACTCAGGGCCACATGGGTTCCGGTCGGTTGACCGCGCAAAATTGACCAGACCTGACTAGACTAAGTATCCTTGCAGCATGGCCAACGTCAGCATCTACCAAGCCAAGACAACCTTCTCGCGCCTAGTTGAGCTGGCAGAACACGGCCAGGAAACCACCGTGACGCGCCACGGCCGGCCGGTTGCCCGGATAGCGCCCCTGGAACACCACCAGGCACCCCGGATCCTGGGAACGCTAAAGGGAAAAATCTGGATCGCCAGCAACTTCGACCAGATGGACGGGGCCGAGTTGCATGATTGGTACGGCGAATGAGGCTGTTGGCGGATACTCACATCCTCCTATGGGCCTTGATGGACAGCCCCAACCTGACGGCCAAGCACCGCCAACTCCTGACCGACTCTCACAACGCTGTGTTCTATTCCGCCATATCCATCGCAGAAATCGCGATCAAGGAATCGGTCAGGAAGCTCAGGGCCCCCGGCGGGATCGCGCAGTACCTCAGCGAAGCTGGATTCGAAGAACTGCCGTTTACGGGCGCTCACGCCGCCCAACTCCGGGAGCTGCCGTTACACCACCGCGACCCATTTGATCGCATGTTGATAGCGCAAGCAATCACCGAACAACTGATCCTCGTAACCACGGACGAACAGTTCTCTCTCTACTCGGTTAACCTGGCGTGAATTCGGCGCGGCTGTTGCGGCCGGGGCCGTTCATCGAAGCCAGTCAGCAGGGCGGGGACTTCCCCAACAGCGCCGGACAACCACGTGAGTTCCCGTCTCCAGGGTGGTTGACCCGCGCCTGGTTGACCCGCGCGGCTCAGGAGTTGCCGTCAAAGAGCGATGTGACCGAGCCGTCGTCAAAGACCTCGCGGATGGCGCGAGCGATCAGCGGCGCGATAGACAACACCGTCAGCTTCTCGAAGCGCTTTTCCTCTTCAATCGGCAATGTGTCAGTGACCACGACCTCTAAGATGCACGATTTCTTGAGGCGTTCAACCGCCGGCCCCGACAGGACAGCATGGGTCGCCGCCACGATCACTTGGCCGGCGCCGTTCTGGCGCAAGGCCTCCGCCGCTTGCACAATAGTGCCAGCCGTGTCGATCATGTCATCCACAATCACGCAAGTCCGGCCCTCGACCTCACCCACCAATTCATGAACCTTGACTTGATTGGCGACCGCCGGGTCGCGGCGCTTGTGGATGATTGCCAGCGGGGCTCCCAGTCGGTCTGACCACTGGTCCGCTAGCCGGACCCGGCCCGCATCCGGCGAGACGATTGTCAACCGGGAGCGGTCAACTCGCGTGCGCACATAGTTGGTCAGGATTGGCAGAGCCCACAAGTGATCAACCGGACCGTTGAAGAAGCCTTGGATCTGGGCTGTGTGCAGATCGACAGCCATCAAGCGGTCAGCGCCTGCGGTCTCAAAAAGGTCCGCTACCAAGCGGGCGGAAATGGGCTCCCGCCCACGGTGCTTCTTGTCCTGGCGGGCGTAGCCGTAGAACGGAGCGATAGCGGTGATCGACCTAGCGGACGCCCGTTTGAGGGCGTCGCACATGATCAGATGTTCCATGATCCACTGGTTGATTGGTGCCGTGTGCGATTGCAGACAGAAAGCGAAGGCCCCCCGGACCGACTCAGCGAAGCGCACATAGATCTCACCGTTGGCGAATTGGTAGGCGGAGGTCGGCACAAGCTCACAGTTCAGTTCGCTGGCGACGGCCTCGGCTAGCTCTGGATGCGCCCGCCCGGACACCAGGACCATCCTCTTCTCCGTATCGTGGCTGATGATTCCACTGCTCAAGGCATTGCCCTTTCGGTTGTTGATTCAGTTTGGGCTAGAGGTTCGTGGGGGTGTTGACGGTCTCGCGCCAGGATCCGCGTCAACGTCACGGCCAGGCTCAGGACCCGCCAGTTCGACCACAGCCTGACCGGCCACACCCGGCCCTGCGACACTAGACCCAGCCGCAGCCTGCCCGGCCCGGACCTGTTCAGCCAGGGCCCGCTCGGCCGCGGCCGCGCTGACCGAACCCGGACGCTTCCGAAGCGTCCAGCCCTCGATCACCCGCTGCGGCCCAGCACTGACCGCCAACGATCCAGGCGGCACATCACCGCGCACCACAGTGCCAGCCCCGGAATAGGAACCCGCGCCCATCTCAACGGGAGCGACCACAACATTGTTTGAGCCGATCCGCACACCCGGCCCAATCACGCATTTCGACTTGGTGACGCCATCGTAATTGGCGAAGATAGTGCCTGCGCCCACATTTGCGCCCTCCCCCACTGAGGCATCGCCAACGTACGCCAGATGCGGCACCTTGGCTCCATCCGCCACCTCCGCGGCCTTCAGTTCAGTGAACGACCCAGCCTTCGAACCGCGCCCCAACACCGTCCCCGGCCGCAAGTGCGTGTACGGCCCGACTTGGGCGGCATCGCCAATCACAGCCTGGTTAGCGACAGTCCGGTCTACGGTGGCTCCAGCCCCCACCGAAGTGTCCGTCAAAGTGGTGAACGGCCCAATCACCGCACCAGCCGCCACCACGGTCTGGCCGGCCAAGTGCGTCCCTGGCATGACCGTCACGTCCGCCGCTAGTTCCACATCCGCATCAATCCAAGTGGTGGCCGGGTCAATCACGCTCACTCCGCCCACCATGGCCTGGTGGATGATTCGCTCATTCAGCGCGCCGGCAGCCCACGCTAGCTGGGCCCGGTCGTTGACCCCTTGGACGGTAGCTGCATCCTCGCAAATGATCGCCCTGACAGCCTGGCCCTTCGCGCGGGCTACCGCCACGACATCGGTCAAGTAGACCTCCCCCTGACTGTTGGCGTTCCCAAGGCGAGCCAAGCCGGTGCGTAACATGGCCGCACTGTACACGTAGGCGGCGGCATTGATCTCCGTAATCTTGGCTTGCTCCGGCGCGGCATCCCGCTCCTCCACTACTTCCGCCACCTGCCCAGACGGGTCCCGCACTACCCGGCCATAACCGAACGGGTCATCCACCACAGCGCTCAGCAGGGTCACACCGTTGCCGTCCGCGCGGTGGGCTTCCAGCAGCGCAACCAGTGTCCCAGTGTCAATCAACGGGGTGTCACTGCAGATCACAACGATCTCGCCAAGTGCCGTTTCTGCCTCAGTCAGACCGCCGATGCCGTCCCCGCCAGTTCCGTCCGCTCCCTCCGTGCCCGCACCTGGGCCGTCTGCGCCGCCACCGGCTCCGTCAAGCGCCGCCAAGGCACATTGAACCGCCCGTCCGGTGCCCGGGATTTCATCCTGATCAGCGATCAGAACTCCGGGGGCCAGGCGCTGGGCCTCGGCCGCGACCAGATCACGACCATGGCGCACCACCACCACTATCTGGTCTGGGCCAACGCCCTCGGCCGCCGCAATGGCGTGGCCCAGCAAGCTGCGCCCCGCCGCTCGATGCAGCACTTTGGGTACGCGGGACTTCATTCGGGTGCCTTCGCCAGCGGCAAGGATGATCACGGCAGGCCTGGTCATAAATCGGTTCTCCAACGCTCACGTAACAGCCGGGCTGGACTAGTACAGCTTAGTCAGACTCTGACCAAGGCTGCGTCCGCCACGGCCGGTCCGGCGGCGCGAGTTCCACCAAAGGGGCAAGGCATGGCACACTAGAGGAGCTTTCCGCCTTGGTGTAATTGGCAGCACACGGGTTTTTGGTGCCCTTAGTCTAGGTTCGAGTCCTGGGGGCGGAGCTTGTCCGGCGCTATGAGTAACTGTCGCGCAGCTCGCGGGAGGGCGGTCCCATGATCCAGATCTTGGTGGTTGAAGACGACCTCGACCTGAATCGCATCGCCTGCCGACTCCTGGAGGAGCACGGCTACCGCACCCAGGCGGCATCGACGGCTACCGAAGCGTTCGCGGCCTTGTCTGAGACGCGCACCGACTTGATCGTTAGCGACATCATGCTGCCGGGAATGGACGGCTTTGACTTCGCTGAATCAGTCCGCCGGTTGGACGCGGAAATCCCAATTCTGTTCATGACCGCCCGCGACGACTTCGCGTCGAAGAAGCGTGGCTTCCGGCTCGGCGTGGACGATTACATGGTCAAACCCGTAGACCTGGACGAACTGGCACTGCGGGTCGGGGCGCTGCTCCGCCGCGCCAAAATCGCCGCGGACAAACGCATAGCCGCCGGAGACCTGGTGTTGGACGCGGACGCGATGACGGCCACGGCCGCTGGCCAAGACATACCCGTGACCGTGCGCGAATTCAATCTGCTGTTCAAACTGCTGTCCAATCCCAACCGGGCATACACCCGTGCGCAGCTAATGGACGAATTCTGGGACCCTGAAGCGACAACCGGTCTGCGGGCAGTGGACGTCTACATCACCAAGCTGCGAGACAAATTCGCGGCCTGCGACGGGTTCGCCATAGTTACGGTCCATGGCCTGGGCTACAAAGCGGTGCTGGCGTGAGCCGGCCCAAACCGCCGCGTGATCCCAGGCTGCGGCCTCGGCGTCTGTCCTGGAAGGGATTCTTCGCTGTCTTCGGTGTCCTGCTGGTGCTCGCGTCCGGCCAGGCCATGATCCAACCGGCTTTCCCGGACAAGGAGCTGGCCGCGGTGGGCTACGGGCTGGCGATGGCGTCCTATTGGGCGGTGGTGTCCCTGGTGTTCTGCTTGGTGGTCGCCTGGCAGCGGCGGCTGGTCTTTGACCGCCCGATGCGGGAGCTGTCACGGGCCGCCGGGCGGGTGGCTGGGGGTGATTTCACGGTTCGGTTGACGCCCGCGCATGACCGCGAAGAATGGGATTACGTCGATGTCATGTTCGATGATTTCAACACTATGGCAGCCGAACTCCGCAGCATCGAAGCGGTCAAGGATGATTTCATCGCCGATGTCTCGCACGAGGTAAAGACCCCGCTGGCGGTAATCGCCAACTACGCCGATTCCCTGCGCCACGCCGAACGACTGACACCGGAACAACTCCGCGAGTATTCAGAAACCATCGCTAAAGCCACCCGCCGCCTGGACTCGCTGGTCGCGAATATCTTGAAGCTGAACAAGCTGGAGAATGAGCGGATCGCTCCGGTGCCTCACTGGTTCGATCTAGCCCGCCAGTTGTCCGGCGCGGCCATGGCTTTCGCAGACGCTTTTGACGCCAAGGGCATCACTCTGACGGCCACTTTGCCGGATGAGGTGCGCGTTCGCGCTGACGAAGGGCTGTTGGAGATCGTCTGGCAGAACCTGTTGGCCAACGCCGTCAAGTTCACACCCCAGGGCGGTGACGTCGTTTTGGCTTTAGTATCAGCGCCCGATGCCGTCCGGGTCACGGTTCAGGACTCGGGTCGCGGTATGCCTCCGGCCGTTCAGGCGCACATCTTTGACAAGTTCTATCAGGCGGACCCGCCAGCGGGCGGGGCCGACGGGAATGGTCTGGGGCTGGCGTTAGCGCGGCGGGCCGCGCTTATGGCCGGTGCGTCCATCTCCGTAGACAGCAGCCCCGGGCTGGGGGCCACCTTCACGGTGGCACTGCCTCACCGGGCCGAACAGCCCTAACATTTCGCGAACATTTCCGCAGCATCTCTCCAACAACCCTCCGGCACGCTTTAGCGCGTGAACCGACAATCAGGTGCGGGGGCCGGGGGCGCGAGGGCCGCGGGCGCGAGGGCCGCGGGCGCGGCGCAAGCGGGCGCTGGGGGAGCAGAAGCGGCGGCGAGCGCCGTCATCGAAGTGGATCGCCTGACCAAGGACTACGGCCACGGCCGCGGCGTTTTCGGTGTCTCTTTCCAGATCGCCAAAGGCGAGGTATTCGGATTCGTGGGTCCCAACGGTGCGGGCAAGACCACCACCATCCGCCACTTGATGGGATTCTCCGCGCCCCAGGCGGGGCGGGCATCAATCCTCGGTCTGGATTGTTGGAAACACCCCAGCCAGATCCTGAGGCGGGTCGGTTACTTACCTGGTGAGATCGCGTTGCCGGAAGGCCTGACCGGCACCCAATTCATCCGGTTCATGCAGGGTCTGAGGGGCTCGCGCGATCAGGACCGCCTGAACGGACTGTTGGACCGGTTCCAGCTCGATCCGCGCGGCAAGACCAAACGGATGAGCTTGGGAGACAAACGTAAGCTGGCGGTTGTGGCGGCTTTCATGGCTGACCCGGATGTTCTCCTACTGGACGAACCGACCAGCGGACTCGACCCGATCATGCAGGAACGGTTCATTGAGTTCATGCGCCAAGAAAGGCTGCGCGGCAAGACGATTCTGCTGTCCAGCCACATGTTCAGCGAGGTCCAGGCCGTTTGCGACCGGATCGCCATCATCAAGGACGGGGAAATCGTCTCAACGGTCCGCACCACGGACATCCGCCGCAGCGAGCTTAAGACCTATCAGGTCACATTTGGCACACTGGCCGGCTTCCAGTCCTTCCTGACCAGTTTTGGGCGGGCGGTCATCTTCGCTGATCAAGACGAAAAGCGCATCGATGTCCGGATCCGGGACAACGAAGTGAACCACCTCATCCGGCGGTTGGCCAACTGCCAAGTGGCGAGCTTCAAAGAACGCAAGGCCAGCCTGGAGGACTATTTCCTGGGTTTCTATCAGACGGCACCGCGAGAGGGCGGCAATGGACCACATCATTGAGATCAATGGTTTAACCAAAGACTACGGCGACGGTCGCGGAATCTTTGACACCAACCTGGCAATCAGACCAGGCGAGGTCTTCGGCTTGGTCGGGATCAACGGTTCCGGCAAGACAACCATGATCCGCCATCTGATGGGCTTCCTCCATCCGGACGCCGGCCGTTGCTCAATCCGAGGGCTGGACTGCTGGCGCCAGGCTGCGGAACTGAAACGCGGCATCGGCTATATACCGGGCGAAGTGGCCTTCCCTGACGTCAAGAGCAGGCTGGACTTCTTCCGCCTCCAGGCTGGCTACCTGGGAATACGCGACTTTAGTCGGATTCATGACTTGGCGGACCGGTTCGCTCTCGATGCCAGCGCGCCGCTGAAGCGGATGAGCAAAGGCATGAAGCAGAAAACGGCCATAGTGGCCGCGTTCATGGCGGATGCGTCCATCTTCATCCTGGATGAGGGAACCACCGGGTTGGATCCACTCATGCAGAAGGTCTTCACCGACCTGGTGCGCGAGGAAAAAGCCAAGGGCCGGACCATGTTCATGTCCAGCCACATGTTCGATGAGCTTGAGGCGGTCTGCGACCGCGTTGCGTTCCTCAAAGATGGCCACGTGATCGAAGTGGCGGATGTCAGCCAATTCGGCGGCCATGAGCCCGTCAAGGAGTACAAGATCGAGTTCACCAACCTGGGCGATTACCAGGCGTTCTTGTCACGTTCCTTCGCGGTGGCCCAGCGGGTGGAGAGCCTGGGACAGGTCACCGTCCAAGCCACTGACCAGGAAATCGCCGCGCTGTTCACAGCCTTGGCGGACTTAGAGGTGCGGTTCATCAAACAGGTTCCGCACACCTTGGCCCGCCATTTCATCGAGAAGTACCAAGAGACGGAAGAAATGGAGGGTTCTCTGCATGTTTAGCGCCGCCCTTATGAAGCAAACTATCCGGGAGAACAGCGTCCTGTGGCTGATCCTGGCCGCGGTCCAATGCCTAATGGTCTCCACTATTGGCTTGACCACTCCGCTCGCCGCGGCCGGAATTGCCTACTACAACATGCTGCCCGGCATCTTTGTTGGCATTTACGCCATCACCATAGGTAACCGGCTGATTTGTGCCAAAGTCGACCGAGGCACGCTCGCCTACGTGCTGTCCACGCCAGTGTCACGGCGTGCAGTGGTTGCCACCCAAGCGCTGTTCTTCGCCGGTTCCCTGGCGTTGATGTGTACCCTGGCTGCGACCGTCCACTGCGTGGCTGCCTCATTCTCCAGCTACGGCGCCAGTTCCGCTGAGGTCCAAACCATCATCAAGCTCAACCTTGGTCTATTGGCCTTGGCCTTGGCGTTCTCCGGCATCTGCTTCGCGGCCTCCTGCGTGTTCAATCTCTCCAAGCACGCCATTGGCCTGGGCGGCGGTGTGATCTGCGCCTTCCTGTTGGCGCCTCTGATCGCCATGTTTGGCCAGAACTTCACCTTTCTGCGTTACCTGACAATAGTCACCCTTTATGACGTTCCCGGCATCATGGCCTCCGCCACTGGGTGGGCTTGGCGCCTGGCAGGCCTGGCTGGGGTCGCCCTGGCGACCTACGCCGCCGGCGCACTGGCCTTCACCCGGAAGGACCTCCCGCTGTAGACGTCTCCCGGGCGGTCAGCATGGATCCAGCCGTCGGCTGGAAGCTGAGTGTCACAGTCTTGCACGGTTGGGCCCAGCCTTTGTCACCATTCCACAGCGAATCCAGCTGAGCTACCGAACGAACTCCGACGGTGAGCCAGCGAGACCATCGCCGCGCCGCCTTGAGTCGGTCCTCGGCCATGGCCAACGGTTCCCACGCCTCGGTGCTGCGGTACGGGGCGGGAAAGACGGTCAACCCGGCTGCACGGGCCCCACCGAATGCAGGGAGCCCACAACATGCCCGCCGCGGGGCGGCATTCTTAGGCGCGGAAACCGTGTTAGATTGGGCTGTCCGAACACGAGTATTCATCTGCGGTTCGACGCGATCTGACGCCACCGGATTCCGAAGTCGTCCGCGGGATTACCCAGTGCTATGAGCCCGAAAGGATGTCGATTAGACACATGACTCTTGAACCAATAGAGACCCTGTCACCAGCGCTGGGACGTTCCCGGCGGCCGTCCCGCACGGTAACGCAAAGGGCTGGCTGGGCCCTGGCGGCCTTGGTGTTAGCCCTGGCCACCGCTGTGGCCGCGCCACCAACCCAGGCCCGAGCCGACATTCCCGGATGCACCCCCACTACCACGCCCACGGGCTGCGAAATCACCGGCAATGCCACGCTCACTGCAGACGATGCCGTGCCGCCAGGTGGTTACACCGTCTCCGTTCGCGCTGGTGGCACTTTGACGATCGCGGCCGGCGTCACGCTGACCGTACCGTCGGGTTCGTTCCTGCGAGTATCCGCCAATGGCCTCCTGGATAACCGCGGCACCGTTCAAAACGGGGGCGAAATCGAGGGCTGGGGGGATATCAACAATGCCAGTGGCGCCACGATCCAAGGCAGCGGCGGCGTGACCGTCCAGGGCACCTTCACCAATGATGGCACGGTGGAAACCGGCGGTACGTTGTGGTTGTACCCAGCCGGGGGCCCGACATTCACGAACAACGGCACCGCGACCCTTCAAAGCGTTGACCTTGGTGACGGGTCATTGACCAACCAAGCGGGCGGATCTCTTACGATTCGGGGCAATACGGCGTTGGGCGCGGGCTCAATTTCCAACGCTGGTGATCTAACGAACTTGGGAACCATGTACCCGTCGCCTTATGATCCGCTCACGGGGAGGATAGACAACCTGGCTGGCGGCCAGATAAGCAATTCCGGCTCGATCCAAATCGTGAACGCCGCCAGCAACGCCGGCACAGTCGTGAACACAGGCAGCGGCACGCTCACCGTGCCCGCTGGCTCAACCTTCGACAACACGGGCGTGTTGTTCAACGATTCAGACACGGCGACTATCGCCAATGATGGCTCGGTAGCCAACACGGGTTACATCTACAACCGCGGGATCGTGTCCGGCTCCGGGGCCTTCACCACTGGTGGTGGGACCATCCATGACATTCTTTACGAGATCACCACAGAGGTTGTGGGCTGGCCCTCGGATTGCGAACTCGCCGTCACCCCGGCGGATCCTGTCCCGTCCGACCCAGATGGGAACGGCCTATACGCCTACCGGGGTGGCTCATACACACTGACGGTCCTGCCCTGCCAGGGTTACAGCTTCAATGGGTGGACCGTCGCCGGCGCGACCGTGACTGACCCGAGCCAGACCACGATCACCATCACCGGCGAGGGCGCCATCCTGGAAATCCAGGCCGATTTCGAAATAATCGAGCCGGCCGGTTCCGTCTGTGACGCGCCCACCAAGACCTGCGAGATCTCCGGCAACGCGACTCTGAACGAGAACTGGTCTCCGCCTGACGATTACCGCGTCCTGGTGGATCCCGGAGCGCACTGGACCATCGCCAACGGCGCGACGTTGACCATGACTCCGGGCACAACCCTCGAAGTCGGTGCCGGAGCCCAGATTGATAACGACGGCACCATGGCGTTGCAGGGCGAGGCTTCCGTTCAGCTCAACGCGCGGATCAACAATTCCGGTTCCATCCAGATCGAAGATGACGCTGACAACGCCGGCACCGTGGTGAACTCTGGCTCAGGGACGCTGACAGTCGCTAACGGTGCTTCTTTGAACAACAGCGGCGTGGTGTTCAATCAATCCGCTGGAGCCACCATCACCAACAACGGCTCAGTGGCCAATTCGGGCTACATCTATAACCGAGGAATCGTGTCCGGCTCCGGACCTTTCACTACCGGTGGCGAGACCGCGCATGACGTTCTCTATCCGATCACTATCACCTCATCCTCGGCTACTTGCGCGGTGGCCCTGACGCCGGTCGACCCGGTTCCAGCCGATCCAGATGGAAACGCGCTATACACCTACGAGAGCGGCCTTTACACTCTGACGGCCGCGGCTTGCTCGGGCTACACGTTCAAAGGTTGGACCGTCACCGGGGCGAGTGTTGCCGACCCGCTCCAAGCCAGCGCCACGCTGACCGCCCAAGGTGCAGCGGCCACTGTCCAGGGCGTATTTGAGAAGATCGCACCGCCGCCACAGCCCAAACCAAAACCATCCTCCAGTAGCCCCTCGGGCCAGCTGTCTTCGACCGGTCCTACTGACTCCGATCCAGTCGGGGCGCTGTCCGTGGCGTTCTTGGCTCTGGGCGCTGCCGCGCTGGTGTGGCGCCGCCGGGCGCTGAGGTCCATGGGCTCCTAGCTGTCACTGGTCTGGGACTCGCGGGGCCCCGTGAAGATCCGACCAGAGGACCGCCGGAGGCTGAAAAGCGGTTCCCTCTCGGCAGCGGGCGGTGGCGTCATCGGCACACCGTGTGTCTGAAATCCCGACGCCCCACCCCTCCTGCGCGCGTGATGGGTGCTGCCTCGCCGGCCAAGTCGACGGCGGTGGCCAAGAACCTCCGACTCAGCCTGGCGCTCGGCCTCGACGAGCCGCTCGCGCCGATGCAAATCAACCAACCCAGAGGATACAAAACAACCGACACGCAATATGATCTGACTTCGGGATTGGGGGAAGGCAAGTGAGCGGATTCGAGGAATTGTACTGGCCGCGGGTCATGGACACGCGTTTGAGTCTGTTGCTGCGCGCATTCGGGGGAGTGCTGATCGAAGGCCCCAAATGGTGCGGCAAGACGTGGATAGGGCGGCGCCACTCAAGATCCCAGATCTTTGTCGATGATCCCGCCATCCGCCAACGGGCACTCTTGGACACCGCGGCCCTCTTGGAGGGCGACCCGCCGGTGTTGGTGGACGAATGGCAAGGCGCGCCGGTCCTTTGGGACACGGCTCGGCGGCTGATCGATGCCCAGACGGGCAAGGGGAGGTTCATCTTCACGGGTTCGGCGACTCCCTCAGACGGGGCGACCAGCCACACGGGAACAGGGCGTTTCGCCCGTCTGAGATTGCGGCCGATGTCGTTGTTCGAGGCTGGTGATTCGTCCGGTGCGGTGTCGCTGGGAGCGTTGCTAGACGGCGCGCCGATAGAGACGTGTTCCTCGAACCTGGATTACGCGGGCGCGATCCGGTTGATTTGCCGGGGTGGCTGGCCCGCGGGGCTCGGATTGGACGATGATCTGGCAATGCTGATCCCCCAGCAGTACATCCAGTCATTGGCTCACTTCGATCTGCCTCGGCCCGATAGCACCTCGCGGAATCCGGGCAAGATGATGGCGCTGTTGCATTCGCTTGCCAGGCACACCTCGACTCAAGCTGCCATCAAGACCATTCACTCCGACATCGCCGCGAACGCCGAAGACGGCAAGACTGCCGCACTGTCAACACTCTCGGACTATATCGCCGCGTTGCGGCGAGTCTTCGCCGTCGACGACCTGCCGCCGTGGATCTATTCGTTGCGGTCGAAGAGCCAGATCCGTGTCACGCCCACCCATCGCTTGGCTGACCCTTCTTTGGCTGCCGCCGCCCTGGGCGCGACACCGCAGACGTTGCGGGGCGACCCAAACACAACCGGATTGCTGTTCGAATCACTGGCAATCCGTGACTTGCGGGTCTACGCGGAGGCTCGCGGCGGAGATGTCTACCACTATCGAGACAACACGAACCTCGAAGCAGACGCCATCGTCACGGACACCACCGGCCGCTGGGGCGCCGTCGAAGTGAAACTCGGCGCGGGGCAAATCGGCCAGGCCGCCGCCACCCTCCTTCGGCTGAAACGGAAGCTGGCCGGCCAGGTCGAGCCCCCCGCCTTTCTCGCCATCGTCACCGCGACCACCGGCGTCGCGCACACCCGCGACGACTCAGTCCACGTCATCCCGATCGACACCCTCGGCCCCTAAACCCTCGCCGCCCGATTGACCTGGTTCGGTCGGCCGCGAACAGTCCGCGGGCTCAGGCAGTCGTTTCGGTCCGCCGATGCCGCCGATGCCGCCGATGTCGTCGTGGATGGGGGATCTGGACGCCGCCGCGGACAATCGCGTCCTGGACACCGAATACATCACCGGATCAATCGCGGAGATGGTCGACGCCTCCATGGCTTGGGTTGAGCGCGTCACGCCCAACGGCATAGTGGAAGACCCTTCCACCGGCGCTGTCCGCGATTCGCCCACTTATCCACCCGTAGTGGTGCGCGAATTGATCGCCAACTCCGCGATCCACCGCGACCTGAGCGCCGCGGCCCTGAACCAGCCGGTCGCGTTGCGGGTCGAACAAGGCGCGGGGTTGCTGATCGCGAACTCAGGCGGCCTGTATGGCATGTCCGTGGAAGGGCTTGGCAAAGCCCCAGCCAGCCTGCGCAACGCAAGACTGACGAAAACCTTGCAGTTTTGTCCGCGACCAGCCTGGCGCTCAGGCTGTGGAGCATCTGGGCACCGGCATCCCCGCAGCGCAAGCCGCTTTGGGCACGCGGAACATGCCCCCGCTGCTATTCGATGACCAAAGCATCCGCTTTTCCGTATTGGCCCAAGAAGGGCCCCCGCTCGTGGCGCCTGGGCCGGAGTGAGCCTCGCGACCCAGGAAATCCTTCATCTTCTGGCCGTCCGCCCGGCCACCGTCGTGGAACTCGCCGAGGGCTCGGGCCGTTCGGTGCCACAGGTCCGGTACATGCTGTCTGGGCTGCTGGAAGCGGGCCGAGTGACGCGCGAACGGCCCGACGGCCGCACCTACCGCTACCGCCAGACCGACTGACCGCAGGACCCACGGACCAGGCTCAGACCAAATGCAGGGGTCAGTGGTTCGGATAAGCGAACTACGGTGGACCATATGGGACAAAGTTCCAACACTCCCCCATGCACTGGTTTCACTGATTGGGCAGCGAAAACGAGTGGTATCGCGGCGCGTCGAGGGCGGCGGCTCAGGCGCGGAGCCGGTCGAGGGGGACCACGTACACGCCGTCGGGACGCCGATGCGCGAATCCAGAACCGGTGATGACCACCAATGCCAACGGCGGCCCGGTCTTCGACCGGTCGATGTTGGCGGCGAAGGCCAACAATGACGCCGCTCCTTGCTGAACGGCGCCGAAGCCGAGCTTGACCTCGAAAGCTGCCCATGACCCGTCGGCCTGCTCCAAGACGGCATCGGCCTCCAAGCCGTTGGAGTCTCGGTAATGGGAAAGACGGCCATTGGACAACTGCGCGTAACAACGCAAGTCGTGAACTGCCTGAGACTCGAACAGCAAGCCGAGAAAGCCGAGGTCCTTCAGCAGGCGGTCAGGGGTCAGCCCAAGAGCCGAGCAAGCGAGCGACGGGTCAGCGAAGTGCCTCTTGGGACTTTTCCGGAGCCGCGCCCTCGACGTGATGTGGGTGCTCCAAGCAGGGAGGTCCTCGGTCACCATCAGCAGTCTCAGCGCATCTAAATACTCGGCTACCGTGTTCCGCGATAGTGGACCGTCCGCCCCGCCGGCGTCCGCCGCGATGGTCGAGATCTCGCATTCCGCCGACACATTGCGGCTCAACGATTGCAGGACACGGCGAACCCGGACAGGGTCAAGGCGCACGCCGGAGGCGCGACGCATGTCCTGGGTTACCAACAACTCGAAGTAGTCGCGATTCGCCTCCAAGGCCCGGTGCTCCGACAAGTCGAGATTGCCGGGCCAGCCTCCAACGGCCAACTTGGTGGCCACGGCTGCAAGGTCGATGTCCGAGACCGCCGAACTCGCTTCGCCGCCCGCGAGCAGCTCCGCCAGTGAAACGTCTCCCGTCGACCAGTCTCTTTCGAACCAGGTCATGGTGCGGACGTCGACCACGCCGAAGCGACCTACCCCGCTGTGCAGATGAGTCAGCGCGTCGTCCCTGGGCGTGGAAGAGCCCGTCAGGATGAACTGTCCTTTGCTCTGTCGCCGGTCCACCTCGTGGCGCACCGTGTTCCACAATGGGAGTTGCTCTTGCCACTCATCGATCAGCCTAGGCGTGGCCCCTTGCAGCAGATACGTTGGATCACTCGCCATGGCGGTGAGCACCAGCGGGCTGTCGTCGATCTGGATCTCGCTATTGGCCTGCTGACGGGCGGTTTCGGTCTTCCCACAGGCCTTTGGACCGCGCAACAGCACGGCACCAACGGCCTGAAGCCGGTCACGCAACTCGACGTCGACCAGTCGAGGTTGATACTCCACAATGGCCATCCTACCGAAGCACTGCGCAGATTGCAGCCGAGCTACTGAGCACTTAGCAGGTGGATGGTTGAGCAGATTGCGGCAAGTCGACGGAGACTGGCCGCTCATGCACTCTTAAGCACACCAGCTGCCCTGGTCCACCGACCGGGTCAGTGTTGGAACGTCGTCAATATGGTGGAGTTGAGGAGACTCGAACTGCCAACCCCCACGATCCGACCGAGGTGCGCTCCCAGTTGCGCTACTGCCCCTTGAACCGGTAGCGCCCACTCGGTGCGGGCGTTCCGGTCTTGGGGCGGCATCGGCCGCTACGGGTCGGCGAAGATGCCAACCGCCAGACTCTTTGTGTCGCCGCCGCCACGGGATGCCCGCGAACTGTACTTGGAGATCAGATAGCCCAAGTAGGGCAAACGCACTCGCCTCTGAACATGCGCGATCGCGCGGTGCCAGCCTAGCGTGACCTGGTGTTTGCCTCCTGTCGACTGGCCGGCATCTCTCGCCACAGCCGATCGATGGGGACCACGTGAAGGCGCTCCTCGCGCAGGTTCACGGCCATTGGGCCAGTGTTGAGCAGAACGCCCGCCACAAAAGCCTCGCCCACGCGGTCCCGCAGCTTGCGCAGGCCGGCGTAGTCTTTGGGCCGGTACCCCGTGGACGCCTTGACCTCCACTCCCACCACAGT
>JAIRXP010000046.1 GCA_031268215.1 Bifidobacteriaceae bacterium | reverse complement strand
CAGCGACAGCCTTGCCTTGCGGGTCCAACAACTCCGGCTTGGGCATAACATCCACAATCACTCGTGCCATGATCCCCTTCTCATAAGGTTGGGTGCAGGAACTCCAGGACCAGCCTAGTGGGATGGCACACCCGGCACGCCCGGGGGCGAACGCAAGGTCCGGCGGGTCACTGGCGCTGAGGCACCGGCCGGTCAGGCGAAGAAGGCCCCGCCAGTCAACCGTTCGTATGCCTCGATGTAGCGGGCACGAGTCTTGTCGACGATTTCTTGGGGCAGTGCGGGCGGTTCCGAGTTGCGGTCCCAGCCAGAGTCCTGGGTTAGCCAGTCGCGTAAGAACTGCTTGTCGAATGAGGCCTGGGAGCTGCCAGGTTCCCAAGTGCGGGCGTCCCAGTAACGCGACGAATCCGGCGTTAGCACCTCGTCACCCAAGGTCAGCAAGCCATTGGTGGCGTCAGCGCCAAATTCAAACTTGGTGTCCGCCAGAATCAGGCCACGCTCACGGGCCACCGCTTCTGCCCTGGTGTAGAGCTTCAATGTGGTGTCCCGGAGGCGCTCAGCGGTGTCCAGGCCAACCTGATCCGCCACATAAGAGAACGGCACGTTCTCATCGTGGGCGCCTTGCTCGGCCTTCGTGGCGGGTGTGAAGATTGGATAAGGCAAGCGGTCGGCATCGACCAGGCCTAGCGGCAATCTGATGCCGGTCACTTCGCCGGTCCGCTGGTATTCGGCCAGGCCGGATCCGGTCAGATACCCCCGGGCGACGCATTCAACCTGGTACATGGTCAGGCGTTGGCAGATCATGGCCCGGCCCGCGACCTCCTCAGGAACCTCAAGGGAGACCAGGTGGTTCGGCACAATGTCCTCCAACTGGTTGAACCACCAGACCGTCAGGGCGGTCAGGATCTTGCCCTTGTCGGGAATCAGAGTGGGCATGACGTAGTCATAAGCACTGATCTTGTCGGTAGTCACAACCAGGATCAGGTCGTTGAAGGGCGAAGCCACGGAAGGCTCGTAAAGGTCGCGGATCTTGCCCGATGTCACATACTCCCAGCCCTCAAGCTTGAGGGGGGCCACAGATGATGAGGTACTCACAACACCAAGTCTGGCATCAGCCACCAGCCAGCGCTTGACACGCGCCGGTCATTCCATCCATCGGCCCGGATGGCCGGCTGTCCCCTAGCGGGTGCCTTTGACGGACGCGGCGTTCAGATGATGACCAGGTCGCTGGCCCGCCACAGGCCGCCAACGTGTTCCAGGCGCATGGCGACAGCGTGGGTGGCTTTCCCGTCGTTGGCTACCACCGTCGCCTCAATCACGTCCCGGTTGATCCGGCAAAGATAGGTCCGGCCGCGCCAGGACGGCCGGCTGGATCTGATGGCGTGGGCCCGGGCGCGGGTCACCAAGTGCTTGAACAGCGACGGCGAAATGTAAGGCGCGCAGCGGGGCTGCGGCGGATATCCGTGGCTGGCGGACAAGGCCATCGAAGCGATGAATCTTGCCCTGGCCTCAACCTTGGGCGAACGAACGGGGCCCGGCGTCACGCCGTCCCATCGTGAAGCGCGGTTGTGCATGGGTCCTCACTCAATTCGGGAAAATAGAAAACAAACCGACTACCCAGCGTGCTTTGTTTGTATCCCCGGCGCAACAGCCGTCACAAAATCTGTGGATAACTCGCGCGCTGCCTCTGCCCGCTCCGCCGGTCGCCTCGCGGCGTGACGTTCTCAAGTCTTTGAGTCTTACAGTGCCCGATGCCGTTTCCCCACCGGCCCAGCACCGACTCGCCTTCAGCGCGGGCGCGGGGAGACGACCAGGCGAACCAACAGGCGGTCCCCCGGGTCTGGCCGGCGGATCGCCTGTTGGTCAAAACGCGGCGGTCAGGTTGCGACTACCTCAAGATCAACCGGCGCTACGACGGAATCGTGCAGGCGAATCTGGACGGTGTAAGGACCAGTGGTCTTGATGCGTCCAGGCAATTCGATCTTCCGCTTGTCGACATCGAAGCCGGTGGCCCGCTTGACCGCAGCGGCCACGTCCGCGGAGGTGACGGTACCGAATAGCCGGCCGCCCGCGCCGGCCTTGGCGGGTACCGAGACCGAGCTCTGACGCAGCTTGTCAGCGGCGGCCAGAGCGTCCTCCACCGTGGCCATTTCGCGGGCTTTGGCGGCGCGGCGCATCGCCACGATCTGCTTTTCCGCTCCTTTGGTCCACGGAGTGGCCAAATTGCGCGGTACCAAGAAGTTCCGGGCATAACCGTCCTTGACCTCAAGGACGTCGCCGGGCTGGCCTAGGCCAGAGACTTCATGAGTCAAAATAATCTTCGCCATGATTCGTTTCTCCTTCCTCAGTGCCGGGCCGGTCAGCGGCCAGAGCTTGAATAGGGCAGCAGGGCCATTTCGCGGGCATTCTTGATCGCTCTGGCGATGGCGCGCTGTTCCTGGACGGATACGCCGGTGACCCGGCGGGCGCGGATCTTGCCGCGATCAGAGATGAACTTGCGCAACAGGTTCACATCCTTGTAGTCAATCTCGCCCTGAGTGTTCAGGCGGAGAGGATTGACCTTCTTCTTCGGCTTGCGTGGTGCAGGCTTAGCCATGGTTCTTCCTTTGCTTGTGAATGAGTCTTAAGTCTGGTTGTGCCGCGTGATCGTCTAGCGCAGGTGGCTCCCGTAAGGGCGCCAGCCCCGCCCGAGCCGAAACGCGGCCGTTGGCAGCTAGGGACGCTGGTACTTTCGCCACCGGTCTAGAACGGTGGCTCGTCATCGGCGGACCCAGCTACTCCGGGCGCCGCCCAGCGGTCTTCGGACGGACCGGTCGCGGGCGGGCCGTAGCCGCCGCCCTGGGCGGGTGGCCCGCCATAACCGCCGCCACCTTGTGCGGGGGAGCCGTAGCCATCGCCGCCGCCGCCATAGCCGCCGGCTGGTGCGCCGTAACCGCCTCCGGATGATCCGCCGGAATCGAATCCGCCACCGCCACTGCGGGGATTGCGGGAGACTTTGGCTGAGGCATACCTCAGTGAGGGGCCAACCTCGTCGACTTGCAGTTCGACTACGGTGCGGCGTTCGCCTTCGCGGGTTTCATAGGAACGTTGTACGAGTCTGCCTTGAACAATCACGCGCATGCCTTTGGTGAGCGATTCGGCGACGTTCTCTGCTGCTTCGCGCCAGATTGAGCAACGCAGGAACAGCGCTTCGCCGTCTTTCCATTCGCCGCTGGCGCGGTCGTAGGTGCGGGGAGTCGAAGCGACTGTGAAGTTGGCTACCGGGGTGGCGCCGTTGGCGGTGAAACGCAGTTCTGGGTCGGCTGTCAGGTTGCCGATCACCGTGATAACAGTGTCGCCAGCCATGATCAAGCCACCGGCGCGGGATACGCCCGCAGCAGTTTGGTGCGGAGCACGGATTCTGACAAGGTCAACAGGCGGTCGAGCTCTTTGGCATCGGCGGCTTCAGCGGTGAAATTGATCACGGCGTAGATGCCTTCGGAATGCTTGAGGATGTCGTAAGCCAGGTGCCGCTTGCCCCAGATGTCGATCTGGTCAACGGTCCCCTTGGCGTCTGTGATCACCTTCAGGAACCGGTCCAGCAATGGCTCGATCTCTTTTTCCTCGACATTTGGGTCGAGGATGATCATGATTTCGTATGGACGCATAGATCTACCCACCTCCTTCGGTCTGATTCGGCCACGGTCCTTCCGTGACAGGAGGGTATGTATGCTTCCGCCCAGGGCCCGCAAGTGCGCCGATGACGCCCTCGATGGCTTCCGGGCAGCCCTGGCAGTCTAACATTAACAATTGCGCGTTCAAGTTAGAAAGGGTTATCCATGTCGGTGCCGTAGATGGTTGGCGTCTGCTTGCGGGCGTTGTAGGTGGTCTACAGTTGCGGGCGTAAGGGCGCCCCCGCGATGCTCCAACATCCGGGGGCGTGGACAACGCTGGTTAGGAGCGCCATCATGGGCGAGTCTATATACCCGGTGCGCGGCGTCAATTATCCGTCCCGGCTGGCCGAGTTGCGCTCGTGGTTCGCCACCGACGCGGCTTGCCTGGACTATGTGGAGTGGCTGCGTTGGCCTGATGGCTTCGTCTGCCGGCACTGCGGCTCAGGCCGCGGCTGGCGCGGCGGGGATGGGCGGTGGCGCTGCCGGGGCTGCGACCGGCGGGTGTCGGTGACGGCGGGGACGGTCTTCCAGGGCACACGCACCCCGTTGACGGTTTGGTTCGAGGCGGCTTGGTTGATGGCCGTGCCGAAGAACGGCGTGTCGGCGCTGACCTTGTCCCAAGTGCTGCCGGTCGGCTCATACCAGACGGCCTGGACGATGCTCGGAAAGCTGCGCTCCGCGATGGCTTCGCTCGACAAAGACAAATTGTCGGGCGCGGTCGAGGTTGACGAGTGGGTGCATGGCGGTGTCGCCAAGGGCGGCAGCTCGTTGACCGGCAAGAACCTGGTCATGGCGGCTGTGGAGCGGAGTCCTGGCGGGCGCGGGTTCGGCCGGGCCAGGTTGGGGGTGGCGGCGAACCGGTCGTCCTGGGAGTTGCGCAAGTTCGTCCGCTCCAATGTCGAGCCGGGCTCGCGGGTTGTGACTGACGGCCTGTCGGCTTATCGCTCCGCTCTGGCGGGGTACGTCCATGAGGCTTTGAACGAGTCCGCGCCGGACGCCGCTGAGCCTCATGTGCTGCTCCCGGGTGTCCACCGGGTGTTCTCGCTGGCGGAGCGGTGGCTGTTGGGAACCCATCAGGGCGGGGTCAAACGCGAGCATCTTCAGGAGTATTTGGA
>JAIRXP010000100.1 GCA_031268215.1 Bifidobacteriaceae bacterium | reverse complement strand
CATTCCGTGACCGATGTTCTGACCTTCGAGGAAGTCGCCGAGGAACTGGTCCGCACACTGGTCGCGTCGATCGGCCTGGTCCTGGCCATCCCGCTGACCACCGCTATTGGTGCCGCCCTGGCAGCTCCCCCGGTTGCGGATAGCGCCGCCGATGCCGACCCAAACGTTCCAGCCTCAACCCCACCCGCCGAGCCGACCAGCTAAACAGTCACAACTCACCCCGACCTTGGCCAGAAAGCCGCGCCCTTCACCCGGCTCAAGCGACACTGCGTTCCCGGCGAGCCTTCCGACGCCCAGCCACAACCAACACGCCCAAGAACACGCCACCAACCGCCGCCAAAGCACCCCACAAGGCGCCCGACACACCACCGTCCCCTCCTGCCCCTGACAGGTCGCCTGAACCCGCACCAGCATCCCCCGGCTGGCTGTCACCAGCCAGGCCATCAACACCATCCCCCAAGCCGGCACTATCTTCCGGCTCGACCGTGAACTCCATCTCAAACACCTGAGGCCCACCACCGACCGCGGATGGACCAAACCCAACCTGAACCACATGAACACCCCCAGACAGCCCATCAAGGAACCCCACATCAAGTGTCAACACCACACTTCCCCGCGAGACCACCCCAACCCGACCATCAAAGCCAGGAAACCCGCCCAGCACCAACCCATCACCCTCGGCCACCATGCTCAACACATGACCATCAACCACCACACTCTCCAACCCGTCCCACACCGCACCAGGAAACTCACCATTCACAAACCGATACACCAGCGGACTACCCGCGACATATCCAGGCACCGGCATCGGCGGCCTCACACCCCCACCGGGAAACGGCAGCTCAACCGGCGGCACAACCAACACCCCACCACCCGAACCCCCATCCGGTGTCTGATCCTGAGTATCCGGCGGACCCTTACGCTCCGGCAACCTAAAATTAGCGGTCACCGTCACACCCTTAGCCGGCATCGCGAACACCAAATCACGATCCCGCATCTGATTCGCCTTCAACACCACCCCCGTCACCGTCCAACCCAAGAACTCAAACCCACCATCAGCCCTAGCCTGCAACCGAACCTCCTCACCCATCCGATACAACCCATTCCGTGTACCAACCACATTCCCACCCCCGCCGGCCTGCCGCCGGAACTCATATCCACGAACAAAACCCGCCCGCAACGTCACATCCCCAGCCGGCATCACAAAGGACGCCTGCTCTGAGGACACCTTCCCACTCGGCAGTGTTACTCCCGTCACCGTCCACCCATCAAACACGAACCCTGCATCAGGAACCGCCACAGCCTCCATCACCGCGCCTTCCGCATACCGGCCAGACACGGTCCCACTCACCACCCCGCCGGCCCCTGCCGACGCTGTATACAACCCATCTTCCTCAACGACCTCAATCCGTAACGCCTTGTCCTCGAACCCGAACTGGTTTGAGGCGCGTACCGTGAAATGCCAGTCCCCCGCTGTTTCAGGCGTACCCGAAATCGCCCCAGTCGATCCGTCAAGTACCAGTCCGTCTGGTAAGCCACCCCCACCCGGCACAACACTCCACGCAATACTTGGATCACCGGAGGCTGTCAACACTTCCCCGTACTTCCTCCCAACCGCGCCACCAGACAAACCAGCCGTCGTGACCACTGGCGGTTCACCAACAACAATCGAACCCGACCAAGAGTCAGTACCATACTCATTCTCAACCTTCACACTCACCGGAAACACACCCTTCACCGGCGGAACACCGTACAGAAAACCAGAGCCAGAAACGAGATTTGGCCCTTGTATGTGCAACCAGTCTGGCACCGGCGCCGTGAACGTGTATTCAGTTAGCTGAGTCACCAATCCCGCTTCTCGTGTCAACGGTCGCTGCAAGTACTCACCCACCGACGCATAAATGTCGCTGCCATCGGCTATAGCCGGCACCCGCTCCTCCGCCGGCGAAACGGTAACCATGATCGTGTTCGATATCGGTCTCCGGCAGTCTTCCCCGGACCCACCCTCGTAGACACAATCACCCTCGGTTTCAGACATTATAGTAACAAAATAATCCCCGGCCATGACCTCCCGCAAGAAATCCCCGCTCCAGACAAAACCCTCAACACCCCCCACGCCGAGCGATACTCCGCTATTCACTCCGGGACTAAACTCCATAAAACAATCCCCCGCCAATACGCCGCAAGGATCGGTTTCGCCAGTCGGCTCGTACTCAAGTCGCAGCCGCATTTCACCCTCCGGGGACAGGCGGACGGGCCCGGCTACCGGCATAAGGGCCGCCTTCCGCGTTCCGTCCACTATACTCAAGCCAAAGGCATCCGTGTCTATAACGTGCCTATTGCCACGAACCTGCCCGTCTTCATCGTCATAATAATAGGACCAGAATTCAATTTCCGCGAAGACCCAATAGTGGCCGGGCGGCGTTCCCGTGGGAACATCTATGCGAATTGAGCCTTTAGACCCGTCGCGCTCTAATGTGAATCCGCAATTGGCTATCGCAGACGGAGCCCCTACGAGCCTTACATTGAACTCATCCGAGAAAGACGCCTCTCCATCACTGTACTTTCCTGGGATCAGAATGTGATCGCCTCCAAAGACCTCATATTCCCGGTCATATAATAGCGAGAACCTGCCTGCATCCCCATACCCGGCGGCAGGTCTCGGAGCGCCGCAGCCCAGCATTGCGGCAATCATTGTCGTGACCAGTAGACGCCTTAGAGTACGGTGCTTATTCATAATGCCGTGTTCTGCCTTCCTTTGAACCGATAGGAACTGCCCTACTTGGCCACCAAACACCAACCGCAACGGCCCCAGAATGAACACTCAGTCGCCCTTCCCAAGGCCCGCCGCAAACTGCCCCTCGCTCGTCAAGTTACCACCGTCTCCGACACGCCGTGCGCCGCCGGCCCGGCGTGTCACCAGCAACCACGCGGGGCCTGTCCGCGGCCGGCTGCTCGGGTTCTTGGGACGCCGGCGTGTCAAGGATTTGACGGCGAGCGTGTGTGCTGGCATCAGTGCAAGCAAGGGCGCTAGCATAGGGGCATGACAACTTTGACGGTGCGGAACCTCGATCCGGGCGTGTATGAGGATCTGCGCGCCCTGGCGGCCCAGCGGGGACGCTCTATGGAAGCGGAGGCCAGGGACGTCCTGCGGGATGGTGTCGCGCGGCGGCGGCGGTGGGCGGAGGCGAAGCTGGCAGATCTTTCCGCGGGGCCGGAATTGTGGGACCTTGAGACTCCCTACGCCCGGTCGGAGGATTTCCCACGGGACGCTCTGTGACGCGGTTGCTGCTCGACACACCCGTCACCTCGGAACTTAGGCGGGCCCGCCGGCCGGGCGCGGATCCAGCGTTCAGGGCATGGGCGGAGCAGACAGATTTGGCCCAGGCCTTTGTTTCCGTGGTCACCGTCCATGAGATGGAGCGCGGGGTCTTGCTGACAGCACGAAAGGACCCGGCCCGTGGTGCGGTGTACCGCGCTTGGCTTGAGGATCTCCTGGAGGCGTTCGAGGGCAGGGTACTGAGCCTAACTTCGGCCGCGGCCAAGGTGGCAGCAGCTTTCCACGTTCCGGACCCGGCACCCTTGGCGGATGCCCTGATAGCAGGCACGGCCAAGGAGGCTGGGCTCACGGTGGCCACCCGCAACGTGTCCGACTTCGCCCGATTCGATGTGCCCCTAGTCAACCCGTGGGCACCTGACCAGCCATGACGACACAAGGATTGGGCGCACCGCACCGACCTGGCATGGCCCATCTGTGGCGCGCAGCCGCTTCCAGGCCTCCTAGTCCCGAGCCTCAAGAGCAGCAACGAACTCGCCCCAGGACTCCTCAATCACCGCGGCCTCCGACTCACCGGTAATGGCTCACCCGCGGGACACGTGCCGGCGTGTACGGGAAGCCCGCCGAGTCGGCACCGGCCTGGTAGCATATACGCAATAAACGCAAATTCGGAGGTCCGTTTATGACGCGCGCGGAGAGATCCCGGTTCCCGGTCACCGTAAGTGAGGCGCTCACGGCCGTGCTTGCATCGGACAACGCTGAAGGCGGAGGCCGTGAGTTGTTCGTCTCGCCCGGTACTTCGGCCGAACTGGTCGAGTTGCCGCCGGAACTGGCGGACCTGTTGCGCCAGGCTGCCCAAGCCATGCGGGAAGGGGTGGACGTGGCCGTAGTGCCGACCTCCCGACGGCTAACCACCACCCAGGCGGCCCACCTGTTGGGGGTCACGCGGCCGACCGTGGTCAAACTACTGGATGCGGGAGTCATCCCGCATTCGAAGGTGGGCACCCATCGCCGCGTGGCGCTACCGGATGCGCTGAATTACCGCGACCGGTTGCGCTCCTCGCGGTACCACTTCATCGCTGAGACGCAAGCGGACCTGGGGGACGAGGCCCCTACCGGCCAGACCCTAGCGGACCTGAAAGCCATCCGCCGGGAACTCCACGCGACCCGCGCCGAAGGCGGGCATGGCTGACCCTGCCCGGGCAGTCCTCGACACGTGCATCCTTGCCCCAAGCCGGATGCGCGACTTCTTGCTCTCCTTGGCCGCCGAGTCTGCCTACTTGCCTTGTTGGAACCGGGTGATTCTGGCGGAATTGGAGTACTTGGAGCGCAAACGCCATGCGGCTCACGGTTTGGAGCCCGACGACGCCAGCCGCGCGGCCAACCTGTTGATCGGCCGGATGGGACAAGTTTTCCCGGGCGCACTGGTGGATGGTTGGGAGCACTTGGAGGGCAGCTTCGGGCTGCCTGACCCGGCGGACGAGCACGTGGCAGCCACCGCGACGGTTGCGCGGGCCTCGGTGATCGTGACCTCCAACCTCCGCGATTTCCCGGATCTGGCGCTGCCTGCGGCGGTTCGCGTTGAGTCGCCCGCAGCGTTCGCGGCCCGCCTGGCGCGCCGCGATCCGGCCAGCGCGGCGGCGGCCTTGACCGCCATGTCATCAAGGCTGCGCCGGCCTCCGATGACGCCGACAGAGGTCCTCGACTATTTGGAGACCCGCAACGGATTCGCTGAAGCGGCTGAATTGCTGCGCATCTGGCTGACCCACCGATAGACAGCCCGCAGCTTCCTAGACCGCTGCCGCAAACTGCCCAACATACTCGGGGCCCGCAGGTGTAGTCCCTTTGAGCGTCGCGGCCCTTTCAAGGCGGCTCTCTTGCGTTTCGGTCAGCCTAATGTCGAGGCGGGCAGTCTTCGTTGTCGCACAGGTATTGTCCGGTGTATCAGCGCTGGATTCCGGGGACAGTGGCGTTCTATCACACCACCCGGGGCATGGCGGGGCGCCACGCGTGACACGCGGCAACGGCTGGCCAGGCCAGCAGGTAGGCTCGACGCATGGCATTCTGGTCGAAGAAACGCGGTCCCAAACTAAGCGCGGATAGCGCTCGTCTAGACGACTCTGAATTGGTGCGAGTAGCCGACGCCGGATTAGAGCGCCACAACGCCACGTTGACGCGCATCACCGAGGAAGCTGGCCTCGAAGAAGGTAATTGGGATGCTGA
This sequence comes from Bifidobacteriaceae bacterium, assembly GCA_031268215.1. Lineage (GTDB taxonomy): Bacteria > Actinomycetota > Actinomycetes > Actinomycetales > WQXJ01 > JAIRTF01. The sequence goes on along the minus strand of JAIRXP010000100.1, from coordinate 30,891 downwards.
CCTAGCGGCCGGCACGTTCGCCTGGCACGGCACAAGAGGCGACCTGTCAAGCCGGATCCAAGTGCTGGGCACCCGAAATCCTCGCGACAACAGTTTCCTGTGGGGCTGGGATCACCCCTCGGTTTCGCCAGAACTGGCCGAGGCCGCCAAGCGCGTCAAAGACTTTGGGCAAGAACACGAGATCGCCGCCCTGACCACACGCAAGATCCAATGCACTCAAGACCAGGCTCGGCTTTTCGGCAACGTCGCCATTGGCCTGGGGCTGGGCGAATTCACTTACCTCGGCACCAGCGGACCCGCCGAGGTCTATCTCATTCTGACTGACATCACAATTGCCGGGCCGCCGGAAACCCAAGGCTGAGCCTCACTACACCGCTTCAGACCTGATTGGCCGATGCCGCTGCCGCGGTTCTCGGCAAACGTCCAGTCCGCCGCTGGCCCGCTTCACGTTCGTTTGGTCACCCGGGGGATCGCCAAAGACCCTCGGGTTGCCACACGCCTCGGAAATCATTCGCTTAGGGAGTAGCGCCCGCGGAGTTGGCCCCCGCCGCGCCGCCTTGGGCCGCTTCAGCCAGCCGGGAGAGCGCCCCAAGGGCGACTGGCAAGGACTCAGTGCGCCACATCGGCGGAAGGGACCGGGCCAGAAACTGCCCGTAACGCTTGGTGGCCAAGCGCGGATCAAGCACGGCCACCACGCCCCGGTCCGTGGCGGACCGGATCAGGCGCCCCGCCCCCTGGGCGAGCATCAAAGCGGCGTGGCTAGCCGCTACGGTCATGAACCCGCTGTGCCCAGCCTTATCCGCGGATTCAGCCCGAGCGGACATCACGGGATCATCCGGGCGGGGGAAGGCTAAGCGATCAATCACCACCAGACGGCAAGTCACACCCGGGGCGTCGATCCCCTGCCACAAAGACATGGTGCCGAACAAACAGGCCTGGGGGTCATCTACGAAGTCTTCGATCAGGGCCGGTAGGGCCTTCTCGCCTTGAACCGCGATGGACCAGTCAAGCTCCTCACGCAGCGCCTCGGCGGCGACCTCCGCCGCCTGTTGTGAGGTGAACAGCCCTAGGGTTCCACCACGTGAGGCCTTGATTAGTTCTTTCATGCGACGGTGCTGTGCGGACCGGTGCGAGTTGTCTCGGCCCGGCTCGGGCAGATCCGCCGCGACATAAAGGATCGCCTGTCGGGGGTAATCAAATGGCGAGCCAGCGTCCAACCCATCCCATTCGCCTGCGCCAAGCCCGGCGGACGCGGCGGCTGAGTCCAGGTTTCCGCCCAGGGCCAGTGTGGCGCTAGTCATGATGGTGGTGGCACGGTCCAAGACCGTGGCGCGGAGATCATCCGCCACATCCAGCGGCGCGGCGTAGAGCGCGGACAGGCCGTTGACAAAACGGTCAACCCAGTGAACGTCATCCTGCGCCCGCTCCAGGCGGGCGCAGGTCTCTCCAAGTTCCTGCACCGCCGCTTGAGCGACCTGTTTGGCGGTCACAGACGCATCTTGAAGGCCCGTCAGCTCGCTGTAGATGGCGCGGGCCTCAGTGCGCAAGGCGGCGATGGCTGCCGCCAACTCCGGCGGCGGGCCCTGGCGCAAACGCCCCTCGGGGACCTTGTCCAGAGCGTTCTCAAGATCCCGCGTGACCCGGTCTAGTTTGTCGGGGTCAACGCCAAGACGACGGACAAGGTCCGCCGCCACCCGCACAATCCGGGCCGTCAACGCCACCGTCCGGGCGGAGGTCAGCGAACGCGTCAAGCTGTGAGCCTCGTCAATCACCAGGGCGCCATATTCTGGCAAGAGGGGAACGCCCGCCGCATCAATCGCCAAGATGGCATGATTCGTGACTACTAAGTCGGCCTGCGCCGCGGCGGCACGGGCCGCCTCCGCGAAGCAGTCTTCGACCAGTGGGCACTTGGTTCCAATGCACTGGGCCGCGCTAACGGATACCTGTTGCCAGGCTCGCCCGGAGGCGCCACCCGGGAATTCATCCTTGTCGCCGCTACTGGTTTGATGCGCCCAGCGTTGCAACTGGCTCACCTCTTGGGCCAGATTCGATCCCGTCCAACTCCCACGCCCGCCTTTGGGCGATTCGTCGTAATCGAATAATTCGGCCTGGTCCTCATAACCGCCATCGAGTTTATGACGGCACACATAATTGTGGCGGCCCTTCAACAAAGCGCTGGCCGGGGGCCGGCCCAGCACCTTAGACAGCGCGCCGGCCGCCAACGGCAGATCACGCTCCATAATCTGGCGCTGCAAGGCCAGAGTCGCGGTGGCCACCACCACCTTGCGGTCCTGTTCAGCGGCGTAGGCCAAAGCGGGCACCAAATAAGCCAACGACTTACCTGTGCCAGTGCCGGCCTGGACCAGCAGATGCCGCTCAGCCTCCATGGCCTGCCAGACCGCCTCAGCCATCCGCTCCTGCCCCTCCCGGCGTTCGCCACCAAGCTCCGCGACTACCGCGCTCAGCAACTCCGAAATGGACACAGACGACACCGCACCAGCCTATGGCCCGCCAATACCCACAGTCCGGCGCCCGGGCCGCGTCTGTGGATAACGGTCAGGTGGGCAGGCAGGAGCGCCCAGCCCGGAACACACCCAAGACTCTCAGGCCAAGCCCAGCAGTGGTTCCAGACCCACAGTCAGGCCGGGGTGGTTCACCACGTGGCGGACCGCCGCCAGCACGCCCGGCATGAAGCCAACCCGGCTGAGTGAGTCATGCCGGATCGTCAAATACTCCCCTGGGTTGCCCAGCAATATTTCCTCGTGGGCCACCAACCCGCGCAACCGGACCGAATGGACGTGGACCTGATCCACGACCGCCCCCCGTGCTCCGTCGAGCGAACGCTCCGGGTCGGTAACATCAGGCCGGACCTTGACACCAGCCTCCGACCTCGCCTTGGCTATCACATGGGCTGTCGCGCGGGCCGTCCCAGATGGCGCGTCGAGTTTGTCTGGGTGGTGAAGCTCAATCACCTCCACCGTCTCGAAGAAGGGCGCCGCCCGCGCCGCCAGGTTCGTCGCCAGGATCGCGCCAATCGCGAAGTTGGGGGCTATCAGGACACCAATCCCGCTCGCCCGGCTCAGGTGCTCCCGCACCCGTCCCAGCGCCGCCTCATCCCAGCCAGTGGTGCCAACAACAACGCTTACGCCAAGATCAATCAACTCATGGACATTGCCTTCAGTGGCGGCCGGAACAGTGAAGTCAATGGCGACCCGGGCCTTGCTCTCCTCCAAAGAGGAGATCGGATCGCCAATGTCGATCGCGTCCACAAGCCGCATATCGGCCGACGCCATGACAGCGTCCACCGCCTTAGAGCCCATTCGCCCGCGGGCGCCAACAACCGCTACTGGAATCTGTTCATTCACGCCCCCAGGCTACCGGCAACACCCCAGTGGCGTCCCGAACCTGGGCCCCAGGCCTGTCAGCTCGCGCCCGCCAGGAGGCTGGAACCGGAGCGGGCCAAGAACCCGGACAGCCCGCAGCTAGCAGACCCACAGAATCTTCGGCCTGCGGCCGAATCTCTTGCGGGGACCCCGGTATGAAAAACTCGGCTCATTCGTCAAGGCTCTGTTCACCTAGTGGAGCTAGACGGCCCCCAGGAATGCATTTCGCCGGCCTTTCTAGGCCGGCCCCACAACTACCCGGGAACGCGGACGAGCACCTAGTTCGGCCGCCAGGTCGCGAACCTGATCGCCCGTCACGGCCTCAATCCGCGCAATCACTTCGCGAACCGGCGGCAATTCACCCATCAAGGTAGCCGCCTGGCCCAGGCGGTTCATGGGCGAGTACGGATCCTCCAGAGACAGCAACGTGCCACCGGCGATCTGGCCCTTGGCCCGCTCCAGTTCTCCTGGACGCAGTCCTTCACGAGCCAACCGCTCCCATTCGGATTCCATCAAAGTTGTCACTTCCGCCGCGCTGGCCGGGCCACAGCCCGCATACAGCCCAAACGATCCAGCGTCAGAATGACCCGAAATGAAGCAATAAGCAGAATAAGCCAGGCCCCGTTTCGCCCGGATTTCCTGGAACAGACGCGAAGACATCCCGCCGCCCAGGATGGCCCCTAGCACCGCCAGCGCGTGGCGGCGCGGATCGGTGGCGATCAGCCCCTCGCAGCCAACCAGTACCTGAACTTGCTCAGTTGGCCGGCCAAGGCCCACCATCTCGCCTTTGACCGGCAAAGCCGCTTGAGGCCGAACCGGCCGCAACGCGGCCGGTTCATGTGAGCCGGCGGCGTCAAGACCCCAGCCGCCGCGTTCCAGGGCCTCAGAGACCAACTCCACTACCCGGTCATGTTCAAGGCTCCCAGACGCGGTCACCACCAGATTCTGAGGCCGATAATGGCGCTGGTAGTGATCCCAAACCGAATCACGGGTAACCGCCTGGATGTCCTCGGGGCGGCCGCCAATAGGCCGGGCCAAGGGGTGACCAGCGTAGACTGCCGACGCGAACGCTTCATGGGCCACATCCTCCGGGTCATCCTGGTTCATCGCCAATTCTTCCAGAATGACCCCGCGTTCGACCTCAAAGTCGAGCCGGTCAATCACCGATGAAGTCAGCATGTCCGTCAGCAGGTCAATCGCTAGATCGGAATGTGTACCCAGGACCCGAGCGTAGTAGCAGGTCGACTCCTTGGCGGTGGCGGCGTTGAATTCGCCGCCCACGGCGTCGAAGGCCACCGCAATCTCCTCAGCGGAGCGGATCTTGGTGCCCTTGAAGAGCAGATGCTCCAAGAAGTGAGTCGAACCGTACTGCCCAGGGGCCTCGTCCCGTGAGCCAACCCGCATCCACAGGCCAATCACAAACGAATGAGCGCTGGCGGACCGTTGCGTCCAGATGCGCGCGCCCGTGGGCAGAACGGTGACTTCAGCCTGGCCTGGATCAGACAGACCCAGGCCAGGGAGACCTGGATCAGGCGGGCCAGCAGCTTCTGGCATTACCAAGCCCTAATCACTGCTCGTCGCGATCCTCACTGTGAATGTGCGTATGGCGCTCGCGCCGGCGCCGCGGACGGTCCCGACGGTCCTCGCCGCCCCCGTCCCCATGGCCGGCCTCCGCAGCGGCAGGTGACCCGTCGGCATCGTCCACCACGGCGTGTAGCGACAACTTGCCGCGGGGGTCAATCTCCGCAACCTCAACCTGGACCTTCTGGCCAACCTGAAGCACGTCATCGACGTTCTCAACCCGACGGCCGCCAACCAGGCGGCGAATCTGCGAAATGTGCAACAGCCCATCTTTGCCAGGAGTCAACGAGATGAAGGCGCCAAAGGTGGTCGTCTTGACAACGGTGCCAACGAAGCGCTCACCGACTTCCGGCATCTGCGGGTTGGCGATCGCGTTGATCTGGTTGCGGGCGGCTTCAGCCGAGGGACCGTCAGTCGCGCCAATGTAGACCGTGCCATCGTCCTCAATAGAGATGTCGGCGCCGGTCTCATCTTGGATCTGGTTGATCATCTTGCCCTTGGGCCCGATCACCTCACCAATCTTGTCGATTGGCACCTTCACCGTAATGACCCGCGGAGCCAATGGGCTCATCTCATCTGGCCCATCAATCGCCTCGGTCATCACGCTGAGGATGTGCAGCCGGGCCTCGCGGGCTTGGGTCAGCGCCGCCGCCAGCACCGAGGCCGGAATGCCTTCCAGCTTGGTGTCCAACTGAATCGCGGTAACGAATTCAGATGTGCCCGCCACCTTGAAGTCCATGTCGCCAAAGGCGTCTTCGGCGCCCAGGATGTCCGTCAGAGCGGCATAACGCACTTCACCATCAACGGTGTCGCTCATCAGGCCCATGGCGATTCCGGCCACCGGCGCCTTCAGCGGTACACCCGCGTTGAGCAGCGACAAGGTCGAGGCACATACCGAACCCATCGAAGTGGACCCGTTCGAGCCGAGTGCCTCAGAGACTTGCCTAATGGCGTACGGGAAATCCTCGCGGCTCGGCAGGACCGGCACCAAGGCCCGTTCCGCCAGAGCCCCATGGCCAATCTCGCGCCGCTTGGGGCTGCCCACGCGACCGGTTTCGCCGGTCGAATAGGGCGGGAAATTGTAGTTGTGCATGTAGCGCTTGTGCGTGATGGGGCTGAGCGAGTCGATCTGCTGCTCCAGGCGAAGCATGTTCAGGGTGGTGACACCCAGAATCTGAGTCTCGCCGCGCTCAAACAGGGCCGAGCCGTGGACCCTGGGGATTACCTCAACTTCCGCGGACAGTGTGCGGATATCGCGCAGCGAGCGCCCGTCGATCCGCAGGCCATCCGTCAACACGCGCTCCCGCACGAGCTTCTTGGTGATGGCCCGGACCGCGGCGGCGATTTCCTTCTCCCGTTCCGGGAAGTTCGCCTCCAAGGCGCCCAGCGCCTGGTCCTTGATCGCGTCCAGCCTGGCTTCGCGTTCTTGCTTGTCGCCAATCCGGATGGCCTGGCGCAGTTCGTCAGTGACAACCTGAGCCGTCGCCTGGTAGGCGTCTTCTTGGTAATCCGGGAAGAGCGGGAATTCGCGACTCGGCTTGGCCACCCGCTCCGCCAGGCTCTGCTGAGCCAGGCACAATTCCCGCAGGAACGGCTTGGCGGCCTCCAGCCCTTCCGCGACGACCTCTTCGGTGGGCGCCTGAGCGCCCTGGTTCTTGATCAAGTCCCAGGACCGTTCCCCGGCTTCAGCTTCGATCATGGCGATGGCTACGTCATCTCCTACGATCCGGCCCGCCACGACCATCTCGAAGACCGCACGCTCACGCTCCGACCAACGGGGGAAGGCCACCCAGTGGCCGTCAATCAGAGCGATCCGCGTGCCCGCCACTGGGCCAGAGAAAGGCAGTCCCGCGATCTGGGTGGACAACGACGCGGCGTTGATCGCCAGCACGTCGTAGGCGTCATCGGGGTGGATGGCCAGAATGGTCTCCACCACCTGAACCTCATTGCGCAAGCCCTTGACGAACAACGGCCGCAGCGGGCGGTCAATCAGTCGGCAGGCCAGAACCGCGTCCGTAGTGGGCCGCCCCTCGCGGCGGAAGAAGCTGCCAGGAATGCGCCCAGCGGCGTACATTCGTTCTTCGACATCTACCGTGAGCGGGAAGAAGTCGAAGTGTTCACGTGGGTGCTTACCCGCCGTGGTGGTGGACAGGACCATCGTTTCGTCGTCCAGATAGGCGGCGACCGATCCAGCGGCCTGCCGCGCTAGCCGGCCAGTTTCAAATCTGACCAGGCGCTTGCCATAAGCTCCATTGTCAATGGTGGCTTCAGCAAAAATGATTTCGGGACCCTCCATGGGTACCCTCCTTACTTTGGTTGAGCGGAGCCAGGTAGCAGACAGGCCAAAGTCTGGCCTGTCGCACCCCAACCGCAGGTTCCAAGAGCCAGGGCTTCCCGTGCGGTCTTCGATCGAGGCTCACGTAAGGACAACGGCGCTGGAGCTTGCCCATGCCCGGTACCGTCCGGCACCGTTCATTCATTCCGGCGCTTAGCGCCGTGCTTACGGAAGCCACTACCGAGGACCGCTAATGCGAACGGAAGTTCTGGCTAATTACACTATTCAATTGATGTCAGGCCGCCCCTAGGGCACCGCGCCGCTAGCGGCGCAGACCTAGACGCTTGACGACAGAGCGGTAACGCTCCACGTCGATTGATTCCAGGTATCCCAGCAGCCGGCGGCGTTGGCCCACCAGTAATAGCAGCCCACGGCGCGAATGGTGATCGTGTGTGTGCTCCTTGAAGTGTTCGGTCAGGTCCTTGATCCGCTGCGACAGCAGTGCGATCTGGACCTCCGGCGAGCCGGTGTCGCCTTCATGCGTACCGTATTCGGCGACGATCTTGGCCTTGGTGGCGGAATCGAGCGGCATAGCTCTAGTTCACTCCTTTTGTTACTGGTTGTTGCGCGGAGCACCGGGGCTGATCCACCCGGGCACTAGGCACCGCGGCCGTTAGACGGCAAGTCCCCACCTTAGCGCATTGGACAGGCCAGGCGGGAATCCGCGCCGTCGCGCCGTCCTTGGCGGCCGATGCCGTCCACTCACCACGCCTCCCCGGCCCGGTGGCCAGCCCCCCATTTTGCCAACGGGACTACTCGCTGGCGGGATCCTCGACCTCGCTAGGCACTGTCAGCCGAATGGCTCCGGCGTCGAGCTGTGCGTCCCATGGCGGAGCGTCAATGAAGCATTCGTGTGTCGCGTGGCGCTGGCGTTCTTTCTCAAGGTTCCAGTGTTCCAGCCCCGGTTGGAAAATCTCAAGCGGATCGCCTGTCATGTTTCAACCGTAACAGGTGCCGGCGGGTGCGGCGGCAGCCGCGTGACAAGCGGTCACGGCCGGCCGTCCCGACCGGCTAACGCGGCGGCCCGGCGCCAAGAGTCGCCCCCGGAGGTCACAGCCGGCGTCACAGCCCCAAGACTAGGCGCCCCCAAATGAACATGTTCACTGCCACCATCAGGACGCCCGCCACGGCGATCATCGCCCCGGCCCGGTTCATGTCGCCAATCTTGATCATGCCGGAGGAGTAAGCGACGGCGTTGGGTGGAGTGCCGGCCGGCATCATAAAGGCGCAGGAAGCGGCCATGGCAACCGGTATGGCCAGCATCACCGGCGAATAGCCCAGCACAATCGCCACCGACCCGAAGATTGGGATCAAGGTTGCCGCAGCCGCGGTGTTGGACATGAATTCCGTGATGATCCAGGTCAGGGCGCAGCACACGATCAACAGCCAAAACAGGTCGAGCCCGCCCAATCCCCGCGCCCGTTCACCGATCCAGTTCGCCAGGCCGGAGGCGCCGACTTGCTGAGCCACCGACAACCCGCCACCAAACAAATAAAGGATTCCCCAAGGCAAGCCCTTGAGATCGCCCCAGTTCATCAGGCCACGGCCGGGCCGCCGGAAGGAAACCGGCGTCAGGAACAACACAAAGATCACCATCACAGCGATCAATTCGTCGCTGATACCGCTGCTTTCCCAGTTCAGAAGACCCTCAATCCACCCGTGGCCGATCCAAGCCAGGGCGCACAGGACAAAGATGACGGCGACGCGGCGCTCCGGCCCCTGGAAGGGGCCCAGCTTGGCCAGTTCCGCACGCATGATCTCTTTGTGGCCCGGAATGGCCGCCTTAGCTGAGGGCGGGCTGGACACGAAGGTCAGCAGCAGCCAGCCAATCACCAGGAAGACCGCCCACAGCGGAATCCCGACCTTCATCCAGTCGAAGAAGGAGATATTGATGCCCTGCTCGGCCAGGTAGCCCAAGGCGATCGCGTTGGGGGGTGAAGCGATGGGCGTGCCAAACGATCCAATTGAAGCGCCGTAGGCGATCCCCAGGACCATGGCGACCCTGAAACCACGGTCCTTGCGTTTGGTGACGGATTCCACCAGTTTCAGCACGGATGTGGCGATTGGCAGCATCATGACGGCAGTGGCCGTGTTAGAGACCCAGAGCGACAGGAAGGATGTCGCCAGCATGAAGCCAAACAAGATGGCCCGCGGTTTGGAGCCCACAGCCAAGATCACCCAGACCGCGACCCGCCGGTGAAGGTTCCACCGCTCCATCGACATGGCCAGCACGAATCCACCCAGGAACAGGAAGATGATCTTGTTGGCGTAGGGCGCGGCGGCTGTCTCGATGTCGCTGACCTGCAGTAACGGGAAAGCCACCAGGGGAACTAACGCGGTCACATATAGCGGCAGGACTTCTGTCATCCACCACACGGCCATCAGGCAAAGCACGCCGGCCACTATCGCTGCCGCCCGGCTGCCCGCCGGGCCAATGGCCGCTGGCGTGTTGGGATCTACGTCCGGCATGGCGAAGTAGCAAACCAGGAACAGGACCGGGCCCAGCACTATTCCAATGCGCCGCCGGTTGATGATCCGGATTCGGGCCTCCGGCAAGTGGTGGACATGGTGGGATTCACGGGCTGGCGGTCCTGACGCCATCTGGGGTCTCCTCGGGGTTGAATCAAGTTCTGTATACGTACAAGAGTCCGCTTCGCGGGCCTTGGTGGGCTGAAAAGCGGCTCCTTGGAGTGTACGAAACGAAACGGCCTAAGTCCGGGACCCCATGCCAGCCGGCTATTCGGCTGCCAGGATTACCTCCAGGGCGCGGTCCAGATAAGCGTCAACCGGACCCATCGCGTAGCCGCGCTTGCCCCGCACCGGAGTGAAGACGGCATGGCGGACATCCGCCGAGGGCAACTCGGCACCGTTGTTGAAATAGTTCGCCAGCCGGTGCAACAAGGCGTCCACCTGGCTGCGGTCATAGGCCGGCTTGCCGTTCTCCGCCGGCGCGAACTTGCGGCCATCCGGCCGCGAGAGACGGTCATAAAGCGTCGTAGCGCGTTCGACGATCTTATCCAGCCAGGCTTGCTGCCCGTACTGGGCGATGAAATCCGCGCGCTCCTTACGTGTGAAGGCACTGTCCAGCCGGTCCAGCGCACCATCCACCTGCGGCTCATCATATCCGCCCTTGACCTGCGAAAACGCTGCGGTACGCACGGTGTGGGGAGTCATCGCCTCGCCCGACCGGCCCTCATACACGGCCTGGGCGCGGCCAAAGAAATCGTCCACTTCATGGGTGTCGTAACCCTTGCCGCCTCTGGCCCGGCGGAATAGATCTGTCATCAGTTCTTAGCCTCCTTCGCCGCTAGCTGTCCGCAAGCGCCGTCAATCTCCTGGCCTCTAGTGTCCCGCAAAGTCACCGTCAAGCCCGCATTTTCGAGGCGGCGGCAAAACTCCGTTTGATCCTCCGGGCGGGAAGCTGTCCAGACGGAGCCTTCCACAGGGTTGAGCGGAATGGGGTTGACGTGTACCCAGCCGGTGCCGTAGCGCCGGAGCCGCCGGGCCAGCAAGGACGCCCGCCAGGCCTGGTCGTTGACGTCTCGTATGAGCGCGTATTCAACTGAAACACGCCGCCCGGTGGTCTCAAAATAGCGGTGGGCCGCGTCCAGAACCTCGCCGATGCCGTAGCGCCGGTTAACGGGTACCAGACTGTCACGTAGTTCGTCATCGGGAGCGTGGAGCGACACCGCCAGCCGCAGGCTCAGCCCTTCCCCGGCCAATCGATCAATCCCCGGCACCAGCCCGCAAGTCGAAATGGTCAGATTCCGGGCCGAGATCCCGAACCCCGCCGGTGGGGCCGAGGAAATCGCCCGGACGGCTGTCATCACGGCCTTGTAGTTGGCCAACGGTTCGCCCATACCCATGAACACAACGTTCGATAACCGGGGTGGCACACCCGGCCCCAATTCACCAGCGGCGGCCGCCACGGCCGCCAGACGGACCTGTTCGACAATCTCCCCGGCGGACAGATTGCGTGTCAGGCCCAGTCCTCCGGTGGCACAAAAAGGACAAGCCATCCCGCATCCGGCCTGGCTGGAGACACACACGGTGGCCCGCCCGGGATATCCCATCAACACAGTTTCCACGCCCACACCATCGAACAGGCGATAGAGCGTCTTGACTGTGGCGCCCGAATCGGTTCTTCGCTGCCCAACCCGCGTCAATAGTTCTGGCAGCATCCCTGCCACCAACTCTTCGCGGCCACTGGCCGGCAGATCCGTCATGGCGCTCCCAGCCCGTTCCAGCCGAGCGAAGTAGTGCCGGGAGATCTGCCGCACCCGCATCCGGGGCAGCCCCATGGATTCAGCCCACTCGTCCCGACCGGCGGGTGTCAAATCCGCCAGGTGTCGCGGCGGTCTGGCGGCGCGCCCGCGCACCGCCGGCGGCGCCAAGGGGTGCATGGTCATCCAAAGACCTCAGTACCAAACAAGGTGATGACTACATAGAAGAAGGGCGCCGTCATCAATACTGAATCGACCCGGTCCAGAACCCCGCCGTGACCTGGCAGGAGAGTTCCCATGTCCTTTATGTCGATGGCTCGCTTGAGCAGCGATTCAGCCAGGTCTCCCAAAGTCGCCGCCAGCGCACCAAAGAGGCCCAGCGCCACCCCGAAATACCAGGGGCGCCCCATCAGGACCATCCCGCCTAGCCCAGCCAACAGCGCCAACCCCACAGAACCAGCCAGGCCTTCCCAGGTCTTCTTAGGGCTGATGATGGCAGCGAGCTTGTGTTTCCCGAAATACGAGCCAGCGAAATAGCCACCAGTGTCAGAAGCCACCGAGATGCCCACGAGCAGCAAGACCAGCCAACGTCCCTCTTGTTTGAAGCTGAGCAAAACTACTAACGCCGCCAGGGTTGGCAGGTAGGCCGTCACGAAAGCCGTGGCGTAAATGTCCTGGATCACGCCCCGTGCCGGAACGGCCGGACCGCCGGCCGCGTGACGCCCGCGTTTCACCGCTCGCGACCCGGCCCCCGCCATACTCGCGGAGCCGCCGGGAGCCGCCCCGTCGGCATCGTCCAACCTAGCTGGACCGGCTGGACCGGCGGAACTGGCTGGGCCGGTAGGAACAGGCAGCGGCCGGTAATCTCCCTCCAGCGCCCGCCACAATGTGCCGGCCGCCAACGTCAGGAATACCCCTACCACGACCCCTTGAACGCCAGAACGGGCGGCGGCCACTTCCGTGAAAACCGATCCCACCACCAACGGAATGTACGGCACATGGAAGCCAATGCGTGCCAGCGCCTGAATCAGTTCATGTAACGCCGCCGCCAGCGCGACGCAAACCAGCGCCACAAACGGCCACGGACTGAATAACAGGCTGGCCAGCAGCACGGCGATCATCCCGAGCGCCGTCGGGACCGCCACTGCCAGGTTGCGGCCGCGCTTCGGTGCTACCGAAGGCCCAGCTCGGTCCACCGTCATCAGACCTCGAGCAGTTCGGCTTCCTTGTGCGCCAGCAGCCCGTCGATCTTCCCGATCCGGCTCTTCGTCATGGAGTCAAGCTCCTTCTCAGCGTGGCGAACGTCATCCTCCCCGGCGTCGCCATCCTTCTGGATGCGCGACAAGGTCTCCTTCGCCTTATGGCGAGCCTGACGCACGCCAACCCGGCCTTCCTCCGCCCGAGTGCGAGCCAGCTTGGCGTATTCCTTACGGCGTTCAGAAGTCAGTTCTGGCAGGTTGACGATTATCACGCCGCCATCATCTGACGGGTTGACGCCCAGGTCAGAGTTGCGGATGGCTTTCTCGATGGTGGCCAACGCGGTGCGGTCATAAGGCGTGATGGCCACCGTGCGCGCCTCCCGGACCGCGATCGAAGCCAACGACTGCAAAGGGGTGGGCGACCCGTAGTAGTCCACTTCGATGCGGTCAAACAGGGCCTTGTTCGCACGCCCAGTGCGAATGGCCTGGAACTCGCCGGCGGCGTTCTCCACCGCCCGGTCCATCCGTCTGCCAGCATCTTTCAACACATCAGCGATCATGTCTCTATGCTCCCTTAAATCTTTGTCAGCGCGGCAATGCGCCTACTTCGCGGCTGTTACCAGGGTACCCAGCCGCTCGCCGGCTAGGGCCCGAGTTACCTGATCGGCTCCTTCCAAGCCGAATACAACCATTGGCAGTCGGTTCTCCATACACAGCGAAAAGGCCGCCGCGTCAACCACCTTCAGGTTCATTGCCAGGGCCTCCTCATAGGTGACTCGGCTCAACTTGACCGCCTCCGGGTCGCTGCGCGGGTCAGCGGTGTAAACGCCGTCCACACCGTTCTTGGCCATCAACAACACCTGACAACGGGTCTCCAAGGCCCGCTGTGCGGCCACCGTGTCAGTCGAAAAATAGGGCATACCAGCGCCGGCGCCGAAGATCACCACCCGCCCCTTCTCCATGTGCCGGATGGCGCGAAGCGGAATGTAGGTCTCCGCCACTTGGCCCATTGAGATAGCCGTTTGAACACGAGTCGGCACGCCGGCCTGCTCGCAGAAGTCCTGCAACGCCAGGCAATTCATGACCGTTCCCAGCATGCCCATGTAATCCGCCCGGGCCCGGTCCATACCGCGCTCCGCCAGTTCAGCACCGCGGAAGAAGTTGCCGCCGCCCACCACCACGGCCACTTGGATTCCGCCGGCCACAGCCTTGGCGATCTGCGCGGCGATCTCGGTGATGACATCCGGGTCAACGCCCAGCCGGCCACCCCCAAAGGCCTCGCCGGACAGTTTCAGCATCACGCGCCGCCCCTCCGGGCGACGAAGATCAGCGGTTACCATTTCGGCTCCTTCGCGGATCGAGGCGGTTCCGCCTCAGGCCCCAACGCGGAAGCGGGCAAACCCACTCACGGTCGCTCCGGCGTCCGCCAGGATCTTGCCCACTTTCACCTTCGGGTCCTTAGCGAAGGCCTGGTCCAGCAGAACGTTCTCCTTGAAGAAACCTTCTAAGCGCCCCTCAACGATCCGAGCCAGGGCCTTTTCTGGTTTGCCCTCTGCCACCGCGGTTTCCTCGGCGATACGCCGCTCAGCGGAGACGATCTCCGCTGGCACTTCCTCGCGGTTCAGGTAGACCGGCGAATAAGCCGCGATATGCATCGCGATGTCGTGAGCGACCTTGGCGCCGTTCGCGTCGGTCGCCAACACCACGCCAACCTGCGGCGGAAGGTCTTTGTTGGTCCGGTGCAAGTAAACCTCGACATGCTGGCCGGAAACGACGCCCACCCGGCGGAGTTGAATGCGCTCACCAACAGTGGCAGATACGGCATCGATCACGTCTTGGACGGTCTCCTTGGCCGGCCCCACCGGCGATCCGAGCACCAACGCCGCGTCTTCGGTGGCCAGCGAAGCAGCCGCGGCCAAGACCTGGTCCGCCAGCTTGATGAACGGCTCGGCTTTCGCGACGAAGTCGGTTTCCGAATTGAGTTCAATCAGAACACCAGTCTGGCCGTCTTCGGTGGTGACGGTCTCAGCCGCCACCAAGCCGTCCGAGGTTGACCGGCCCTCACGTTTCGCTAGGCCCTTGAGGCCCTTAACGCGGATGATTTCCAGCGCTTTGTCCTGGTCGCCGTCAGCCTCGTCGAGGGCTTTCTTGACGTCTAACATGCCTGCGCCGCTCTTTTCCCGCAGCGCTTTGATGTCCTGGGTGGTGTAGTTCGCCATCAGTCTTGCTTCTTCCTCACTTAGGTTGTGACATCTTGGGCTGGCCCGGTCAGCCCGGCCCGTCTTCGGTCCGCTGGCCGCCCACGAAGCGGGGCGGGCAGTCTATTTGGTTTCGGCGGACGGTTCGGCTTTCGCCTCTTCCGTGCCCGATGCCGCCTGGTCGGTCGCGTCTTCTTCGGGCCGTTCCGCGGAGGCCGGCTCAGGCGTCGGTTCCTCCACCGGTTCAGCCACGGACGGCTCTGACGCTGATTCCTTCGCCGCCGGTTCCTCCACGGCGGCCTTCGGCTTAGCTGGCCGCTTCACCGGTTCTGGCGCTGGTTCCTTCACGGCCGGCTCAGGCGCAGTTTCCGCCGCGGCTTCTTCGGCGGCGGCGAGCGGTGCGGGCACCGGCGCCGGATGCGCTTCGACTTCGGTGACCGAGGCCGCCGCGTCCGCCACCGGCTGGGCCAGCGGCTCTTCGGCTGCCTCGTCAGTGACCATGGTGCCGGGTAGCTGACCCTCCGCAGCGGCGACCAGGTCAGCCGGCGTACCGTCGCTGGCGGGAGCGGGCTTGGCGGGGGCACCAACCTCCGTTACCAGCGGTGCTTGTGGGCCGTCGACGGTAGCTTCTTCCTTGGCCACGGCGCTGGTCTGCGGCTGCGCGGCTGCAACCACCGCCTCAGCCGCATCTGACAGAGGCGCCGTAGCGTCGAAGGCGCTAGAGGCACCAAGCAATTCCTGTTCCCACTCGGCCAGCGGCTCGGTCTCGCCAGGAGCGTCCACGTCGGTCTTGTCTTTGGCGGCGTGACGTTCCACCAGACCTTCGGCGACGGCATCGGCCATTACCCGGGTCAGTAGACCAACCGCACGAATGGCGTCATCATTGCCGGGAACGGCGTAGTCAACCTCATCCGGATCAGCGTTGGTGTCAAGAATCGCGATGATCGGGATGCCCAGTTTGCGGGCCTCATCAACTGCCAGGTGCTCTTTCTTGGTGTCAACGATCCAGACGGCCGAGGGTACCTTGTGCATGGTGCGGATACCGCCCAGGGTCCGGTCCAGCTTGTCGCGCTCACGGCTCATCATCAGCCGTTCCTTCTTGGTAAAGGAACTGCCGGCCGAATCCTCCAGGTTCATGTCTTCCAGTTCCTTCAGGCGCGACAGCCGCTTGGAAATGGTCTGGAAGTTGGTCAGCATGCCGCCCAACCAACGCTGGTTGACGTAAGGCATGCCCACCCGGGTGGCCTGGTCCTGCACCGCTTCTTGGGCCTGCTTCTTGGTGCCGATGAACAACACCGAACCGCCCCGCGCCACCGTCTGTTTGATAAACTGGTACGCACTGTCGATGTGCCCAAGCGTGATGCCTAGGTCAATGATGTAGATGCCGTTGCGCTCAGTCAGAATGAAACGCTTCATCTTGGGGTTCCAGCGCCGGGTTTGGTGCCCAAAATGCACACCGCTATCCAGCAACTGGCGCATCGTAACAATAGCCATGTCTGGTCTTCCTCTCGGTTATCCGCTCACCCAGCACGAATTGGCTGGTCAAGCGCCTAGTGCCCCCGCGGGTACGGAACCGGGCTGCCGCCCGGACCGAGTCCGCCCGCACCTGATGTCGCATCCAGGCCCGGGAGCACGCGAATTAGACCGCCCTTGTGGGCAGCCGAAGGAAGTCTACCTCACCGGCCGGCCCGGCCGCGCCTGCCCGTCTTCTGGCGTCCTCCGATGAGCGATCAGCCTTCCCCTTGTCCACAGGGCTGGCATTTCTGGCCTCAGTGGCGTCTGAATGATCGCTATTACTGCGGGATGACTTGGACGGTAGTGGCAGTGGCGCGGGTTTCGGTTCTGGTGCTGGTGGCTGGCGGCGGAGCCGTCCTGGCCACCGGGGACAGCCCACCCACAGCCAACCAGGCGGCGGCCAGCCGCCGCGTCAACTCGTCCGCCGCCGTTGAGCCCGGACCGCGAGCCCAGGCTGGCGCCTTCGATTGGCCGGTGGCCAAACCCGTTCAAGTGGTCCGAGAATTCGACTTGCCGGCCGAACCATGGCTGGCTGGACACCGTGGGGTGGATCTATTCGCCCCGAACGGATCAACAGTCCTAGCCCCAGCGGCCGGCACAGTCAGTTTCAACGGCTGGATCGTGGACCGCGACGTTCTGGTGATCAAACATGGTGAACTAGCCTCCACCCTTGAACCCGTGCAAAGTGACCTGGCGGTTGGTGATGCGGTTGGCCAGGGCAGCGCCGTTGGCACGGTCGCGGCGGGCCAGGCTCAGCATTGCCCAGATTGCCTGCACTGGGGCGTACGCCGGGGTGAGCAATACCTTGATCCCACCCTGCTGGTCAACCCACGGCCCCGGGCGGTTCTTTGGCGCTGAGGGCGCCAACGGCTTCAATCATCTGATCCGGACCGGGGATGGGCCTGAGAATAGGCCGTCCACAGACGGTCCGAGGAGACATGCGTGTAGCGCTGGGTGGTGGCAAGCGAGGCATGGCCCAGAATCTCCTGGACGGACCGCAGATCCGCTCCGCCTTCAAGAAGGTGGGTGGCCGCCGAATGGCGCAAACCATGAGGAGCCAATTCGGTGACTCCAGCCTGCCTGGTCAGCCGGTGAACCACCTCGCGCGCCTGGCGGACGCCCAGGCGGCCGCCGCGCCGGCCCAGGAACAACGCCTGGGACTGGTCCGTGGCGGCGGCTTTCGGGGACGCTGCCTCGGTGGCGGAAGCCCGCGGGGTGGCCATTTCCGGAGTGTCCTCAGTGGCGGCGGACGCTGGAATAGCTCCTGCGGCCGCCTGGGCCGCGGCCAGAACCGCCGGCCGGCCCACATTCACCCAGCGTTCAATGGCTTGGCCTGCTGCCACTCCGAAAGGCACAATCCGTTCCTTGTCTCCTTTGCCCAGCACCCGGACCAGGCGCTCCGCCAGATCAACGTCGCCAAGATCAATCGATGTGGCTTCCGACACCCGGATCCCTGTAGCGTAAATCAGTTCAACCAGAGCGTGGTCGCGCAGACCAAATGGCCCGGTCTGGGCGGCGGCGGCCAAGGACTGTTCCATCAAAGTGAGGGCCTCGTGTTGGGTCAGCAAACGCGGCAAATGACGCTGCGGGACCGGCGTCCGCAAACGGGCGGCCGGATCAGCTTCAATCAGCCCGCTCCGTTGGGCCCAGCGCATGAAGCGCTTGATGGAAGCGCCCCGGCGAGCCAACGACGACCTGGCCGCCCCCTCCTCCATGTGAGCCGCCAGCCATTCCCGCAGGTCATCCAGGGTGATCTGGGCCAATTCCGGCGTGGAGGCAAGATCAAGCCGGTTCAGCAAATCACGAACGTCACGCCGGTACGCCGCCACCGTGTTGGCAGCTTTTCCTTCGCCGCGCAAGGCCCCCGCGAAGTCATCCAATAGGGCGGCGCGCCAATCTTCAGCGGTCACAATTACCAGTATCCCGCCATGAGCCTGCGCCTCAACGCCCCGTCTGCCTTGTCCAGATCCCACAATGCTCATGGTTCATGGCCCGCCGCCACTGCGCGCCTTGCGCCAAAGGCCACCGGCCTGGACGGCCCGGCCGGCCCGCTCCAAGCGACCTAGCGAAGCCATCACCTGCGGCGTGGCCAGTCCGCTGGCAACCACTACAGCGGTCACCGTAGCCCCCCGGCGCAGCGGCAAGGAATCCAGAACCTGGCGGTCCGAATCTGGCAGGCCATCCAGCGGGCCTTTGGCCACAACCGGATCTTCCAGAGTTACCAGGCCCAACGGGGCCATGAGTTCACGCACCTCATCCGCCCCGGTGACGAGAGTCGCCACGCCTTGGCGTATCAGACGGTGGCAGCCAGCGGACTGCGCCGCCGTAACCGGCCCCGGAACCGCCGCCACCGGCCGTAACAGTTCTGCCGCCACGTGAGCGGTGCGATGCGCTCCCGAACGCCACGCCGCTTCGGTCACTACCGTGACCTGGCCCAACGCGGCGATCAGCCGGTTGCGCGCCAGGAACCGCTCCCGCCGGGGGGCCGCTCCCGGCGGCAGTTCCGAAATCACGGCGCCTTCTGAGGCCACCGCCGCCAGCAGCCTCTCATTACCCAACGGGTATAACCGGTCTACCCCTCCCGCCATGACCGCGAGGGTGAGACCGCCCGCCCCCAGGGCCGCCCGGTGGGCCGCCGCGTCAATCCCAAAGGCTCCGCCAGAGACAATGGTTACCCCGCGTCCGGCCAGATCGCCAGCCATGGTGGCGGTGACCAGTTCGCCATAGGCGCTTGAGGCGCGTGATCCAACTACGGATACCGAAGGACACAGTCGCTGGCCGAGTACCGGCGCGAGCCCTTCAGCCGCCCGCACCCACAGGCAGAACGGCGCTTCCGCACCCAGGTCATTCAACCCTTCCGGCCAGCCTTCATCCTCTGGAATCAACAGCCAGCCTCCCAGAGCTCCCAAAGCGTGGAGTTCCCGCCTTGGATCAAGCCCCTCCAGGCGATTGCGCCAGCGTTCGCGGTGCTTCGCCGCCACGGCGCCCGCGTCCCGGCCCCGGGCATCGCCAATCAGCCAGCGTAAAGCGCCGGTTGGTCCAAGCGACTGAACCAGCGCCCCGGCTTCGCGGTCGCCAGGTTCGGCGATCCGGCTCCATGCCGCCCGCGCTGCCCGCGGATCTTCAATGTCGAATACCCAGCCCACTAAGCCCTCCTTTGCCGAAGTACCATGGCCGCGTCAATGTCCTCTGCGCCGGGCGCACCGCGCCCGTCCAGATCAGCCATGGTCCAAGCCACGCGCAACACCCGATCAACTCCGCGCATCGATAGAGCGCCCAGTTCAAGGGCCCGGTTGAGACCGGAGCGAGTCAAGCACCCCGGCCCCAGCCGGGACCGCATCCAGGCTCCCGGCACTTCCGAATTGAGCTTCCAGCCAAGTTCCGCGTAACGGGCTCTTTGAGCTTCGCGGGCCCGAGCCACCCGCCGCGCCACGACTTCGCTGGACTCACCGGCCGGGGACTTATCGCCTGGCAAAGACCCAACCGGTTCGACCTCCACCCACAAGTCAATGCGGTCCAGCAGCGGCCCCGAAACCCGGCCAAGGTACCGCCGCCGGGCGTTTGACGAACAGGTACAGGAGTCGCCCCGGCCATAGGCCTGACCGCAGGGGCAGGGATTCGCTGCCATCACTAAGTGGAATCTGGCCGGATAGCGGGCAGTCGCGGCAGCCCGATGAATCACCACCTCACCACGCTCCAGAGGCTGGCGGAGAGTCTGCAACACGCGGGGAGAGAATTCAGCGCATTCATCCAGGAACAACACTCCCCGGTGGGCCAGGGAGATAGCGCCCGGCCGGAGCACACCGCTGCCGCCACCCACCATGGCCGCCGCGGTGGCGGTGTGATGCGGGTCCTGGAAAGGTGGCCGCCGGATCAGGCCACCACGGGCATCCAGCGCCCCAGCGATCGAATGAAGAGCCGTCACCTCCACTGAGGCCTCCTCATCTAAAGGCGGCAGAATGCCCGGCAGCCGGGACGCCAGCATGGTCTTGCCGTTGCCTGGCGGCCCCTGAAACAGCAGATGATGGCCGCCCGCGGCGGCCAATTCGAGAGCGTAGCGGGCGGTCGCCTGGCCCACTACGTCCGCTAGATCAGGGCAAACTGGGGGAACGGGACTAGCTGGGGCCCGCTGGCCGCCAACCGCCCGGCGACCGCTGGCCGGCTCAGCGATCTTGGCGCCCAGGCGCCAGGCCAGTTCTTCCAAAGATTCGACCGCCAACACCTGCGCGCCTTTGACCAGTCGCGCTTCCATGGCCGCCTCCGCCGGCACCACTACCCGGTGGCGACCGGCGGCTACCGCACTGGCGACGGCCGGCAGAACGCCCCGAACCGGCCGGACCCGGCCATCCAGCGACAGCTCACCCAGATAGACCGTGCCCGTTTGGGCTTCTTGGTCAACCAGGCCAGTGGCGATCAGCAGGGCCACCGCAATACCCAAGTCGAACCCAGTACCCGTCTTGGGCAGGTAAGCGGGCGAGAGGTTCGCCGTCACGCGGGCGCTGGGGAACTGGAAACCAGACGAAGCGAAGGCCGCCCGCACCCGGTCCCGTGACTCTCCCACCGCCGTGTCTGGCAAACCGACCAGCACAAACGCTGGCAGACCCGATTGAGACAAGACCTCAACGTCAACTATGTGTCCGTCCAGCCCGGTCAGGCTTACGGCCAGGGTGCGCCCTATCCGGCTCACGGCAAGACACCTTCAAGATGCTCAATCGAACGGCCTCCGGGACCAGTGTTGACGGCTACGACGTCTATCCGTACGGCCTCAGCGTGGCGATCATGAGCGGCCAGCCAAGCCGCGGCCAGCCGCCGCAAACGGCTCAGCTTGCGGGCCGTAACAGCCGCGGCCGGAACCCCGCAGTTATCCGAAGTGCGGGTCTTGACCTCGACAAATACCAGTGTCCCGGGCGCCGGCTGGGCCACCAGATCAAGCTCGCCCTGCCGGCAACGCCAGTTGCGGTCCACCACTGTCCAGCCCTTGAGCACCAAGTACGCGGCGGCCACGGCCTCCCCATAGCGGCCCAGCGCCTGCCGTGAATCGGTTGCCATGCGAACAGCTTGGCGGCAGTGTCCTCCCGCGGCCCAGGCAACGCCCAGGGCCTGTGGATAACCCCATTCATCCGATGTTTCGCGCCCGGCCCCTCCCAAGCGCGTTCAGAGAGCACTCAGGAAGGATCAGGAACGTTCGCGAACACGTCCCCGGGGTTGCGCAACAAAGACAATCGGTTCAACGGCCATAGGCGGATCTTGGCCACTCCAACCACGTCGTCAATGGCCACGGCGCCGCCCAGCTCTTGGTCCATGTGGAACCGCGAGTCCGCCGAATGGTCGCGGTTATCCCCCATCACCCAAACGGCGTCCTCCGGCACCGTGATGGAGAAGGCACCACTCGATGGGCTGGACCCCGGCATGACATAAGACGTCTCGGTTATCGCCACGCCGTTGACCGTCAACGGGTTCCCGCCACCGTCGCAAGCGACCTGGTCGCCAGGCAAGCCAATCACCCGTTTGATCAAGAATTCGTCGGAACTGGCCGGCGCCAGGCCCAACGCCTGGGTAAGACCGACAATCCAGGCACCCACTCCCGTTTCTTGCGGCAAGGCGGTGGCGTTACTGGACCAGCCACCCGGGTCGCGGAACACCACGATATCTCCGCGATGGACCTTCAACGGCCCAGGCGCCAGCTTCGAAACCACAACCCGGTCGTCCGACCGCAAGACCGGTTCCATGGACTGCGATGGGATATAGAAGGACTGGATCAGGAACGTCTTCAGCACAAAGGAGGCCACCAACGTGACCAAGACCGTGAAGCCGATGTCAACCCAGATTGGCCGGTACTCCAACTGACTGGGCGACGACGCAGCCGAGGCCGCTCCGTGCCGAGGCCCTCCCCGCAGTGTGGTCACGATCCGAAGCCCAGTTACCAGGTCAAGGCAGGTTAATGTCCGGCTTGGCCAGTTCCTCGATGTTGACGTCCTTGAAAGTCACTACTCTGACCGAACGCACGAACCGAGCCGAACGGTAAACATCCCAGACCCAAGCATCCGCCATCTTGACCTCAAAGAAGACTTCTCCCCCGGCCGACCGGACCTGCAAATCGACATGGTTGGCTAAGTAGAAACGCCTCTCCGTCTCAACTACGTAACCGAACAAAGTGACAACGTCCCGGTACTCCCGGTAAAGCGACAACTCGGCATCGGCCTCATAAGACTCTAGGTCCTCGGCACTCAACGGCCACCCCCGTTCGCTGGCGGTACGGAGGAAAACACCTGACCAGGGTTGCGCAACAGAGTGAACCGGTCAAGCGGCCAGGTCCGAACTTGGGCAATACCAACCACGTCGTCAAGCGCCACCGCCCCGCCCAGCTCTTGGTCCATATGAGACCGCGAATCCGCCGAATGGTCACGGTTGTCCCCCATAACCCACAGCGCGCCGTCCGGGACCACGACTGAGAACTCACTGCCCGATGGCGCTCCACCAGGAGCGATATACGTCTCGTCTAGGGGAACGCCGTTGACAGTCACCGGAGCCCCATCACCTTCGCAAGCGACTTGGTCACCAGGTAATCCGATCACCCGTTTGATCAGGAAGTCCTTTGAATCGGCCGGGGCCAGGCCAATCCCCTCCGCCAGTGACTGCAAGGGGCCAAACAGCCCTTGAGGGTGCGGCATGGGTTCCATCTGAGTGACCCATCCACCGGGGTTCTCGAAGACCACTACGTCACCACGGTGAACGTCCAGAACCTTTGGGGCCAGCTTCGTGACCAGCACCCGGTCAAGGGTTTCAAGGGTTGGTTCCATCGATTCGGACGGAATATAGAAGGATTGGATCAGAAAAGTCTTCAGCAGGAAGGACAAGATCAGCGCCGCCACCACAACAAAGACCGCATCTTTGAGAAACCGGACCGGCGCGGAGTCTGGCTTCTTATCCTTACGCTTACGCTTACGTCCCAGCCGGGCGGCCCTGGTCATGACCTCCTCGCTTGGCTGCCCCGAAGGGCCATTGGCCGGGCCTTGAACGGGGTCTGAAGCCGCCTGTTGGGCTCGGTTCACGGCCGGAGCCGTCGCTGGCGGCGTGGGCTCAGCGGCGGCCGGCTCCGCGGGCGAGCGGGCGTCGTCGGGACCGTCAATGTGGGCTTGGCCCGCACTGGGGCCGGAGGCCGGACCGCCTTCAGGCCGGCCGTCAAGGGATCGCACCATGTTAGCTTCTCACGTCCGGGGGCCGCCGTCCCGGCAAAGCCCATGATTGGCGGTGTTCTGGTGAAAGTCCTAGGTGTTCCAACGCCGCCAGATGGGCCGGAGCGCCGTAACCCTTATTGGCCTGCCATCCATAAGCGGGGTATTTGGCGGCCAGTTCTACCATGCGCTGATCGCGAGCCACCTTAGCCAGGACCGATGCCGCCGCCACACAGGCGCAATGCAAGTCCGCCTTGACTTTCATATGCACCCGCCACGGTGCCGGGTCCGCGGAACCAAACAAATCATCCGGCGCGCTGAGCCAGTTGTGTTTCCCGTCCAGCAGCACCACCGCTGGAGGATCCTTCAATCGTCCGAGGGCCCGAAGCCCAGCCAAGCGTAAAGCTCCAACTATCCCCTCGCGGTCTATCTCCGCAGCGCTAGCCCAGCCGAGTGAACGGTCCAAGCCCCATTCCGCCAATTGCGGAATAAGGTGCTCCCGACGGGCTGGGCTCAGTAGTTTGGAATCAGCCAGGCCGGCTGGTGGCGGTGACGTGGATGCTCCAACTACCACTACCCCCACGCAGACCGGCCCGGCCAGGGCACCGCGGCCGACTTCATCCATGCCTCCTACGGTCGCGGTGCCCTTCTCAATTAGAGCTAATTCGGTTTCAAGGGTTGGACCGGGAGGCATTTCGGATCAGGCGGCGTTCACTCACTAGTTCTGGCTAGTTCTTGGCTGGGTCCACAAGTTCAGGACTTGGATGGCCGGGGCTCCCGGCGTTCGCGGATCTTAGCCGCCTTGCCACGCCGGCCACGCAAGTAGTAGAGCTTGGCCCGGCGCACATCACCCAGCGAGACCACTTCAATATGGTCAATGGTTGGCGAGTGCAAGGGGAAGGTGCGCTCAACACCAACGCCAAAGGACACCTTGCGGACCTTGAAGGTTGCTCTGACGCCCTCGCCGTCCCGGGCGATCACCACGCCCTTGAAGATCTGAACGCGCGACCGGGTTCCTTCAATGACTTTGACGTGGACTTTGAGCGTGTCACCAGCCCGGAAATCAGGTATGTCCTTCTTCAGGGATGGCTCGTCGACTGAGTCAAGGCGATGCATTTGCCACTGCTCTTCCTCGCTTGCCGCCGCAGGTCACAAGCGGATTCGGGCGGCCATGGCGGCCGCGTTCGGTTCATGATTCACTCGGCGCCGCACGCTTGGATCCCAACCCCCCGCGGCAGGTGGGCATGTGCGGCACGCCGAACGGCTATTTTGCCACATCTGGCAGGTGCCTCCAAACCACCGCCCCGGTTCGCGCGGATTGCACCGGCCCGGCCCAATCTGGCCCGGGTTGGCTGATCGCGTAATCGCGTTGGCCAGGCCGTCCGCTGTCAGGCCACCGCGGCCAATACAACGCCGGGCACTGGCGCGTCCAGGGACCAGCTAACTCGACTGGCTGCCCGTGGTCCGGCGGCGCCTGGGACACCGCACCGTCCCCGATCCTTTCGGTTCTTTCGCGGCCCGCCTCCCCGGCTTCCACCAGCACTAACGCGAATTCTTGGCAACGAGCAGCAGGCCCAGCCGGGGGACCGCGCGGCGCGCGGATTCACAATTGGCGAAAGAGTAATGTCACTCGCCAATTCCCCGCCGCCAGTTTCCCCAAGACCTGGGCACGGGGGCCCGCCTGCGGCCAGATACGGGCTCATCGGATTTCCACAGCCCGTCCGCCTGGCCGGCGAAGCGGCTCCGAGACTTGGCAGAGTAGACGCCCGGCAACGAGGGCCAAGCCAAACCGCACGGTTGGCGCCATTCCAAAGCCCAGCCAAGACATCAGACAAGATTGAAGGAGTTTCAAATGAAATTGAAGAACGGACTGCGGGTGTTGTGGAGAAGCCAGAACGAAATCCAGATTGGAGAGGACCCGCGATTAGCGCGGACCTTCCAGATTCAACATCCCCGCGAATTCGACGTTCTTCGGCTGCTTGAGACCGACCGCACCCCGGCGCAACTGCGCCGCGAGTTAGCCAGCCGGGGAGGGCGCCGCGAGCGCGTCGACCAGCTCCTGGCTGAGCTCCGCGACGCGGACCTGATCTGCCCCCAAGTGCGCGGCCGGACCGCCGAGATGCAAGTCCCTCCCGCCAGCCGCGATCTGTTGGCCGCAGAGGCCGAATCCCGGGCGCTGGTTGAACACGACGGCTGGAAGACCCTGGCCCGGCGAACCAACCAGCGCGTCGCCATTCACGGCCTCGGCCGCACTGGCGCGCAGATAGTCATGGCGCTGGCCGCCGGCGGCGTGGGGCTTCTGTTGCTCCACGACTCTCAACCAGTCCGGGCTCGCGACCGGGGCCAGGTTTATGGCCAAGACTCGGTTGGTCAGCCCCGCTCGGAGGTACTGGCGGAAATCGTCAAGGAGCGCGGATTCGAGTGCGAGGTCCGCTACCGTGGCCGGTCCAGCAGGCCCGATGCCGCCGTCCTGGTCGACTACGAAGTGGCGGATCCGACCCGGGCGGCCTATCTAACCTCCCAAGGAATCAACCATTTGTCGGTGGTGATCAGCGAACTGGGAATCACCTGCGGGCCTTGGGTGCCGCGTGGCTCAGGGCCCTGCCTGCGTTGCCAACGGCTGTGGGAAGCGCAACAGGATCCCTGCTGGCCGCGCCTGGCGACCCAACGGGCGGTCGCCTCCGGAGTCGCCAGGCGCGGCGAAGATCCCAGTTTGGCGGCGGTCATGAGCGGCCTAGCCGCGGCCCAGGTGCTTCAGGGCCTAGCGGGCGAGGTGCCCTCCACCGCGGGCCGTCTAGCGACCATGACCTTGCCCTCTTACCAACTGAAATGGGACGACCTGCGGGTCCATCCCGAGTGCCATTCCCACGTACCACCGCCACGGCGCACAGTGTCCTGGAACCCGCCCCCGATCATGCCCTTGCCGCCAAGCTGAAACACTCGGCGAGCGAACCGATTCAGGCTTCCGGGCCCGCGGCGATGATCGCCAGAACATCGCCTCCGTACTGTTCGATCTTCAATGGCCCAATGCCAGGTATGGCGGCCAAAGCCTTGAGGTCCCGCGGCCGCCGGGTGGCCAACGCCCGCAGGGTCAGATCAGTCAACACAGTAAAAGCTGATCTGCTCCCGGCCCGGGCCACTTCCAGGCGCCACTCGCGCAGCCGTTCAAACAGTTCCCGTTCCGGTATGGTCAGATCCTCCCGGGCGGGTACCTCCAAGCCTCGGGCTTTCTTAGCTGACTGTTCGGCCGTTGGCCACAGCCCGTTTAGGAACCGTGAGTAACGCCGGTTGGCGTTCCCGCCCGCAGTTCGGGCCT
Source organism: Bifidobacteriaceae bacterium (assembly GCA_031268215.1). Taxonomy (GTDB): domain Bacteria; phylum Actinomycetota; class Actinomycetes; order Actinomycetales; family WQXJ01; genus JAIRTF01. The sequence goes on along the minus strand of JAIRXP010000100.1, from coordinate 3,966 downwards.
TGGCGTAGGAAAGCTGAAGATGGCGCTTGGCGCGGGTAATCCCAACGTACATTAGGCGCCGTTCCTCGGCTATCTCTTCTGAACGCTCAGCTAATGAGATAGGCACCAGGCCGTCCGCCAGGCCAGCCAAGAAGACGGCTTCCCATTCCAATCCCTTGGCGGAATGCAAGGACGCCAGAGTCACGCCGGTCGCCGCTGGAGCGTAGCCAATGCCGGCCCGGGCCTGGATCAGTTCAACCACCTGGCCCAGATTCTCCGCGCCAGCCCCAGCCAATTCCTGAGCCAGCGTCCGCAGCGCGTCCAGCGACTCCCAGCGTTCACGCACCGCACCCCGCTCATTCGGCGGGCTTTGCGACCAGCCCATGCGTCCAAGCACGTCATCAATCTGGACCGTCACCGGCTCCTGGGCCTCAGCTTTGGCCGTGGAACGCATCATGGCCAACGCCTGGCGGACCTCCCGGCGCGAGAAGAAACGCTCACCGCCGCGCACTTGGTAAGGCACACCGGCCAAAGCCAAAGAGTTCTCCAGCGGTTCGGACTGCGAATTCGTCCGGTAGAGGACAGCGACCTGATCAGCGGTCAAACCGCCTTCGATGAGTTGTGCGATCTGCGCGGCGATGCCGGCCGCCTCGGCGTCATCGTCGGTGAAGGACCGAAACGTGACCGCCGGGCCAGAAGCGGCCTGCGAAACCAGCTCCACGCCCAACTCGCCGCCCCGCCGCAAGAGGGAATTGGCCAAGGACACCACCTGCGGCGTCGAACGGTAGTCGCGGACCAGCTTGACGACCGCCGCCTGAGGATAACGCTGCTTGAAGCCCGTCAAGTAACGGGCCGAGGCGCCCGCGAATGAGTAAATGGTCTGCGCCGGATCCCCAACTACGCACAGCTCTTGGCGCTCGCCCAGCCACAAATCCAGGAGGCGTTGCTGAAGCGGCGAAACGTCCTGATATTCATCGACCACGAAATGGCGGTACTGGGAACGCACCTGCCGCGCGACGGACGGGCTCTCCTCCATCAGCCCAGCCATGGCCAGCAGCACATCCTCAAAGTCCATCGCCCCGGATTCGGCCAGCACCTGCTCATAGACGCGGATCAGCCGGGCCACAGCGACGTGATCTATCCCGGCCGGTTCGCCCCGCCGGGCCTGGCCGGCCTGCTTCTGGTAATCCTCGGCCGTCCACAGGTGGACCTTGGACCATTCAATCTCTGCTGACAGATCCCGCACCGCGGCCCGGTCCACCTCAATCCCCAACCGGGCCGCCGCCTGGGCCACCAACGGGGCCTTGTACTCAACGATGCGCGGCACGGGGCGGGAAAACTCAGTCCGCAGAAAATAGGAGAGCTGCCGCAGCGCGGCGGCGTGGAAAGTCCTGGCTTGCACCCCCCGAGCCCCCAACCCACGCAGACGCTCACCCATCTCCCCGGCCGCTTTGGCCGTGAATGTCACGGCCAGAACGGAAGTTGGCACATAGGTTCCCGTCGCCACGCCATAGGCGATCCGATGGGTGATAGCCCTTGTCTTACCCGTGCCAGCGCCCGCCAGGACGCAAACCGGACCAGTCAGTTGGCTGGCCGCCTCACGTTGCTCTGGATCCAATCCTTCCAGTAGGGCCTCAGGCGGCGCATGTTCTGACACGCTGTCCATCTTGGCAGGCGCATCTGACACCGACCCGTACCTTTGATAACGTGGCCAATCTCCAGACCAATCCATTCGCGCTGGCCGCTCTGGCCGCGGCGGCGGTGCCCGCCTTGAACGTAGTGGGCGCCCGCATGGATCATGTTGGCGCTGATTACGCTTTCGCCCACGTCGAAGACGCCTCTGGCCGGATCTGGGTGGTGCGCTTAGCCCTGCACAGTGCCGCCGAGGCCGGCCAGCGGTCCGAAATCAAACTCTTGAAATCTCTGGCGGGAGCCTCCTCCGGAGGGGCCTTGCCGTTCGAGGTCCCGCGTCCGCGCGGATCTGCGGACTTGGCCGTTGGCGGCAAGGCCATTGTCTACGCCGCCCTGCCGGGCGTGCCGCTAGTGATGGAACTGATCGACCCTGGTCCCGGTCTGGCCGGGTCCTTGGGGCAGGCGGTTGGCGCCTTTCACGAGTTGCCGGAATCGCTTGTGACGGACGCTGGTTTGCCGTCTTACACGCCTTTGGAGTACCGGTCACGCTTGGTCGCGGAGGTGGACGATGCCGCCCACACCGGTCACGTCACCGCTCGTCTTGAGGACCGCTGGCGTGAGCAGCTAGACCGTGACCCCTGGTGGGTGTTCACGCCCGTACCCATCCACGGTGATATGGCAGCGGAGCATCTGCTGGAGAACGGCGGCCGCGTTTCAGCGCTGGCAGATTTCGCCTCGGTCCAAGTCTCTGATCCGGCAGAAGACCTGGCCCAGCTATTGGCCCCACTAGCACCTGACGTCGCTGGCTCAATCGTTGGCGCCTACCGGCAGCGGCGATCCGGTCTGGATGATCCTCACCTGGAGGACCGTGCGGCCTTCCTGGGTGAGATCGCTGTCATCCGGTGGTTGCGGCACGGGATAAACCTGGATGACCGAACAATAATCGGCGATGCCCGCGGCATGCTGGCTGATCTAGACCAGGGAGTCGCTGAGGAACAGGCCCAGGCCGCCCGCGCGGCGATCGCCGCCGCCGCTGCCCGCGAAAAGCTCGAAGCCGCCAAGCAGGCCGCAGATGATGAGGCCCGTGAACGCCGTGACGCCAGCCGGCGAGCTTCTCACGCGGCCGCACGCGAGCACCAGCGCAATAGCGGTTCAATACCCCGGGTGCCCCGGCACGCCGGTCTACCTGAGGACGCCACGGACGGCCTTGGTGAATCGGCTCTCCCGGAAGGCTCCGGCTCGCTGGGCGCGGCAGAGAATGGTCCGCCCCTGCCGCCTGTGCGGACTTCAGTCTCGCAGGGTGGCGGCATCAGCGTATGGGGACGGCCACGCCAACCTGACTCGGCCTCCAAAGGACCATCTGACATTGAGCTGGCATTCGCCACACCGCCTCCGGATGGCGATCCAGACGCAGAGACGCCCGCCTGGCTCACCGAAGAGGCCGAAGACGGCCCGTTGGCCGTCGACTGGGCCACTGTGGATGGGCTTTCGGTTGATGAAGCCGAAGTTGATAGCGCCGGCGTTGATGAGGTGGTTGGTGACACCGCCGATCACGCGGTGGTTGCTGACGCCAATGACGACGCCGACGACGACGCGACTGTGGTCGACGGGGCGCCGGTTGACGAAACAGCGATTGACGATGCATCAGATGGCGAGTTGACCGCGGGCGGGCCGGTTGTTGACGAATTGACGGACGAGGAACCAGCGGCAGGCGAACCGGCTGGCACGCAACTAACCCTTGCCGAAGCCAGCGACGACGGACCGGCGGACAGTCAGCTGGGTGAGGCCTTGGAGCCCAGCTCCCAGGAGATTACCCAGGCCTTCCTGCCGGACTTCCTCACGGACGATTCAGAAGCCCCAGCCGACATCGCCGCTGCTGCCGCCAACGATGAAACCGAGGCGCTGGACCGGCCCGAAAGCTCGGAAGAACCCCTGCCCTAGCCCGCCCGGACCAGGTAGGCACTTCGCTGGACGAATCGCCCCGTTGGTCGGGCCAATTATGACCGGGCTGCGGCCCGTCTGGACGGCCGGGCACCTGCCGATGGCGGGACCACGGCAGGCCGGGCGTCGAGGACTTACCGTACGTCCGCAGGTGTCCAAGTAGTTTGTTGCTCGTCACTGAACCGTAGCTCACCGAACTTGTACGACGAACTCGCGAACCAATACTCAATCGACAACGACCCACCCGGATAAGACAACACCAACCAGTTCCCACTCCGAGAAGGCACCACCTGGTCAGGAGTCACATCCCCAGGCATCAACACCACATAACTAGTTCCCTGGTCATAGATCTTATCCATACCACCACCAGCTAGATCATAAGTGTCTTGACCGCCACCACCACGCAACGTGTCA
>JAIRXP010000098.1 GCA_031268215.1 Bifidobacteriaceae bacterium | reverse complement strand
CAATTAGGCACCCCGTCCAAGAAGGCGCCCAACCGGGCCAACCTGCTGACCTGCAATAACGCTGGCACCCAGATCGGCGGCATCGGGCAACGGGGGTACAAACTGACGCGAAGTCGCACGCGAACACACTTGACGTCAATTAGGCACCTTCCGGCAAGACCCAACAAACCGCCGATGCCGCCCAACCCAGCCCCAGCCCTAGGCCGCCTCCCAGCGAATCAGCGGGACCCGCATCTCGGCGGCCGTCAAAGAACCATGGTGGCCAACCATCTTGGCGGCCCCGCCAGGGATGCGGGAATCGAGCACAATGCCTCGGCCGGCCATGGCGGCGATGACATCGCCAAGGTACGGCTCAACGCGAGGATCAAGTTCCCCAAACAGGCCGGCAGCGACCGCTTCGGCGCGGGTCAACACCCAAGCGGCGGGGCCAAGGCGTCCGCGCCAGCGGCTGGCCACGCCTTCCGGGTCCTCAGTGTAGATGTGGGCGGCCCGCGCCTCCCCGGCCACCAGGCTGACGTCCTGGGACAGGGCCGGATCAGTGGCAACGTCCCAAACTGGTGCTCCGGTCACGTCAATCATGCCGTGATCAGCGGTCACCCAGATCTCCCAACCTCGGGGTAGATCAGCGGTCAGAACGCGGGCGGCCTCATCGAGTTCTTCCAGGGCGCGCGACCAGCTAGCCCCGCTCCACCCCGCGCCGTGGCCAATCTTGTCCAGGGCGCCCCAATAGACATAAATCAGACCATCATTGGAGCGGGCTGCCGTCAGCGCCGCTTCAGCGATGGACGCGGCCTTCTTGTCCGCCGGATGGAAGCGGGCGCCGCGCAGCGATGATTCCGTCATGGGTGAGTTGGCGAAGCGGGCCTCACCGACAAACCCGGCCGGCCGGCCAATCGAATCCAACCGCTCGAACACTGTCGCATGCGGCTGCCAAACGCGCGGCGGAGTCGGGGTGTCCCATTGGATCAGGTTGGCCCGCGCACCGGTGGCTGGATCACGCAAGCTGTAACCGGCCAGCGCCGTCTGGCCAGGGCTAAGCCCCGTGCCGAGGCTCGCCAGCGACGCGACCGTGGTGGACGGGAAACCAGTCGTCAATGGCAAGGAAGGCTGGGAAGTAAGGAACGGAGCGTGTCCGGACCGTTCCGTCAGATTGGCCAGCCCCAGACCATCCGCGAGGATCAACATGATTCCCCTGGGCCGGTCGGTGGCAGGCTCCAGAACGTCCTCAGAAAATCCGGCCAGGTCCGCTTCCGCATCTGGCAACACGATCCCCAACCGCCTGACAGCCCGAAGAAGAACCGTGGCCAGGCAATCTCCCCGGTAGCGCGGTTCGGTCACCCAACTGGGCACATCTAGGATCGCGGGCGCCACTCGAGTTCCGTTCAGGCGACCGCAGCGGTGGCGGCGTAAAGCGTGCGGGCAAATTCGATCAGTTTGACGGACCCGTCTTCGCCGTCCACTTCAGAGGCCACCTGCAGGCTCAGATCCTCTGAGGACTCCGATCCGGTGTACCCATGGTCCAACATGCAGTCCGGGTCGGGGCAGCCGGCCGGCTCCAGATCCAGCACGCGGTTTGAACCCCATCCAATCGTCAAGCGGACCACCGCCCTGACCTCGCCAGAAGCGAATTCTGACGGCTGGCCGGTGATGTGGGTGAGCGTGACTGACTCGATCCTCTTCAGGGAAACCGCCTCCGTAGTAGCGGCCACGGCGGCGGGAGTGATCTCATCGGCCGCGTGGTCATCAACGTGGGCGGAGATCAGCCGGGTAGCGGTCAGGACCACCACCGTCAGGTGCCGCCCAATGGTGCCAATCCCGAAGGCCACATCCGGATGGACATAAAACGCGACGGGCTCCTCTTCGGCCAGGGCGATTCCCAAAGCGTCCGCCACGATTTGGGGAAAGTAGCCGGTCTGGTCGAGTTCGGCCCGCAGGGCCTGGTCTTGAAGCATTGGTCTATCCTCGCAGATCGTTCCATCAGAAGCGTTTTGCCCTGTGGACGAGTCGGGAAGAGGCTATCGTGAAGGGCCGTAAGACTTAGAAAGGGAGACCATGGCGAAGCGGGCAGCGGCCACTTTGACGGAGCCGTTCGAGGAACGGATCACCGACATTGACGTCTCGGCGGAGATGTCGCGGTCCTTCCTCGAATACGCGTACTCCGTGATCTACGCTCGCGCACTACCGGACGCCCGCGACGGCCTCAAGCCGGTCCAGCGCCGCATTCTGTACCAAATGTCGCAGATGCGACTGACCCCGGACCGGCCACACGTCAAGTCGGCCCGCGTGGTGGGTGACGTGATGGGGCGCCTGCACCCCCACGGCGATTCAGCTATTTATGACGCATTGGTCAGGCTGGCCCAGCCGTTCTCGCTACGTTTGCCAATGGTTGACGGCCACGGCAACTTTGGCTCTCTGGATGATGGCCCCGCCGCGCCTCGTTACACCGAAGCCAGGATGGCCCCAGCGGCGGTCGCGATGACGGCCGGCCTGGATGAGGACATGGTGGACTTTGTCCCCAATTACGATTCCTCCACCACACAACCGTCAGTGCTCCCGGCCGCTATACCGAACCTGCTGGTCAATGGCGCCAGCGGGATCGCAGTGGGCATGGCCACCAACATGCCACCCCATAACCTGGTCGAAGTCTGCGCCGCCGCCCGCCACTTGCTGGTCAACCCGGACGCCACGCCCGAGGAACTCATGCGTTTGATTCCCGGACCGGACCTGCCGGGAGGCGGGCTGGTCGTTGGGTTGGATGGAATCCGCGACGCCTACTTGACCGGCCGGGGAGTGTTCCGGGTCCGGGCCGCCGCGCGAGTTGAGAAAGTGACCGCCCGCCGGATGGGCATAGTGGTCACCGAGCTGCCCTACCTGGTGGGGCCGGAAAAGGTCATTGAGAAGATCAAGGATCAGGTCCAGGCCCGCCGCCTGCAAGGCATTTCCGCTGTGACGGATCTGACCGACCGGAAGCTGGGCCTGCGCCTGCTGATCGAAGTCAAGTCCGGATTCAACCCTGAGGCGGTGCTGTCTGAGCTTTACCGCCTCACCCCCATGGAGGATTCCTTCGCCATCAACAACTTGGCGCTCGTAGACGGACAGCCCCGCACTTTGGGCTTGAAGGACCTGTTGCACGTGTTCATTGGCCACCGCCTGACAGTGGTCCGCCGCCGCACTTCGCACCGCCTCGAGCGGCGCCGCGAACGCCGTCACCTAGTTGAGGGGCTGCTGATAGCGGTCCTCAATATAGATGAGGTCATTCAGGTTATACGCACGTCCGATGACGCCGCCGCCGCTAAGGAACGCCTAGTCGCCGTGTTTGGCCTCAGCGAGGCACAGGCTGAATACATCCTCGAATTGCGCCTGCGGCGCCTGACCCGTTTCTCGCAGCTAGACCTGGAACAAGAAGCCGATCAGTTGGCCACGGAAATCGCCGCCCTGGAGCAGATTCTGTCCTCTGACCAGTCACTGCGCTCGGTGGTCAGCGAAGAGCTAACTGAGGTAGCGGCCCAGTTTGGCAGTCCTCGGCGAACGGTTCTGCTGGAGTCTGACCCGACCGCCCGGCCGGCTGGGGCCGGGACGGCCGCAGCCGTGGGCACCCGCTCCGCCAAGGCTCCTGCCCAGGCGCTAGAGGTCCAAGACGTGCCTTGCTGGGTGGTTTTGTCCGCCACCGGCCTGATGGCCAGGACCGCCACTGACGCGCCCGTCCCGCGCGACGGGGAACGAACCGCGCACGATGCCGTCCGCTCAATTGTCCCGGCCACATCACGCAGCGACGTGGCCGTGATCACAACGGCCGGGCGGGCACTGAAGATCTCTTGCCTCGACTTGCCGGTCCTGCCGGCCACCGCCGGGGCTCCTTCGCTGGCGGGTGGCGCTAGGTCCACCGAGTTATTTGAACTGGCCGCCGGCGAAAAAGTGGTCGGCCTGACCGCATTGCTGCCTTCAGCGCCACCGCTGGCCCTGGGGACCGCGACTGGCGTGGTCAAGCGTCTCAACGCTGATGACATCCCCGCTAACCGGGACGAATGGCAAGTGATTGGCCTCAAAGACGGTGATCAGGTAATTGGTTGTGATCTGGCCCCGGACAATGCCTGGCTGGTGTTCATTACCTCGGATGCCCAGTTGCTCCGCTTCGAGTCTTCAGCGGTCCGTCCGCAGGGGCGGGCCGCCGGTGGCATGGCGGGAATCAAGCTGGCGTCTAACGCTGCGGCTATCTTCTTTGGGGCCGTTGATCCGCTGGACGGCACCCTGGTAGTGACAATCGCCGGTTCGGACCGGCTCTTGCCTGGCCTAGACGCGGGGGCGGCCAAGGTCACTCCCCTTCCGGACTACCCGGCCAAAGGCCGGGCCACTGGCGGAGTGCGCTGCCAGCGTTTCTTGAAGAACCAGGATTCACTCATCGCGGCGTGGGCCGGCCCAGGCGAGGCCCGAGCCGTATCCAATTCCGGTAAACCAGTGGCTCTGCCAGAGATTGATAACCGCCGCGACGGCTCCGGCACCCCTTTGAAGGTGCCCGTCGGCGTCATCGGCTAACTACAAATCTAAGGCATAAACAATTGTCCGGCCGGCCGGGGTGAAACCAAAGTCCGCGAACATGGCCAGGCCAGAATGCGGGATAGCTGGATCAACCGTCGCTATAGCAAAGCGCCGACCATGCTCCGCGAACTGCGCCAAGGTCCGGCCCAACAACGCCCGGCCAACGCCGCTATGGCGGTAGTCAGGCGTGACCGCGAATCGGTGAACACTAGCCTGAGAACGCGGGGCCATCTTAGAAGAGGTGCGCTCAATTAGAGCCAGGGCGTAGCCGGCCACACGTCCCGCAGCCTCGTCCCAAACCACGCAACTCAACTCCGGCCGGTACTCCTCCCAACGCCGTTGCCATAATTCAGGGAAGACTTCACCCGGAGACCAAGCATCCGCGGTGGCGACGTTGTGGGCCTGGCGAACCGCCTCCGGATCTATGCCTTCGAGGCTCCGCCAACGCAGACCGGCCGGCAAGTCGCTGCGCGGGATGGGAGCTTCAAGGTCACGTCGCATACGGTAGATCGAGCGCAGCGGCGAGAACCCCGCCGCCATCAACAGCCGCCGCCGGTTGGCAGCGGATTCGGTTACGTAAGCCAGCATCCGGGCGGTACCGTCCCCCGGCAAACTGGCCAGGATCTGACGGCCGCGGCCTTCCTGCCAGGCCATCAATGAACCGCCAATGCCTCTGCCGGACCAGGCTGGGTCAACCAGCCCGTGAGCCACCAACGCGGTGGTACCTGGCCAAAGCAGCAAGAATCCCGCCGCCCGCATAACTCCGGCCCGGTCGAATCCGCCAAGCGCCGCGAACTCCGGCCCCGGCGGAATATACTTCAAGGCCACCAGCGTGGGAATTTGCTGGTCAACGGCTAATTCCGAGGCGTTCTCCTGGGAGTTCAGCAAAGCCACAACCTGCGCCTCATCCGTTGGGCGCAGAGGCCGCCACAGTAACTGGTGGCGCGGCGACGGGGTTGACACGTCAATCGGCGCGCGCACCCGTTCGGCAATCCGGATGCCGGACGAATGATGCATTGGGATCTCCACCCGGCAATCTTACTGGCCGCCAAACCAGCTTGGCGAACCGACACCGCCCACTAGTTGCGTCATTTTCCCTACATCGCGGCGACTCGGAATCTGTTCCCCAAATGCGGGCGGCTAATGACCGGCCGGCCCCGGGTTGACCTTCGGATTCGCCTGCGGCGCAGTGGCCAACCGCACGTCGATAGCCAGTGGATTTCCCCGCGCTGCCGTCCCGCACCGCATCCGTTCAACCAGCCGCTCGCCGCGGGTGGCGCCCGATGCCGCGCGGATTCACTGCGGAGCGATCACTTTTACGGTCGGGAAGTAGGTCGAATAACGGGCCTTGTCGCGAGTCAGCAAGCGATAGCCGCGGACGGCGGCATGTGCGCCTATGTAGAAGTCCGCCAGAGGAGACCTCCGCGCGCCGCCTCGCCGCCGATACGAGATGAACGCTTTCCCCGCCAGGAACCCGGCCGCCCAAGGCAGATTCTCACGGGTGAAATGGGACGCTGGGAGCACATCATCGAGAAGTTCGACGCGCTCGAACCCAACCGAGGCCTCCGCATACACAAGCTGGTTTATCACCACGGATCCCGCATCGAACGCCTCTGCCAAGGCCCGCCCGGACCAGTCCATCCAAACAGGGTCATCGGCCAGTACGTCGAGCAGCACACTCGTATCGACGAGCGTGGCTTCACTCATCTCGCAACAGCGCCATCAACTCATCGGTGGACAACGCCACGGTCGCCCGGCCACGCATCCGCTCAACCAGCCGCTCGCCACGGGTGGCCCCCGATGCCGCGTGGACGATTCGCAGCCCCGAACCGTCAGGCACGACATCTACCGCGTCGAGGTGCTTCTCGATCTGAACCCGTTCGTCCAGGGACAAGTGTGTGTAGTGTGCTGGCAAGGAAGTGCAACCCCTCTTCTGGTCGTAGTTTGAGCAACCACAACCGTAGGGGTGTTGCACTTC
>JAIRXP010000089.1 GCA_031268215.1 Bifidobacteriaceae bacterium | reverse complement strand
GGGTGGGGGTTCATGAGGTGAGGTTGTCGGGTGAGTTGTCGGGTGTGTTTGGGGTGTCGTTTGTGGTGGGTCCGGGGGTTGGTGTTTCGGATTCTGGTTCATCTTCTTCTTCGGTTTCTTCTTCGGTTTCTGGTGGTTTGCCGGTGACTGGTGTGGTTGGTGGTTTGGGTGTGTTGTGGTTGGTGGGTGGTTTAGTGGCTACTGGTTGGCTGCTAATCGCAACAACCAAACGCAGATTAGAGTGGTGATTCGGATGCTGCGGGCCTATCGCGGTGTTACCGCTATTGGATTTGGTGTTGTAGCCGCTCTAGTGCTGGTCACGGCGCAGGCCTGGACTGCGGTCGGCGACCAGGCGGCATCGGCGGAAGACGCCGAAAACGGGCTGTCAGCGGGAGCGCTCAAGGCTGACCGCACGTCCGCTGATTTCAGCGAACCGATGATTGGCGTCAGCGTGATCAACGTCTGGCAGCCGAACTATCTGGACTGGAGCCCCTGGCTGGCTCAGGATCCTTGGGCATTGGTGAAGCAATACGCGGATTCGGACAGGCAGCCCGAGCTCGGGTATTACCTGTTGAACGACCCCGCGACAGCGCCGGCGGTGGCCGAACAGCAATTGCGTTGGATGGCCGACTACGGGATTGACTATGCGAGCTACGACTGGGTGTGGAATCCGGACGGGCAGTCCCCGTCTGAGACGGCGATCAATATCCGCATGAACGCGCCCTCCCAATCAGAGGTCGCTTTCGCGTTGCTATGGGATGACACCACGCCAACGGTACGTGACCGGTTGACCCTTGAGGCGTGGCCGGGGATTGTTCAGGAATGGCTGGACAAGTATATGTTCCGGGCGGAGTACCTGCGAATAGATGATCAGCCAGTGGTATTCACCAACACGCAAGAGGGATATTTGATCGCCGCCGCGAAGCGCATAGCTGGGGACAAGCTAGGGAACGAGAGCAGGTACCTGGAGGTTATCAAGGAGTTCAACCAGGTCGCCGATCAACTGGCCGTGGCAGCGGGATTCAAAGGACTGTTCTTGGTGTCCGGCATTTCCAATTCGACCGCCCATTGGGACATGGTTTCGACTGAGGGATTGTTCTCTGCCAACTCTGCTTACAATTACCATTCGGGACCCGTGGTCGCCGGCGGCACCACCGCATATTCGTCGGATTATGCTGCGCTGACCGACGCTTACCAGCAGCAGTGGAACGCTGGACGGACCGTGCCCTTCGGGGATAATCCAAGTAGGACCAGGACTCAGAAGCGGATCGTCGAGATGACCGCTGGGTGGGATGCGACGCCAATCCAGAAAGGCGGTGGCGAGGGCATTTACGCGAACGCGGAGCACAACCAGTCCTATTCCACGCCGGCGCAATTTGAAGCACATCTGCGTGAGGGACTCAAACAGATGGTTGAGAACCCTACAGACACCTTTGGAATGGGCAAGATCTATGCCTGGAACGAATTCATGGAGGGCGGATTTGTTGAACCTGCCGCGAAATGGGGGAAACAATACTTGGAGGCGATCAGCCGAGTGTTCGGTTCCTTGAAACTGTCCATGAGCGAGTGGGACATTCCCGCGGCCGGTGCGGAATCGCTGGTGGTGGATGTGGAGACCGACCTGCGTAGTTGGGAAGTGACCTCTGAGGTGCCGGAGTGGGTAACTGTGTCGAGTGGCGAGGGTCGATACAACGGTGCGTTCGCGCTGACAGCGGACCCGAACAGGACGGGCGAAGAACGATCCGCGACGGTCACAGTGACGGCCGGAGGGCTCGAGCAGAGCGTTGAGCTGCGCCAAGCACCGGCCACGGTGCAGGTCAGCGGCTCGCTGCTGGGGGTGGGGCCGGGTCGCTTTGTTGATGCTGGCAAATCCTTCGACGCGTGGGTGGTGCTGCGCGACTCGGCGGGCGAGGTTCCGGGCGTGACGCCGCCAGTCTCTTTCGCGCTGTCGGGGGAGCGATGCGCGGGATCACTGGCGGTGTCTGATGAACGGACAGCGGTTGTGGTCAGCGACGGGGGCAAGCAGGCTGTGGTGTCCGGGGCAGTTGAGGGGCAAGCGAAGATCAAGGTGACCAGTACCCGAGCCGGGGTGTGCGAGCTCACGGCGACTATAGCCGGCGAGGCAGTGCCTGGGTCGCCAGCCATCCTGACCTGGCAGGGTGCTCCAGCTGCGAGCCCCTGCGTAGGGGGCAAGCATGGCGAGGAGCCGGCATGCGATTGGGACCTGGACTCCCGGCTGATAGCGTCGTCGGTTGGAACCCAATCGGAGTATTACCATTTCGTGGTTCCGGAAAGCGGCCGGTGGGTGTTCATCTCCGACCATGGTGGTGGGATAGACCCATTTGGTGCTATCTACGGTGACCACGCGAACTCTTTGGCCGGCACCGCCCACGCTTATGACGATGACTCTGCCGGCGAGCGGGACTTCCGGATTGAAGCCAATCTGCTGGCTGGGACTGTGTACTGGCTGGAACTGAAAGGAATGGTCGGAACTGGCGCCGAATCCGTCTTTGGGCAAGTCGGGGTGACGGCCTACGGCCCCGGCGAAGACCTGTGCGGTGACCAGGCTGGCTCTGCACCGGGCTGCCGCTGGCAGCGGCTGAGTGTCCCTTTGGCCGGTGAGATAGAGCGGAACGAGGATACTGACTACTACGAGTTCACCGCCACCGCCACTGGTCAATGGGCCTTTACGGCCACTGCGGATAAGAACGGAGCCGCGCTGTCGGTGGGCCTGCGTTCCATGAGCGGTGACGTGTTAGCAGAGAAGACTGGCGCCCCTGGCACGGACATCTCTGTCAATGCTTCATTGGAAGCTGGGGAGACCTATTGGTTGGTTATAGCGAGTGAGAGCAGCGGCGCAGGGCCTTTCCAGGTCAAAGCGGCATCCCCGGCGCCGGCCCCGATTCTTCCGGACGAGTTCATTATGGGTGTGGCCTCCCACTTTGGTGCGACCACGGATGGCGTTACTGGTCTGCCCCGGTATTCTGGCCCCGTGCCCCGGTATTCGGACGGCAAAGCATTGGCTGAGATAGCGGTCGAAGAACTCGGGGCGACCTCATTCCGCGATGAATTGCGTTGGGCCGAAGAGGGCGTGACCTGGGACGACACGTTGGCGAATTATCAACTGGTGTCAAGGGCAGGCGGAAAAGTAGTCTTGCTTCTGCAATACGGCAACGACGCCGAAGGTGTGCCCGCGATCCCTGACAGTAAGAGCGGCCGTGAGAAGTTTGCGGCCTATGCCGCTCGCGCGGTTAACGCCGTTGGTTACCAAAACCTCGACGCTATTGAAGTGTGGAACGAATGGAACGTTGAGATCGGCGGTTCCTGGAACGGGCGGATGGCTGCTTGCCAGGTCGGCGGCCCGGCCCAATCAGCGGGATGCCCGGAAGAATACGCCAAACTAGTTGAGGCCTTGATTGAGCCTGGCATTGAGGGTTTGAAGACCTCTTCGCTGCGGGATATCGCGCCGGGGGTGCCCATCATTACTACTGGCATCAACCTTCTGGACATGCCGTGGCTGACTGAGGTCCTAACCATTCTGCGCGACGATGGCGTGCGGGTGGACGGCATCGGCCTTCATCCCTATTACGGCAATCCGAGAATCAGCGCCGTCTACACTCAAAAGGCAAGGGATCTGGTCCAGGAGATTTATGGAGACGTACCGCTGTACTTGACTGAATGGGGTTGGACTAGCCCCTACTCATCGTCCGCTGAACAATCCACGCGGGAGGCTATCCAAGCTCAGCACGTTGTTGAATCGTTCATCCGGATGAGGGCCGTTGATGGAGTTGCCGGTGTGTGGTGGCACGATATCCGCAACGACGCCGGTTTCAGGTCAGGCGAGAATTGGATCCAGTCGTATGTAGCCACGGAGGATGAGCACAACTACGGGTTGCTGAACAGGGACGATTCGCGCGCCGGAGTGGAAGCGACTGGCGGGTTCAAACCTTCAGGTTTGGCCTACAAGACCCTGGCCGGCTTCTGGGAGAACTGCTCCGGCGTCACCGGGAGCGTTGACGAGAACAACCGCGAATTCCTGCTGTCCTGTGCGGACGGTGAGCGCGCCGTGTTGCTCAACGCCAGGCGCGGCGAACTTTGGCAGGCCCTAGAGGACGGGTGGACGCTGGTGGATCTGGCGGGGGAATTGGGACAGGTCACGCCCGGTGGCGGACCCGTGGACTGGCAAGCATGGGGCGGGCGCCACGTTGGGCTGCTGGATAAGCACGATCCGTCCCAACCGGGCCTGGTCCATGGCGGTGGATACAATCTCATCACGGCTGAGGGACTGGTCATTACCGCGAACGATGCCACCCAAGGAGGGCACGTGTACTTACGCGAGCCCTCAGGCGATCCGAAGCAGACTTGGCAAGCCGCCAAAGCGGTCACGCCTGGGCTGTTCCGGTTGATTGGCGGGGAGACTGATGGCCGGGTGCTGGATATGGTCGGTGGAGGCGATCCCGAAGGGCGCATCGGGATCTACACCGTTACCGAAGGACTAAACCAGCAATGGCGACTCCTTGACGCCGGCGGCGGATGGTATTACCTCGCATCGCCAACCCGGGAGAACGCTGGCGATTGGGATGGCATCTATATGCGTGACTCCGGGGACACCAGCCATGAACTTCACGCCACAGCGGACCTCGCGCGGGCGACCAAATTCCAGCTAATGCAGACCGGTGGCCCGCTTCCGAGCGGTGCTTCGCCTGAGCTATCATCGGCTTCGGTCACCGCCCGGGCGGGGCAGATTGGAAATTACTTGGCGGCGGGCACGTCTGTGGCGGACTGGGGATCACAGTCGGTGTCGGTGGTCTTGCGGAATACTGCTGGCGAGCCCGTGGTCGATGCCGCCGGGAAGTTGAGCGTGAAGCCTGGCCCGGGAGACCCCGGCGTGGTCTTGGGGTTGTCCGATGATGGCGAGTTTAGATGTGCGGAAGCTTTGACGGCCGGTGTCTGCGCGGGAGGCGTGTACCTGGTGCATGTGTATTCTCCTGTTGGGCTTGCCCGGCAGTTCTCAGTGGTGTACGCCGATTCGGGTACGTCTTTTGACTTAGCGAATTCAGAAGTGGCGGGTTCGCACTTGCTTACAGCGCTCTTCGTGGCGGCACCGGTTGATCTGGATTCGATTCGGGATTCGTTTGTGGTGTCTTCTGGTCCGGTGGTGGGTGATGGTGTGGGTCAGTATTTGGTTTCTTTGGTGGTGGGTGATGTTTATGGGAATTTGTTGGAGGGTGTTGAGGTTGAGTTTGTGGTTTCGGGTGGTTTGTTTGTTGATTTGATTTCGGGTGGGGTGTTGGGTGGTCGTGTGGTGGTGGGGTCTTC
>JAIRXP010000087.1 GCA_031268215.1 Bifidobacteriaceae bacterium | reverse complement strand
AGGTGGGGTGTTTCCGCTGATGGGAACTGGTCAGAGCCGCAGTCGGAGTGGTGGTTCATTTCCGATGTTGTTGAAGGCCTTCAGGTGTGGATCAGGTGCCCCGGCGTTTACGACAGTCTCGGTCATCGCGGTAGGCCTACTAGCTGGTGGAGTACATGGTTTCCGGTTGAGTTGGAGGTTTCGCTGGTGGAGGCGCCGCATGAGGATGTGGAGGTGAGGTACCGGGCGGCTTATCATCAGGAGACTCGGGTGTTGGCGGTGTGGGCGGAGGCGGATTACAAGTCGGATCAGGCTAGGGAACTGTTTGGTCCGGGTGGGTCGGAGGAGTTCGCTTTGGACCCGCAGGAGGTGGAGGACAAGTTGACGTGGGTGATGAATGATCTGGTGTTGACGGACTTCTTAGCAGTGAATCCGAGGGTGAAGTTCACTACAGAGGATTGGGGGACGGTAGAAGTGGTATATGGGAAGGTCCCCACGGGTACGGACTATGCTTCGCCAGAATGAATCGGTGGGGATATTTGGGGAGCGGCACTGGCCCGGCGTGGGCCTAAGGGACTTCGCGGGCCCAGGTTGAGCGGGTCGCGAGGGCTCGGTCGAATGTCCACAAGGGCTCGGATCCAGATGTGTGGGCGTATTCGGCCAGGTAACAGTCCTCAAACGATAGGACTGCCTGGGCCAAGTAAAGGTCGAGCGTGGCCTCTATTAGTTGGAACGAGCAGACCAAACGGGGAATTGACATAGCACCGCGGACCACTTCCGCTATTTGAGGCCGCGTGAAGCCGTAATGATGGTCGAGCGCGAACGCAAGTTCCATGAACACGATGTCTGGGACGGCGAAATCGGTGGCAGTGTCACTGACCAGGTGTCTGGCTCGTTGGAACTGGTCTGGTATGTCCTTCAGGAGTAAGCGCAACAGGACATTGGTGTCCAGGGTCGCGGCCGACACAGCTCAGAGTCTCGGGTCACGGGAGCGGTAGAAGCCCCTGGCGTCCTCCAGCGGGGGCGTGCCGGGCCTAATGAAGGAAGCGAAGCGATCCGCCATCTGATCGATTGTCTCCACCTTCCTCAATCTGACCTCGCCTGTGGCCAGGTCGAGGTGGACGCTCAACTGGTCGCCAGCCTCCCAGCCGGCCCGGCGCCGGCAGTCGATGGGGATTACGACCTGTCCCTTGGCCGAAACCGTCGCCAGCGGCACAATGAACCACACCCCTCTTGGCTTACTTGCGTACGAACCATTCTACCAAGTGCTCAGAAGTAAGATGGCACCCCAAGCCGAAAGGCTCTACGCGAGAGTCGACTTCGTTTCAGCTGGCCGCCCATACACGTTCTGGGCAGCCATGTTCCCGTTCTACAGCGCCGTCGCTGATGCGTAGCGGACACATCTAAGATGCTAGACTCTCACGGTGAGGACTACTGTGACTCTTGAGCCTGACGTTGCGGCGGCCGTCGAAGAGTTGCGCCGCCACGATCACATTTCCCAGTCCGATGCCGTCAACCGGCTAGCCCGCCTGGGGCTCGGTCGCCGAAACGGGCAGGACAGCCTCCCCAGGCCATTCGAGCCGGTCAGTGTGGACCTGGGCCTGCTGATAGACGTCAGTGATACGGCCAGCGCGCTTGAATACTTGGAAGGGCCGGCCTACGGGTGATCGTTGATACGAATGTTCTCCTGTATGCCGTGGACAAGGCGGCGCCGTTTCATCCTGGTGCCCTGGCCTGGTTGACCGGAGCCTTGAATGGGCCGGTGCGGATTGGCTTGCCGTGGCCGGCGCTGATCGGTTTCCAGCGCATCGCCACGAACCCTCGGGCTGTGGCCCGCCCGTTGAGTTCCAAGGCCGCCTGGTCCCACATCGAGCGGTGGCTTGCGGCGCCGGCCGCTTGGGTGCCGGTTCCCGGACAGCGCCACTCCGAGATCCTGGGCCGTTTGATCGCTGAGGGTGACCTGCGGGGGAACTTAGTCCCAGACGCCCACTTGGCCGCGCTGGCGATTGAATTTGGTTTGAAGGTGTGCTCATATGATTCGGATTTCGCCCGGTTCGCCGGGGCGGACTGGTTCAGGCCGCCCGATCCGCGCGTAAGCTGACCTGCGATTCAACCCCGCCCAGAGACATCCTGCGATCCTCGTAGGTCGCATCTAGCGAAAATGACAGATCCGCGGACTGTCCCAGGCTCGACTGTCACGGTTGGTGTCTTTTCCGCGGCAGGGTGGGCGGCCGTTGTCACGGTAGGTGTCTTTTCGGATTGGTGCCCTGGGAAGGGCACCGCAGTGACCTGGGCTTTCAGCGGGTGTCAGGTCGAGTCATCGAGGAAGAAAAGCACCAAACGTGACACTCGACCGCGACCAGCGATTGGAAAAAGCCAAAACCGTGGATCTGGCGGTGAATGCGTTTGTGCCGCTGCCCGGGAGGGCTTGGAGGGCATCGGGGGCGCGGTTTATGACGCGTTTACGGCGGCTGAGAGTAGCCTTCCCGGGTGAGTGCCCTTGTTCTGCTTGTGATCCTTGGCGCGGTGGCGATTACCGCCGTGGGCCGCCGCTGGATCCATCAATCGTCCCTGATCGTTGTGGTGGTGGCTGGCGCGGTGTCCTTCATTCCGGCGCTGCCTCGGGTGGAGTTGGAGCCACACCTGATCTTTTCGCTGGTCATGCCCCCACTGCTGTATTCGGCGGCGCGGCAGTTTTCTCTGTTTTCCTTCATGCGGCATGTGCGGGCGATCATGGCGCTGGGGGTGGGGCTGGTCGTGGTGACCACAGCCGCCATCACCGGTCTGGCCTTGTGGATCGCTCCGGCACTGGGGGCCTCTGGCGCGTTGATTCTGGCGGCGGTGGTGTCGCCGCCGGACACTGTGACTACGGTGACACACGGGCGCGCCATAGGGTTGCCCAGGCGAGTGGTAGAGATTCTGACCGGCGAGTGCCTCATCAACGATGCTGCCGCGCTGACCATCTTCGCGGTTGCGGCATCCCAGGTCACCGGTGATGAGCCGGTCATCGCCAACCCGGTGGTCCTGTTTATCTACAGCGCCGCGATTGGCGTTCTGGTTGGTGTGCTGGCGTCCATTGTGACCTCGCAGGTTGCCTTGCGGCTGCCGGATGATTCCCTCGCCACAGCTTTGACTGTTCTTCTGCCGTTTGTTGCCTATCTGGCGGCCGAGGAGGTCCACGCCTCGGGCGTCCTGGCAGTAGTCGCCGCCGGCTTCACTTCCGCGCTCAACGCCACATTTGATGAACGGGCTCAAGGTTCACCCCTGGCCTACCGCTTGCGGGTCCGCGAACTTGAGGTCTGGCCGGTCGTGGACGTGCTGCTGGAGGCTTTCGTCTTCGCGTACATGGGTTTGCAGCTGCGGCACGTCATAACAGAACTTGCCGCCGATGCCGCCCACATTCCTTTGGTCATAGGTCTAGCTGCGGCGGTTCTGGTGGCAGTCATGGCAGTGCGGGCAGGGTGGGTCTTCTTGACCTTTGGGCGGTGGACCCTGGCCTATCGCTGGCGGGCGCGGCGGGCCGCGCGGGGTGGGCCACGAGTCCGGGCTCGGATGGCGGCGCTTGAGGAGCGCCAGCGGCTGGCCGGTCTCCGGGCGGACCGGCGCCGGGAGGGTCGCTTGGAGCGGATTGATCAGCGTGTGGACCGGGCTGAATCCGTTGCCGCGCGCCGGCCGGATAGCGGTCCTGGGCGGGCGGCTCATGCGCGGGCCGTGGCTTTGCGGGCGCAAGCGGTTCAGCTCCGCCAATTGGGAGGATCGGCTGGTCCCGGGGCTGGTTCTGCGGTCGCGGGTGCCGGCCGGGCCGGTCCCGGTGGCCGGGGTTCAGAGCGTGGTCCTGGGCGGCCAGGCCGGACGGGCGGACCGGGTTCTGGGAGGGCAAACGGTGGACCCCGCCGGGGGTTGGGCGGTGCTGGCACCCAGGGTAGGCGGGGCGGTGGAGAGCCGATGGGCTGGCAGGAGATGCTGTTGGTTTCCTGGACTGGAATGCGGGGGATTGTGACACTGGCCGTGGCGGCGGAGGTGCCCGGGTCGGTTGGTGCGCCGGGGTTTCCAGGGCGCTCTGTCATTCAAGCGGTGGCCTTCGCGGTGGCCATTGGCACGTTGCTGATTCAGGGTTCGACCTTAGGTTTCTTGGCCCGGCGTCTGGGGATTGATCTGAGCGGCGAAGACGCCGCGGCCAGCGATGCGATGGTCCAAGGCAAGCGAATCGCTGAGGCTGTTCCAGCGGCCGGTTTTGAGGCACGGCGCACGGCCGTGCGGGCTGCGGTCCTGCGCGGCGAGCTTGATGACCAGACCGCGACACGGATCCTGCGCGGACTCGACTTCGAGGAAGCGGCCCGTGACACGTGACTCCTGAGATCCGGCCAGGCAAAATTCGGCAAACGCCGTCATGCAGGGTTCTTCCGCAAGGACAGCAGATGCGGTCTAGGCGAGGGAAAGCGTGCGAGTTGTTTCCTCGGCCTGACTTATGTTAGCCTCGCCTAACACTATCGGCTGCTTCGTCAGCCCGCAATCGAAAGGAAAAGCTTCATGGGAAGACTGCTCGCCGAATCGTGTCGGCGCTTGCCGCAGGCGGTCTGGCAATCACAGGGTTCGTTGTGACGGGCGCGGCGGAGCCGGCGTGGGCCGCTCTGGGCGACTGCCAGGTAACCGCAGGGTGCATGTGGTTCGATAACAGCTACAAAGGAACCAGAAAGCAGTTTGTCGGATGCATTGACGACTTCGCCATTTACGGCGCAGACAATGCCGCCAGTTCGGTGTACAACCGAGGAACGTCGGGTCAAAACGTCTACTTCTATTCTGGCAAGAACGCCACCGGCAGTCGCCTGATCCTGCAGAAGAACTACGGCGTCAGGATGCTCAGCGATTATGGATGGGACAACGCGATCAGTTCTGGGTATTTCTCGGGCAGGCTGAAAGACGCCGGCACAATATGGTGCTGAGGAGGCCGCCCAGCGGCATGCTTTGCGGGGTCTTGGCCATCGTGTTCGCCGTGGCCAGCGGTTGTGCGCTGGAAGGAGAAGGCGAGGACGTTCCCGGAAGCACGGCTTCCGAGTCTTTCGTGGATCCGGTTCAGGCTCGAACCGCCGCAGAGTTGGTGGCGTGCTTGGACGGGCTCGGCGTCGATGCGAGAACAACGCCAATGGATATCACGGGGCACGCCGGGCAGTACGCGAATGTCGCCATCGGCAGCGTGGAGGATCCGATCGAATGGAATTTCCCCGGTGTGATGGGTGTCTACGACCCCTCAAAGTACGGGGATGACTTCGACGAACTGCTCCTCGTGGCCAACGGCGTCGATTTGACTGCAGAGTTTTCGGCTTGCATCGAGTCGAGCGGTTTCTATTTGCCGGATCCAGATGTGGACCCGCGGGACGAGGAGGTGGCGAAGCTGGCTATCGCGGAAGCCTCGAACCAGTGGGCTGCCTGCGCCCGTAAGAATGGGCTTCCCGCCTTGCCCGACGCCGTGGTGGTGGTCGACGGTTGGGAGACCCGGCCATCAATCGAGATACCCGCGTCGGTCGATCTTCAACTGTTTGAGAAGGTGCTGGATGCGTGCCCTCCGCTTGATCCAAACCGTGACTTGAGCAAAGGCAATCTGGTTGAGGAAGGCGAGGAAGTGCCCGTGGATCCAGAGATCACGTTCGCACCTCGCGCTGACAGCGGAGAGCTCGAGGAGATGGAGGGCGCGATGGCGTCTCGAATCAGAGAACTCTTCGAATCCGCTCAGGGGTAGGCGCTGGCCGGGCTGCCGCCACCGGATGACCAGCTTGAGGCAGACATCGCGGATGCGCTGTCCTATCTGCGGGAGGACCCAGATCCTTGGGCAGACAGGTAATCCTGGATACCAACCTCCTGATTGACTTCGAGCGTGGGCGCTTCAACCCAGAACGGCTCGATGACGACTTAGCCGTAGCTGCGATCACCGTGGCTGAGTTCCGGATTGGCATCGAACTGGCGGATAGTGAGCAGCGGACGGAGGCTCGCTCCCGCCGCCTGATGGGTCTTATCGGCTCAGTCGCCGTGCTGCCCTACACGCAAGCTACGGCTATTCACCATGCCAGGCTGATGGCGTATGCGCGGAAGACCGGTCGTCAGCGCGGCCGCCACGATGTGGTCATCGCGGCGCACGCCGCGGAGACTGGCCGGGTTCTGTTGAGCCGTGACGCGGTGGCCCGCTTTGGAGGCCTTCCGGGCGTGACCGCCTTAGAGCGATGACCGGTCCAGCAAGAACCGAATCCGGGGATCTCGTTGCGCCGGCTGGCAGGCCAGTAGGGTTTGACCGGAACTGTTTGGCGAGGCATGAAGGAGAGAGTCTTGGATTATGAGGACACCTTCGCGGCGTTCGTCGCTGCTGCTTGTCCTGATAACGCGGCTCCCATGAAGCGCTACATGCGCGACCAATTCGAGTTTCTGGGCATCAAGACGCCCGTGCGGCGGGCGCTGGAACGGCCTCTGATCAAGGCGGCTCGCCATTCGCCCCGGGTTGATTGGGAATTCGTTGAGGTCTGCTGGGGCAAGTCCGAGCGTGAATTCCAATACCTGGCGGTTGACTACCTGCGGGCCACCGGCGGGCGATTGACGCCGGCGGACCTGCCGCGTCTGCGGTCATTGGCGGAGCGTAAGTCCTGGTGGGACAGCATCGACGGGCTGTGCCCAGTGGTCGGGCTGATAGCCCAGCGCCATCCCGAAGCGCGGGAAACGGTACTGGCGTGGAGCCGGGATGAGAACTTCTGGATCCGGCGCATGGCGATCGATCACCAGTTAACGATGCGCGAGCGCACGGATACCGAGCTGCTAGCCCAGGTGATCATCAACAACCTTGGCCTTCCTGAGTTCTTCATCAACAAGGCGATTGGCTGGGCTCTGCGGGATTACTCCAAGACCAACCCTGGCTTTGTCCGCAGTTTCATTGAAACCCACGGCGGGACCATGGCACCGTTGTCCATCCGGGAAGCGTCAAAGTACCTGTAGGTCCAGGGGGTCCAGTGGGTCCGGGGATCCCAAGACTGAATCCTGACCCAGATTGCCGCCCTCAGGGGGCCGTCATAGTCGAGGTGAAGTGGTATTTGTCGCCACGGTAGAGATGGTCGCCCATTTCGACCAGTTCGCCCAGATGGTCGCGGGAGTAGCGCTTCATGGTGACACAGGGGGCGCCCGCTTCGGTTTCGAGCAGCTTGGCCTCGGCGGCGGTGGCTGCCCGGGCGCCTATCAATTGAGTGGCAGTCTTCAGGGAAGCGCCTTGGGCGCGCATGAGTTCGTAGAGGCCATGGGAGTTCAAGGATTCGGCGGTGATGTTGTCGAACCGGCTTGGAATCCAATTCCGCATCAGCGCGATAGGTGTGGCGCCGGCGCCGCGGAGGCGGACAATCTCCGTCAGGTCACTGGAATCACCGAATAGTTCGGCCAGTTCGGCCGTCGGCGTAACGCGGCGGACCGATTGGGTGGTGGTGCGTGGCTCCAGGCCGGCAGCGGCCATGTCTTCATAGAAGGATGTGAAGGCCAGTGGCCGCACAATCGAGGATCTGATCACGCGGGTTCCTATGCCGCGCTGGCGGATCACCAGGCCGGCGTCTACCAATTGGGAAATCGCCTGCCGGATGGTTGGCCGGGACACTCCTAGACGGGCTGCCAGGTCAATCTCGTTCTCTAGCCATGAATCGAGAGGAATGTCTCCAGACTGGATTGATGTCTGAAGCTGGCTGGCCACTTGGTGGTAAAGAGGCACCGGTGAACCGCGTTCAATGGTGACCTGGGGCGATACTTCAGTCGGTGACATGAGGGACTCCCGGGACGGGCCGTAGTGAGTATTTGTAATTACATCTAATCATTAGCGTAACAAGAAACCGCCAATGGTTCACGGAACCCTGCCTCGCGTTGCGCTGCGGGCAAGGGCCGCTGGACAAAGGACCTAATGTTAAGACATACTGATGTGCGCAAATCGAGTAACGCCAGCGGGAAACGGGGCGGGCAAGGAGTCTGGACATGAGCGAGTGGTACTACCCGAAGGGGAGCACGGCCGGTGGCGGCTGGGAAAGCGCGATTAGCCCTACGGCCGCGGGCTGGGAACACACGGGGCTGAGAACCGCCCAACTGACCCCCGGGCAGTCCCTGTCGTTGCCGCCAGGCCCAATGGAGCGCGTAGTGGTGCCGCTCAGCGGAACGTTCGAGGTGTTGCCAGATGGCCACGGCGGCATCGGGCTCCAAGGACGCGAATCGGTCTGGGCCGGACCAACTGACGTGGCCTACGTTGGCCCCAACCGAGGGCTGACGCTGAAGGGCAACGGCCGGGTGGCGGTCTGTGAGGCGGCCGCGACCGAGGACCGTGAGCCCGCCTACCTGCCGGTTCAGGCGGTTCCTGTTGAACTCCGTGGCGCCGGGTCCTGCTCGCGAGAAGTGCGCAATTTCGCCACGCCCGGGGTGCTGGACGCCGAATCGATGATCGCCTGCGAAGTGCTGACCCCGGCCGGCAACTGGTCCAGCTACCCGCCCCACAAGCACGACGAAGAATTGGCCGGCGTGGAGACCGCGCTGGAAGAGATCTACTACTTTGAACTCCGTTCAGTCATCCCTGGCCAGGGCACCCCTATGGGCTATCAGCGCGTCAGCGCGTCGCCAGGGCGGGAGATCGACGTGCTGGCGGAGGTTCACGATCAAGACGCCGTGCTGGTGCCATTCGGTTGGCACGGCCCGTCCATGGCCGCACCCGGATACGACATGTACTACCTCAACGTCATGGCTGGGCCGGGCCGCGAACGCGCTTGGCGCATCACCGACCACCCCGACCAGGCCTGGGTCCGCCGAATGTGGGCGGGCCAAGAGCCGGATCCGAGGCTTCCCTTTAGCGCCTGACTAGGTAACCGGCTCCGGCCGTTACCGCCGCGGCGGCTACCACTACCTCGGCGACCGTCCAAACCGTTCCTGAGACCTGACAAACAACAATCCTGCCGAACAGGCAGTTAGGAGAACTGTGAATCTGCCAGTAGTACCGAATGTCATAGCGGGAGGGATGTCCGGGACGGCCGGCCCCGATCCGCTTCTTGTTCACAACCCCGCCACCGGCGAGGCGATCGCGCAGGTCGCCGCCGCCACCGCCGATGAGGCTGAAGCCGCCATCCAAGCCGCTGACCAGGCATTTCGCTCATGGTCAGAGGTGTCATTGGGCCGGCGCGCGGCGGTGCTGTTCAAGCTGCGTGAGCTGCTGGCCGGGTCAGCCGACGAACTGGCGGCGATTGTCAGCCGCGAACAGGGCAAGGTGATTTCCGACGCGAAAGGAGAGGTCGCCCGCGGCCTGGAAGTGGTGGACTTCGCCTGTGGTATCCCACAACTGCTGAAGGGCGAGTACTCGCCGCAGGTCGCCAGCGGCGTAGACGTGGCGTCCTGGCGTGAACCTCTTGGCGTGACTGTTGGCGTTACACCCTTCAACTTTCCGGTGATGGTGCCGTTGTGGATGTCCCCGGTCGCGATAGCCACGGGCAACGCCTTCATCCTCAAACCCTCGCCGCTGGATCCTTCAGCTTCGGTGAAACTGGCCGAACTGTGGCGGCGGGCAGGATTGCCGGACGGCGTCTTCCAGGTCTTGCACGGTGGGCCGGACGTGGTGGGCCGGCTGTTGACTCATCCGCTGGTCAAGGCGGTGTCCTTTGTCGGTTCAACGCCTGTGGCTCGGCAGATCCACGTCACGGCGGTGGGTGCGGGCAAGCGGGTTCAGGCTTTGGGCGGCGCCAAGAACCACGCCATTGTTCTGGCCGATTCCGATGCCGAGTTCGCCGCCGATTCGGTGGTCGCCGCGGCCTTTGGGGCAGCCGGCCAGCGGTGCATGGCGTTGTCCGTGGCTCTGGTCCAAGAATCCGTCGCTGATGAGTTCATAGCCCGCGTGGTTGACAAAGCCAAAGCGATGACGGTGTCGGTTGGGACGGATCCAGCGGTGGATATGGGACCGATGGTGTCCGCCAGGGCACGCGACCGGGCGGAGGAGATCATAGGGGCGGCCGCCGCCGCCGGGGCCAAGGTGGCGCTGGACGGCCGGGGTTCGCGCCCGGCCGGTTTCGAGCGCGGGTTCTTTACCGGCCCAACGGTGCTCGATGCCGTGCAGCCCAGTATGAGCGCTTACACCGAGGAGATCTTTGGGCCAGTTTTGGCGGTTGTCCGGATCAAGGACCTGGATGAAGGAATCGACCTGATTAACGCTAATCCTTACGGCAATGGCACAGCGCTGTTCACCGCCTCTGGCGCGGCGGCGCGACGTTTTGAGCGCCGTGTTCAGGTTGGGATGATTGGCATCAATGTGCCGATTCCTGTGCCCGTCGGTTTCCACTCCTTTGGCGGTTGGAAGGATTCGCTGATTGGCGATTTCCATATCTACGGCCCGGAAGGCGTTGCCTTCTACACCCAAGCAAAAGTCGCCACCCGGCGCTGGCCGGAACCAAGCCAGCGCCCCGAGGCCTCCTTCAACTTCGGGGACCGCACAACCTGACGGCCCCCTCTTCAACCGCCCTTGGGGGCAGCCCCCAAGGGGGGTTGAAAAAGCCGAGGCTTAGAAAAACTGTCCGGGTAAACCAAAAGGCCCGCCGGTCTTGGAGGCCGGCGGGCCTGGAGGTTCTCACCTGCGGTGAACGGAACAGGAACCGTCAGGTGAGAGCTTTGAGGAAAGCGATGGAAGCCTTGACGTCCGTCAAGGGCCCCTCACCGCTCGGTTCGGAGTCCAGGATGGTGTCCTGCTCCATGACATACCAACCATCAAATCCGGCCTGGTCCAGGGCCGCCACAATCGCCTTGAAGTCGACGTCGCCTTTGCCTAGAGCCGTATAGAGGCCCTGAGCGACGGCCTGTTGGTAAGTCAGCTCGCCGGCCTTGACTTGCTTGGCCAGGCCCAGATTGACGTCTTTGGCGTGGACGTGGACTATCCGGTCCGCGTGTTGGCGGGTCAGCTGGACTGGATCGGTGCCCCCCAATCAGCAGGTGGCCGGTATCCAGGCACAGCGGTACGGAAGATCCTTTCAGAACTCTGTGGACGTCATCGGCGGTCTCCACCATGGTGCCGACGTGCGGGTGGAGGGCGGCCACCACGCCCCGCGAGGCGGCCAGATCCGTCAATCGGTCGAGGTTAGTGAACATGGTCTCCCAGCCCGCTTCGGTCA
The DNA here is from genome assembly GCA_031268215.1 of Bifidobacteriaceae bacterium. Taxonomy (GTDB): domain Bacteria; phylum Actinomycetota; class Actinomycetes; order Actinomycetales; family WQXJ01; genus JAIRTF01. The sequence goes on along the minus strand of JAIRXP010000087.1, from coordinate 41,096 downwards.
GTTGAGGCCGGGAGTCGTAGCCGTCTAGGCCGGAGTTGGCGGCCAGGACCAGCACGTCCCCGCCGGTGGCCGCGAACGAATCAAGAGCCCGGCTGACTTCCCCTGTCGGGTCGTGTTCCTGGTCGTGGAGCACCACTGGCACGAATCCGCCGACGGCCTTGAGCCCGTAGGCGGCGAGGGTGGTGGCTTTGTCGATCGGGGCGTCCGGCAGGAATCCGTCGGGGCCGAATTCGGTGGCCTCGATTCCGGCTTCGGCCATTTCGCGGAGCACCCGCTCGGGGGCCATTTGGTGGCCCCAGCCAGGTACTTCGCACACTCCCCAGGAGATGGGGGCTGCGGCGATTCTCATTGTTCGCTCCTTCGCGGCGTCAGAAACGGTAGGTGAGCTTGGGGGCATCACCCAGCTATCAGTATGTCAGGACATCCTACCATTATCTGCCGGGCTTGCCTCTCCAGCTCCGCGCCGAGCGAAACCTGGCCATACGGCATCGGCGAACCCGGCGCCCCATCGGGGCCACGCAACGGGCCGGCGACGCACCAGGCCGGTGGCCCGGAGGCGGCCGGCAAGGCCGCTAAACTGGGCCGGGGCTGCCTAGGTATCAGCTCAGGACAATCACCGGCGGAAGGTTTCAACGTGCCCAAGTACGTTTACAGTTTCACTGAAGGCAACAAGGATCTGAAGGACTTACTAGGTGGCAAGGGTGCCAACCTGGGCGAGATGACTGGGTTGGGGCTGCCTGTCCCCCCAGGCTTCACCATCACGACCGAGGCGTGCCGTTTCTACATGCACCACGGCTACAACCCCGAGGAACTGGCGGGGCAAGTCACCGAGGCGATCGACAACCTGGAGGCGACCTTTGGCCGCAAACTGGGCGGTGACACCGAGCCGTTGCTGGTCTCGGTGCGCTCGGGGGCCAAGTTCTCCATGCCCGGAATGATGGAGACCGTCCTGAACGTGGGCCTGAATGATCAATCAGTGCTGGGGCTGGCGGAATTCGCCGGCGACGAACGGTTCGCCTGGGATTCCTACCGGCGCCTCATACAGATGTTCGGCAAAACAGTGCTTGATATTGATGGCGAGCTATTCGCGGGCGCACTGGAAGCCAAGAAGAAGGCCGTCGGCGCTGAAACAGACGTGGACCTGACCGCTCAAGACCTCAAAGAGCTGGTGGAGAAGTTCAAAGTGATCGTCGTCCGTCAGACCGGGGCGCCATTTCCCCAAGAACCCAGAGCCCAGGTCGAGGCAGCCGTGGTTGCAGTCTTCAACTCCTGGAATACCGACCGGGCCAAGGTGTACCGGCGGCGTGAACGCATCTCGGACGAACTCGGCACCGCCGTCAACGTCCAGTCGATGGTCTTTGGCAACTTGGGGCCGGATTCCGGTACCGGGGTGGCCTTCACCCGCGACCCGGCCACCGGCCATACCGGCGCCTACGGCGACTACTTGCCCAACGCTCAGGGCGAAGACGTGGTGGCGGGCATCCGCAACACGCTGTCCCTAGATGACATGGCCAAGATTGACCGCGCCAGCTACGACCAGCTCCGCCAGATCATGAGCACGCTGGAGAACCACTACCGCGATCTTTGTGACATCGAATTCACCGTTGAGCGGGGCAAGCTCTGGATGTTGCAGACGCGGGTTGGTAAGCGCACCGCCGCCGCCGCGTTCCGGATCGCCGTGCAATTGGTTGATGAGGGACTGATAAACATGGACACCGCTCTTGAGCGGGTGACCGGGGATCAGCTTTCCAACTTGATGTTCCCCCAATTCGATCCATCGGCCAAGAAGCAGCTACTAACTAAAGCGATGGCCGCCTCACCGGGCGCGGCGGTGGGCCAGGCAGTGTTTGATTCCGCCACGGCGGTGGCCTGGGCGGCGGACGGGCGCACCGTTATCTTGGTGCGCCGCGAGACCAACCCGGATGACCTGTCCGGCATGATCGCCTCGGCCGGCATTCTGACCGCCCGTGGCGGCAAGACCTCGCACGCCGCTGTTGTCGCCCGCGGGATGGGGACCACCTGCGTTGTCGGTGCTGACGCCCTTGACGTGGATCCCGCTGGCCGGGTTTTCCGGGTCGGTGGCGCGACTGTCGCGGAAGGCGAGTTGATCGCCATCGACGGCTCGACTGGCGAGGTCTTCCTGGGCGACGTGCCGGTGGTTCCCTCGGCCGTCTTCCAGTACGTCGACGAGGGGCTGGATAAGGCGTTGGCCGCGACCGGCGGGGATGGTTCCGCGGCGGAGCTGGTTATGGCCGTACACCGGATCTTGGGCCACGCCGATGCCGTGCGCCGTCTTAAGGTCAGAGCGAACGCTGACAACGGGGAAGATGCCGCCCGCGCGCGCCGCATGGGCGCGCAAGGCATTGGCCTGTGCCGTACCGAGCACCAGTTCCTAGGCAATCGCCGCAAGCTGATTGAGCGCCTGATTCTGGCGCATGACGCCGGCACCCGGGCCGAGGCTTTGGAGGCCCTGCTGCCGCTCCAGCGCCAGGACTTCATTGATCTGTTCACGGAGATGGACGGCCTGCACACGACGGTCCGGCTGATTGACCCGCCGTTGCATGAGTTCTTGCCGGATCTGACTCAGCTATCAGTGTCTATTGCCCAACGCGAGGCCCGTGGCGATTCTGTCTCAGAAACCGAACGGGAGTTGCTGGCGGCCGTCGAGCGTTCACATGAGTCCAATCCCATGCTTGGCTTGCGCGGGGTTCGGTTGGGCCTGACCGTGCCAGGGCTATTCGCCCTGCAGGTGCGTGCCATAGCTGAAGCCACGGCCCAGTTGATAAGGGCTGGCCAGGACCCGCAGCCGGAGATCATGGTGCCGCTGGTTGGGTCCTATGCAGAGCTTGATCTGGTGCGTGATGAGGCCGAAAGGATCATCAAGGAGGTCTCCGAATCCGAGGGCGAGATTCTGTCCATCCCGGTTGGCTGCATGATCGAATTGCCGCGAGCGGCCCTGACGGCTGATGAGATCGCCCGCGCGGCGGAGTTCTTCTCCTTCGGCACGAATGACCTGACTCAGACCACATGGGGCTTCTCCCGCGATGATGTCGAGGGCGGCTTCTTTGGCCGCTATATGGAGCTGGGCATATTCCAGGTTTCTCCGTTTGAGACGATTGACCAGCGCGGAGTTGGCCAGTTAGTTTCACGCGGTGTCGAATTGGGTCGCCAGACTCGGCCGGACATCGGTCTTGGTGTGTGCGGTGAGCATGGCGGGGATCCAGCTTCCATTCATTTCTTCAACAGGGTGGGGCTGGATTACGTGTCTTGTTCGCCCTTCCGGGTGCCAATCGCCCGCCTTGAGGCGGGCCGTGCCGCGGTCGCGGTGGAAGAGGGCGCCGGCACCGCCTGACGGTCCCTATTTCTGGCGGGGCACTTGGGTGCTGCCTTCTCCTCTTTTGGGCTCATGGTGATTCTTGCTTGGCCCGCTAGCATTGCGGTATGTCAATCGCAGCGGATCCACAAAGGTTGGCCCAGGCCTCAAAGGTATTGACGGAGGCCTGTGAAGGACCAAGGACAACAATTCCGGTCATGCCCTTGGGCGGTTCAGTGCCAACGGTCGCTGGCCTGGCGAATCAGGTCGCGGCGGAATGGGAGGACGCGCTCCGCGCTAGGCTCGTCGCGGTGGAAAAGACTTCCGCCGGGCTCGCTGCGACGGCGCGAATTGTGGATGAATCTGAGTCCTCCGCCATAGCCCTAATCGAACGGATCGCGCGGGAAGGTGATGCGCTGTGAGTAAGGGCATTCAGCCCGGCATTGCGGTGTCCCACAAAAGGGGTGGCGTGGCATGAAGCCGTTCGATTTGCCTCCTGACGAGCCACGTGCCGTGTTCGACACGGCGGATGGCCTTGCGGCTGTGGGTGACCGGTTCGCGGCGCTGGGCGAGAATGCAAGCGACATAGTGAGATACCTGGATGGCCACTGGCGGGGCCGAGCTGCTGACCTCGGCTTTGCGGCGCTGCGCGCCCACGGCGAAGCTTGCGAACAGGCCGCCGTGCAGGCAAGGGGGGATGGCGGAGGCGCCGAGAACCTACGGCGGCGTGGTGTCCGACGCCGGGATCGTGATAGAGGGACTGAAGTCTAAAGCGGCGGAGGTGGACAGGCAGATATTGGCGGTGCGGGTAGCGGTGGCAGCGACGCTCCCGGTGCTAGGGCCGGGTTACACTCCGCCGGACGATGGCCTGGCGGAGCTCGCTCGCCGGAAAGACCAACTGCGATCCGAGTATCAACGTGAAGCTCAACGGGTCGAGGACGCCGCTCGCATAGCCCAGGCAGCGATAGACCAGTGCCGACCCGGCGGGCCGCAGCTCTATGGAACCGAAGGGGCCACCAGGGAGGAGCGCCTCGCGGCTGAATGGGGGCTGGACCAGGAATCGGTCACGATCATCCTAGAGCTGGAAGCCGCCCTGGCGGAGAAGATGCCGGACGCCAGTGACGAAATGCGGGCATACTACCTGATGCTGATCCTGTCGAAGTTCGAGTACGACGACTTCTTCTGGGACAATACCGTTGGCAGTCTAGGGGAATATTTCGTCGTGCCGGTGCCTGGGCCCCTAGGGCAATACATTCCAAAGGCGCTGGATCTTCCCGGCGTCTTTGGATACCTAGGACTTGATAACGGCGAATATGAGCATCTGCGGTTTGCGCTTGAGAAGCAGCACATCCTCTCCGGCGCAAACGATGACCCAAACGAGGCGTTCAAGGAAGCGGTCAAGGGACACGGCGGAAGCGAGGACGCTCTGCGCAAGGAGTGGGAAGAACACCTTGGGAAATCCATGAGTCCTGAGGATTTCGAGGAGTTCTGGATGGAGCGGTATCAGGCCGCCCACGGCCATGTCGACTTTGTGCATATGGCGGCGACAGCCGCGGCGGAACTGGATCCTGCTGAGTACCGGCTGGCGAGTGTGACACCCGGTGATCGGCGGGCGCTGGCCGGCTGGCTAGGCGACACCACGCACTTCGCGGGCAAAGAGCCGTCCTTGGGGAACGGCGACTACAAGGCCGATCTGGACGCCGTTAACCTGGCGGAGATGAGCCGAAACGGGATGAGTCTGGGGGACGCGGCCGACCAGTACTACCGTGACCTGAATTACGGTCGATACACCAGGGCCGACCGGTTCCTGGAACAATACTCACTGCGTGATGTCGTAAAGGCGATGACTCCAACGCAGGCTGGCCCACTGGGGATGACCGGACTAAATCCGTATTCGACAGCCGAGGGGAAACGGTTCTTGAAGGCTTTGGAGCGCCGGTCAAATGAACTCTGAGACCGCTCCGCAGCCACAGACGGCGTCGCAGGGGAGGCGCCGAGCACGCCGGACCTTGGGTGTGATGGGGTTGGTCTTGGTCTGTGCGGGAGGCGTGGTCGGTTGGGTGAATCGGCCGGTGAATGTGTTTGAGAAGATGATGTGGCATGAGTGGATTTGGGGGGCGAAGCCCGGGCGCGAAATCAATGGACCGTATCGGAATTCTACGTGTGGTCCGGACCTGTGGATGGGTTACCGGGCGCAAGTGATCCTGCACAGGTATGATCCGGACGTGTCGGTTCTTATCTTTGCCGATTTGGAGAATGAGGGGAATTTCTGTCAGACTAGTTGGGAAAAGAGCCTCTCTCCGGTGCGAATGCACGTCCGGTATGAGGAAACGGTCAGTCCCGGGCTGGAGTTGATGTGGAGGGCCGTCTATTACCGGTCCAGCCGGGAACTTCACTTGTCGGTCGAGGTGGACGAGTCCGAGGAGGATATTTCAGATCTGGGGGAGTATTTGGTGGAGCATGGGGTGAGCCTGGATTATGTGCGGAATAGGATGGATTCTGTGTTGAATGAGGTCGTGTTCCCTGACTTTGTGTCGGGGTTTCCCGGTATGAAGTATTCGGCGGATGATTGGGGCAAAGTCACGGTGATCCGGGAAGGACTGCTGTCGTGAAAGAGCCGGCCAGCGGTGGAATGAAGTGACAATTGTGGCGATGGCACAAGGCAGGCGGGACTGGGCCAAAGCCCGGCAGCCGCGGGACCGTGCGGTTTGCTGAGTGCCCACTACACGGCATCGGGAACTACTCCGGCGGCCAAAGGATCTGCCTTCGGTACCGGCGCGTCACGTCGCAGTGAACGGGGAGCTGCGGGCGCAGGATGACCGTCCCTTGAGATTTGACCAAAGCAACCAGTAGTAGACACCTGAACCCCCAGAATGCGAGGCCCTCGAGCCCGAGGCAAGCCTTACCTTAGGGTTATGCTTAGTTACGTGAAGTTGACCGAAGCACCGCTCGGCGCACCGCTGCGCATTGAGAAGGCGGCGCTGGATGGCCAGACCGCGCTCAGACTGTGCGAGATCGGATTGCGCCCCGGGTGCGTGGTTTGTGTGATGCAGCGGACGGTCTTCGGCGGAACAGTGGTCATGTGCGGTGGGCACAGGCTGGCCCTCGATAAGGCGACCGCCGCCAGCGTGACAACGAGTCTAATCACCAGCAGTACTGCGAGTACGGCCAGCGCGCTGGCCGGTGCGCCGGCGTGACCCGGACGGCCAGCCACCACCACCAAGCCACAACCCCCGAAACCGATGGCAAGACTTTGCTCCGGGTGATGCTGGTGGGCAACCCGAACGTCGGCAAGTCAACCCTGTTCAACCTGTTGACCGGCTCGAACCAGAAGACCATGAACGCGCCCCGGACCACCGTGTCTTACACCGCCGGGCGTTGGAGACTGCCGGCTCTCCAGGCCCGCACCGCGGACCTGCCGGCCCAGGATTGGCCCGGTCTTGTGCGTTTGGTCGACCTGCCAGGCACCTATTCGCTATTGGCGCAGAGCCCCGATGAGCAAGTCACGGCTGAGGCCGTGGCGCCACCGGCATCAGGGTCCGCCGGCCCGGACTTGGTGGTGGCGGTGGTGGACGCTAACGCGCCGGCCTCGTCGTTATATCTGGTGGGGCAGCTAGCGGTCTTGCGGGTTCCCTTGGTCGTGGCGGTAACCATGGCCGATGTCGCCCGCTCACGTGGCGTTCGCGTGGACAGCGCACAGCTCCAAGACGTGCTCGGCGTCCCAGTGGTGGAGGTTGATCCGAGGCGCGGGCAAGGCGGTGAACGCCTGGCGGCGACGGTGGCAGCGGCATTGATTTCCCCGGACCGGCCGCGCGTTGAGGCGCCCGCGGCGGACCCAGGCAGTCCAGCCGGGACTGGGGACTTGGCTGAAACGGCTGAAACAGCGGAGGCGGCGCCAGATGATGGCCCGGGCGAAGGCCCAGATGAGGAAGCGAATGTAAGCCTGGATGAGGGCCAGAACTATCTGGCCCTGAGGGCAGACTCAATTTTCGATTGGGTGGCGAGGGTGATCGGTGAAGCCGATCTGGACCGCCCGCCAACACCCGCTGGATCCGACAAGCTGGATAAGTGGCTGCTGAAATGGTGGGTCGGCCTGCCGGTGTTCCTGGCCGTGTTGTGGGGCATTTTCCAGTTGACTACCACGGTGGCGGGACCAATCCAGGATGCCTTCGAGGGGTTCATCACCCGGACGGTTGGCGACTGGGTTCAATCTGGCCTTGAAGCGGTCCACTGGGATGGTGGCTGGTTCGAGTCGTTGACCCACAACGGCATCCTGGCCGGTATTGGCGTGGTGGTGTCGTTTCTGCCGCTGATGGCGATCATGTTCCTGGCTATCGCGTTGCTGGAAGACTGCGGCTACATGGCCCGGGCCGCCTTGGTCTCAGACCGGATGATGCGGCTGATTGGTCTAGATGGGCGGGCCATGCTGCCACTGGTGATTGGGTTTGGCTGCAATCTGCCCGCGTTGGCGGCGACCAAGACTTTGCCGAACGCGCGTCAGCGGCTCCTGACAGGACTGTTGGTGCCCTATGCCTCTTGCACGGCCCGTCTGGTGATATTCCTGTTCATCGCTAGTGTCTTCTTCCCGCATCAGGCTGGCACGGTGGTGTTCATGATGTACCTGGCGTCGGTAGCGGTGATCGTGCTGGTTGGCTTGGCGTTGCGGAAGACCGCTTTCCGGGCTGTTGGCCAGGAGCCGCTGATCCTGGTGCTACCGCCTTATCAAATTCCCCGCCCTGCGCCGTTGGTGCGCTCGGTGGCTCTGCGTTGCCGCGACTTCGCATTGCGGGCGGGCCGGGTCATATTGACTTTGACGATGCTGGTCTGGGCGTTGCTGTCAGTCCCGGTGTCTGGGGGCTATGTGATCGGTGACGAGGTTCCGCCACGCGATTCGGCGCTCGGCGCCGCCGCGCAAGCGGTCGCTCCCATTTTTGCTCCGGCCGGATTCGATGATTGGCATGTCACGGCGTCCCTGATGACTGGTTTTGTGGCTAAGGAGGCGGCTGTCGGCACTCTGGCTACGACCTTCGGCATGGATGAGCCGGAAGATCCGTCCCAGCCCGGCGACCTGAGCTGGTTAGTCCAGGCGGCTCTCGACCGCTCCTCTGGTGGCCATGGCGCCGCTGCGGGCCTGGCCTACATGTTCTTCTGTTTGGGCTACACGCCCTGCATGGTTACCTTGGCCGAACAGCGCCGGCTGTTCGGCTCCAAGCCGACCGCCTCGGCGCTGGGGTTGTCCTTGGTGGTGTCCTGGGTGCTGGCTGTGATCGTGTTCCAGATCGGTGCGCTGCTATGAGTCTGGCCGGTCAGATCCGTGGGCTCCTAGCAAAGGGCCAGACCGCGCGGCAGGTCGCGCTGGATCTGCGTCTGCCGGAGGAGCTGGTGGCGGCAGTGGTGCGGTCAGGTGGTCTGGCGTGCCCGCCAGCCCGCGCCAACCGGGGGACCGCCAAAGCCGACTACCCCTCTCTGAAGCCAGCCAACCGGGCTCCCGCTGACTCCGGATCCGCCAGTCGCGCGGTGTGCCTGGCTTGCCCGTTGGCCTCAGCCTGCGGCTAGCTGTCGCGCCGCTGCCAACTATTCGCCAGGTCAACCACTTAGCCGGCCCATCATGTGCGCGAACTGGCCCGGCGGCATCGGCCAACTCAGACGGTTCTTGTCGCCAGGTGGTTGAAACGGGACGGAGGCCAGTTCAAAGACCGTGTGAGAGCATTAGGAGGTGACAGCGCAGGAGACGGGGGCCGGGCGCACGGCGGGCGGGAGCCCCGGCGGGATCGCTGTCAGGAACCTGAGTAAGCGTTATGGCCAAGCGATCGTTGTGGATAACGTGAGTTTTGATGTGCCACGGGGATCGGTGACGGGATTCTTTGGGCCCAACGGTTCGGGCAAGACCACAACCATGCGGATCATGCTGGGGTTGGCGCAGGCCAGCGCGGGTATGACGCTATTCGACGGATGGCCGTTGGCGCGGATTCCGAACGCCGCCCGGAGCGTGGGGGCGGTCCTAGACGCCAGCACGCTGAACTCCGGCCGGACGGTTAGACAGACAATGCAGCTTGTCTGCCTGGGGGTGGGGCTCGCGCAAAGCCGTGGCGGGGAAATGATCAACACGGTGGGTCTGGCCAAGGCGGAGCGCCAGCGGGTCGGCCGGCTGTCCCTTGGCATGCGCCAAAGACTGGCTCTGGCCTGTGCCGTTGTGCCTGATCCTGATTACCTATTGCTCGATGAACCGATGAATGGTCTTGACCCGGAAGGCATCGACTGGCTGCGGGCAATGTTGCTGGCGCTGGCCCGCGCCGGCAAAGGCGTACTCGTGTCTACCCACTTGATCAGCGAAATCGCCGATATGGCTGACCATGTGGTGGTGATTAATCGGGGCCGGGTAGTGGCGGCCCAGGACAAGCGAACTTTGCTCGATTCTGGTGGGCGGCAAACGATAGTCCGCTCAGCGAATGATCGTGGCCTCGAAGAGGCCTTGTCCGCCCAGGGGATTGTGGTCAAGCCGGAGGGAGAAGCGTTGCGATGCGACTGCGAGCCAGAGGTGGTCTGCCAGGTCGCGTTTGATGAAGGGATCATGTTGCGGGAGCTGCGCCCAGTGGAATCCTCGCTGCGCGAATTTGTCTTGGGTCACACCAGAGGAGAGTTCCGGGCCCAACCGCGACTGACGCCGCCGGATAGCGTGCCAGAGCCGGAGGCGGGAGGGGGCCGTGGCTGACACCGCTGTTAGTTTGGCTCGTTTGAGACCGGACACTGGCGAGATACCCTGGCACCGCCTATTGGGGATGGAGCTGAAGAAGGTCGTTGACACTGTGGCCTGGCGAATCCTGCTGGGGTTCATCGTAGGGATGAGCCTGGCCGGACTGGTGGGTGTTGAAGCCATGGGCATCGCTAACGGCCTAATCGCCGTTTCGATGGTGTTACTCGCTTTGGTGTCGGTTGGTATGCCGATGATTGGCTTATTCACGATGACGTCCGAGTGGGACACCCGCTCCATCATGATGACGTTTCTGATTGAGCCGCGCCGATGGCGGGTGGTGGTGGCCAAAGCCGCTGCGGCTCTGCTGGTCGCGGCCGTGGTGTTGATCGTGGTCGCGGTCGCAACTCTGGCCATCTCTTTCGCGATCTCTGCCGTACGGGGCGACTCGCGTCTGATGAGCGAGATAGTCGAGTCATTCCGCTACGGCTGGCTGTATCAAATAGTCTCGGAGACATGCGCCCTCGGGTTGGCGCTGACTCTGCTGGGCATCGCTTGGGGCTCACTGTTGCTGTCCACCCCTATATCAATGGTGGCTGTCGCAGGGGTCGCTTTGATGCCAGCCATGGCGATCACTGAGGTCTTCGATGAGACGATGGCCTTGTGGTTTGGTCAGATGGCACCTGTGCTGTGGCTGACTGGGGAGGAGCCCTTTGGGCCGTGGGTCATCACTTCCGTCAATCTGTGGTGTCTAGCTCCGTTGGTGGGAGGATTCTGGCGGCAGTCTCGCCGTGAAGTGCGCTGACGCCGCCCCGTGGGTCTCCCCGGGCACCTGGGTACCCGGGCATCCGTCGGTTGCCCGATGCCGCCCGCCGGCCCGCCGCTGTCTGGTCTCCCCGGGTACTTGGGCACTTAGGAGCCAGGGCACCGCGGCGCCCGATTTCTAACCCGATGCGCTGGAGTGCCACCGGGCCCAGGGCGGTTGTGACACCATAGGACGGTGGCGCGCGCGGATGGACGGTTGGGACACGATCTCTTGCCGGACGAGAAAGGCCCCCAGGATGAATGCGGGGTATTTGGGGTCTGGGCACCGGGCGAGGAGGTCTCAAAGCTGACGTACTTTGGGCTGTACGCCTTGCAGCATCGGGGACAGGAATCGGCTGGGATCGCGACCTCCAATGGCAGGCAGATCCTGGTCTACAAGGACATGGGCCTGGTTTCACAGGTCTTCGATGAAGGAGCGCTAGGCGCACTGGTTGGGCATATCAGCGTTGGTCACACGCGTTACTCCACGACCGGCGGCTCAACTTGGGAGAACGCCCAACCGGCCCTTGGTCCGACCGCCGGCGGAACTGTCGCTCTGGCTCATAACGGCAATCTGACTAATACCGCTGAATTGGCTCGACGTCTGGCCAGGGCCAACCCCAAGACGGCCGCCAGGGCCTCCACTGATACGGCCGTGCTGACCGGCCTGCTGGCCGGGGATCTTGATCATACCCTTGAACAAACGGCACTTGACCTGCTGAAACAGGTGCGGGGTGCGTTCAGTTTGGTGTTCATGGATGAGACCACGCTTTACGCGGCAAGAGATCCTTTTGGAGTCCGGCCATTGGTGTTGGGGCGGCTGGAGAACGGTTGGGTGGTGGCCTCGGAGACGGCCGCTTTGGACATTGTTGGTGCGTCACTGGTCAGAGATGTGGCCCCCGGCGAGCTGGTTGTCATTGATGAGAACGGACTGCGTTCAGTCCGTTTCGCGGAGCCCACCCCGGCTACCTGCCTGTTCGAGTACGTCTACTTGTCGCGGCCGGACAGCGTGCTGGCGGGCCGCTCCATCAACGCGGCGCGGCTGGAAATGGGCCGGATGCTGGCCCGCGAACATCCGGTCGAGGCGGACTTGGTCATTCCGGTTCCGTCCTCGGGTACACCGGCTGCGATTGGCTATGCCGCTGAAAGCCGGATCGAGTTCGCCCAGGGGTTGACTAAGAACGCCTATGTGGGCCGGACGTTCATCCAGCCGTCGCAGACAATCCGCCAGCTTGGTATCCGTTTGAAGCTCAATCCGCTCAAGGAAGTTATCAAGGGCAAGCGGCTGATCGTGGTCGACGATTCGATTGTGCGTGGTAACACTCAGCGGGCCGTGGTGCGGATGCTCCGCGAGGCGGGAGCCCGTGAGGTCCACGTGCGGATCTCCAGTCCGCCGGTCATGTGGCCGTGCTTCTATGGGATTGACTTCGCGACCAGGGCGGAGCTGATCGCTGCGGGCCTGGCGGCTGAGGAAATCAAGCAGTCGATTGACGCGGATTCACTGGGCTACATTTCGCTGGACGGGCTGATCGAAGCCACCGGCGAACCGGCCACCGGGCTCTGCGCGGCCTGTTTCACCGGCCAGTACCCGATTGACGTTCAGGCGGAATCGAAAGCCCTGGGCAAGTATCTGCTCGACAGGCCGGAAGACCTCCCTGCCCCCCAGATCAGCCATACCGCCGCGCGACCGGCCGTCGCAGGCATCCCCGCCAGCGCCTCAGCCCGTGTCCCGCACCGCCCTGATGGCCTGGCCGCTACGGTCCCGGCCGCCGGCGGCTCAACCGCATTGGAGCATCCCTAAATGACCAGCAACGCCTACGCCCGAGCCGGAGTCGATGTAGCGGCCGGCGACCGTGCCGTCGAACTAATGCGGTCCTCGGTCAAGTCGACTCTGGGGCCGGAAGTGCTGGCCGCCCTGGGGGGCTTCGCCGGGCTGTGGGACGCCTCCGCTCTGAAGGCCTATGACCATCCGGTCCTGGCCACCTCAACTGATGGGGTTGGCACCAAGACAGCGATCGCCCAGGCTATGGGCATCCACCACACCATAGGATTCGACTTGGTTGGAATGGTGGTGGATGACATAGTCGTCACCGGCGCCAAGCCGCTGTTCATGACGGATTACATAGCGACCGGCAAAGTGGACCCGGCCCGGATCGCGGCTGTTGTGTCTGGCGTAGCGGCGGCCTGCGAAGCTACCGGCACAGCGCTGATTGGCGGCGAGACAGCCGAACACCCAGGCATCATGCGGCCCGACGAATACGACATTGCCGGCGCCGCCGTGGGAGTGGTGGAGCGGTCCGCGCTACTGGGCCCAGAGCGTGTCCGGCAGGGCGATGTGATACTTGGGCTGGCGGCATCGGGCCTGCACTCCAACGGATATTCCCTGGCCAGGGCCATAATTGACGATTTGGGCTGGTCCTGGGACCGGCCGGTGGCGGAATTCGGGCGCACCCTGGGCGAGGAAATGCTGGAGCCTACACGTCTGTACGCCCGGTCGGTACTGACACTGGCCGAGCGGCTGGGCCCGGATCTGCATGCCTTGTCTCACATCACCGGCGGCGGGCTGGCGGCGAACTTGTCGCGGGTGTTACCGGCGCAGCTTGGAGCGGTCGTTTCGCGCGCGTCGTGGGCGGTGCCGCCTGTTTTCCAGGTCCTGCGCGCGGCCGGCCATGTTGGTTGGGCTGACTTGGAGAGCAGCCTCAACTTGGGGATTGGGATGGCTGTGATCGTGGCTGAGCCGCGATTGGCGGAGGCGCGAACCACGTTGGCGGCCGCTGGGGAACAGGCCGTCCCAATTGGCCGGGTTACTCTATTGGCCGATGCCGCCGCCGAGGCTTCCAGCCGGGGGGCCAAGCCTGGGGACCTGACCTCGGGCGCCAAAGGGATCGCGGGTGGCACGGTTCTGATGGTCGATTCATATCGCGATTGAGCGGCCCGGCTGGGCCATGTGACGCCGGGACAATGTTAGTATCACGCTCAACAGGGCCCGGATTACCCCCGAAAGGCGAAGCGGGCCTTAGACACTCAAGGAGAGACAAATGCGTAAGACCGCCTTGGTAGTTGCGGCGCTGGTGTGCTTGCTGGTAGCGGGCTGCGGGGACAAACCTGCGGATCAGGCCACGGACAAAGACCGTGACAAGGTCACCCAAGCTTCCGAGGAGCCCTCGGAAGATCCCACCCCAGAGGTTCTCGTCAGTGACGAGGAGATTCCGTTGGACCTGTCCATGACAGATGATGTCACGGGTGAGACGGTCAAGGTCCTTTCCTATATTCCTTCGGTTGAAGTCCCGGCTGACTTTGTTGAGAAGTACGTGGCCTACGATGGCGTCAGGGTGCTCCTGGCCAAGGTTGAGATCTCCGTTCCGGCGGACGCCAAGTACAGGTCCGTTTTGTCCGGTGATTCGTTGAAGCTCTTCGGCACGCCGCGTGCGGACTTCAGCGCCCAGACCGCCGTCTTGCTGCTGGACCAGGTTTATGCGGACAAGTATCCGCGTCCGGAAGATGTCAGCGTTGGCGAGTCTGCGACCGGCTGGACGGGCTGGCTCATCAAGGACACCGTTGGCTCCGAGCCGTTTGAGATTGTCTTGGCTCGCCAGGCGAGCAAAGTGTTGGGTTCGGATGAGGAGATTCCAGCGGCTGAATTCTCCGTCACATTGCCAACTAGCTGATTCGCGATCACCTGGGACGGCTCTTTCGCCCAGGTGGGAGGCATTTTTTCGGGTCTGTCACGGCTGGCTGCCCGTTCCGCTGATAGGTGAAAAGCGGGCCGGGGTCCAGGGCGGGAGTGTCGGGACTCGACGGATGCCAGCCGAATCTTGTAACGTAGGCACATACGATCATGTCGACTAGATAGCACGAGGGGGTCACGTACACATGGGGCGGGGCCGTCAGAAGGCAAAGCAAACCAAGGTCGCTCGTAAGCTCAAGTACTACACGCCAGACACCGACTATCGCGCCCTTGAGCGTGAGTTGAGTGGGGGGCCGGATACTGATGACGAAGAGGACCCTTACGCGGAATACTCCGCCCGCTATGCCGCGGATGACGATAACTCAGAAGAGAATGAAGCCTGACGTCAGGGTCCCGGTCGTTGAGGTGCGATGATCGTGCCGAATAGGGCTGCGGGGAGCTTGGCATGGAGGTGGCGTTTGTGCGGTTAGGGATGATTGGCCTGGGCCGGATGGGTGGCAACATGGCCACCCGGCTACGCCAAGCCGGGATTGACGTGACCGGGTATGACCAGTCCGCCAATTCGAGGCGGGACGTGGAGACTCTGGATGAACTGGTCAGCGCCTTGGCGCCGCCCCGGACGGTCTGGGTGATGGTTCCTTCGGGTGAGCCCACAGCCCAGACGATTCGTGAGCTGGCTGATCGCCTGGAACCCGGAGATCTGGTGGTGGACGGCGGCAACACGCGGTTTGTTGATGACCAGGCCCACGCCGCGGCGTTGGCGGCGCGCGGGGTCGGATTCGTGGACGTGGGAGTCTCCGGTGGAGTCTGGGGATTGGCTGAAGGCTACGCACTGATGGTGGGCGGGCCGGTTGAGGCGTTTGCGCGCTTGGCGCCGGTCCTGGAGGCGTTGAAGCCGCCTGGCCCTGATGGCCTAGTCCACGCTGGGCCTGTCGGTGCCGGCCATTTCACTAAGATGGTCCACAACGGGATCGAATATGGCATGATGCAGGCCTTGGGGGAGGGCTACGGCCTGATGCGGGCATCAGACTTGGTGCCTGATCCGGACGCGGTGGTGCGTTCGTGGCGGTCCGGCACGGTGATCCGTTCCTGGCTGCTGGATCTGCTGGCGCGGGCGGTTGCGGAGGATCCGTCGCTGGAGTCGCTGGCTCCGGAGGCCGGTGAATCGGGCGAGGCCCGCTGGATGGTGGCAGCGGCCCTTGACCTGGGTGTGCCGCTACCCGCTACCGCCGCCGCCCTGTATGCGCGGCAGTCGTCCGAGGGCGGCGACAGCACCGCTTTGCGGGCAGTGGCCGCGCTACGGAATCAGTTTGGTGGTCATGCCGTTAGCCGCCAGGGACACTAGTTTCCCTGGCGTGGGTCGCTCGCGGTCCGGGTGCCGGTCCTGGCTGGTTAAATGCGGCAGCCCCGCAGGGACTGGCGTCTCCCACGGGGCCGGCGGTGGCTCGAACCGGCATCGATCCGGTGACCTTCCGCTTTTCAGGCGGACGCTCTCCCAACTGAGCTATCGAGCCTCGCATGAGGCGCATTCTGACCGGCTTGGCACCGGCCAGACTGCCGTCCGCGACCCCGACGGGACTTGAACCCGCGACCTCCGCCGTGACAGGGCGGCGCGCTAACCAACTGCGCCACGGGGCCTGGACCATGCGTAAAACGCACGGTCTAACAGCATGCCATTTCCCCCGCCCGGTGTCCAATCGTCGGCCGTTCGTTCTGCCTGGCCGGGCCGCCATCCGCCGGGCCTGGTCAGGTGGATGAGTGGGGGCCGGGAGGCATGGTGGCCCGGGCGCCCAGTGCCTGGTGGTGGCCGTGCGGGCGGCCGTGGCGGGGCCGGGAGGCGCCGTGATAATCGCGGCGGGGGATTGGCTCCCAAGAAGTGAAACGGGGCGCCAATTACCACTTATCACCTCTGATGGTTATATAGTGGTCATCTGCTCTACTGACATTCCGTAGTTAGTTCCAGCCCGAAAGGCAGATGGCCCTATGAAGTCGATTAGTCGCGGCTTGACACTGTTCTTAGCACTCCTTACCTCGGCTAGTGTGAGCCTTGTCGTGAGCGTGCCGATGGCGTTGGCGGCTCCGTCGGGAGCGCCGGCGGCGCCGCCGGGAGCCCAGATGGAAGCGCAGGCTCCGTCCGTGCCCAGGGCCCCGGCGGTCAGCGACCGGATTGCCGCCGGAGTCGATTTCACGGCTGGGCAGGTCCTGACTTCACCGAATGGCAGATTCACTCTGACCTGGCAAGACGACGGCGATATGGTGGAGAAAGACGGCTCTACTGTTCTGTTGAGCCTGTCAACCAAAGGCGCTACCCGTGCGTTGCTGCAAAAGGACGGCAATTTCGTAGTCTATGAGGATGCGGCCGCCTCTTGGAGTTCCGAGAGTCCGGGCTATTCAGCTGCGCGGTTGCAGATCCTGGACGACGGCGAAGTGGTCGCCTATGGGGATGACGATCAGCCCTATTGGTCGTTGGGGGCACCCTCGAACGACGCCACCTCCATCACTGAGACGGACACCAGCTTCCCGCCGCGGGCGGGCAAGGTGATCTTGCTGCCCCGCAGCAGCGGCGAGACCGAGGATGCCTACTGCACCGCCAACATCACCGCCCGCGACAGGACCTCTGGCGAGTACTACATGCTGACCGCTGGGCATTGCGCCACTGACGCCGCTGGCACCGGGGCCGGAACTGGCCAGACCATTAGGTGGGCCGGGGGTAGTGGCGTAGTCGATTTCAACACCGGCGAATGGGGGGTCGCTGGCGTCAAGTTCCCGAACGGGCAGTTCATGCCATCCAGCATTTGGACGGATGAGGGCGTCCGCCAAGTCATCGGTGTGGCTGAACCAACGGTAGGCACAAGGGTGTGCAGCCGTGGATACACCTCGAAGTATGAGGTTTGTGGAGAGATAACGCAGGTCGACACCACGGAAGCGATCTTCACGCCTGACTCAAGGGCGAAGATGTGGCTGCCGGGCGACTCCGGCGGCCCTCTATACGCCATCAACGCGGACGGTTCGGTCGCTATTGTTGGCGTGATTCAATCGTACGAGGGTTTCTTCAGCCGCTTGGATTACGAACTGGACAACCAGAACCTCGAGTTGGTGACCGCCTCGAATGCCGATCCTCTACCTCCTGAGTTGGGGGCTGTAGAGGTGGTCCGGGGTGGCCATGGCGCGGTGACGGTGACCGGTTGGGCCCTTGACCCGGCCAGCCCGGCGGAATCGACCTCTGTGGATATCTGCCTGGGCCCACTTGAGGTCGAGGCCTCTACCAACTGCCGTACGGTTCCGGCCAACCGTCCAAGTCCCGCAGCCGAGGCGGCCGGAGCGGAGACGAACCGTGGGTTTGTCAGCAGTTTCACGACCGATGAGCGCGGAGCGGTTCCAGTGTATGTGTACACCCGGACCGCTACCGGAACTGTGGCATACATCGGCGGCTCGACCGCCAAGGTGGCGGATGTGAAGACCGTGGGTGGAGTGACCCTGTCCGCCACGCCAACCAGCTTCACGGTGCCGGCGGGCGGGACGGAATCGCCCCTGCCCGTCGCCGTGAGCACAAACTATGCCGACTGGTCGGTGGAGACAAGCCAGTCGTGGGTGCAGGTTTCCAAGTCCGGGGATACGGTCCAGATCAGCGTCCCGGCGAATGTCGAGCCAGCCCGCTCGGCGGCGGTGACGATCACGGCGGGACCTGAAAAGCGCCGGGTATTGGTCAACCAGGACGCTCCGGCCTTCTACGTTGACCCGTCACTAGTCAATATTCGGGCCGGCGCCACGGCCTCGCGGATCGTTGTGACCGCTCCGGCACCATGGGAGGCCGTCAGCAGCGCACCCGAGTGGCTGGAGATTGGCAGCTACCCCAACGGTGTCCCAGGCGCGCGGGCCGGGGATGTGGCTGGGATTTCTCTGCTGATCCTGCAGATCACGGTCAACACCGGCCAGGCACGCACTGCGACGATTACCTTGACCTCAGGTGGCGAAACTATCACCGTGACCGTTGTTGTGGCGGGCGCCCAGACCGTCGCCCCTGTCGAATACACCGTGACGTTTGATCCGAATGGTGGTTGGTTCCCGCCTGGGACGGCGAGTCGCCGTCCCGCAACGGAAGGTGCGCCAGTCGAGTCACTGCCCACACCGGTCCGCGATGGATGTGTGTTCAAAGGCTGGTTTACGGCCCCGTCTGGCGGGTCGGAGGTGTCCCCCTCCACCGTTGTGACTGAGGATGTGACCTACTACGCCCAGTGGGGGGACGCTGATCCATCTGCCGCGTCAGCGGCCCAGGCAGCTCCTGTGCCATGGGGATGCACGGTGAGCTTTGACGGGAATGGCGGTGCCAAGGTTGCGTCAGTCGGTTTGGAACCGAAGCAACACTTCATCACATTGCCCACCCCGGCTCGCTCAGGCTACACATTCAAGGGCTGGTTTACGGCCCCAAGTGGGGGTATTCAGGTGTTCTCCAGGACCCCAGTCACCGGAAGTGTCACCTATTACGCCCAGTGGACGGCCGCGCTTCGGTAGACAGCGGCGTTCAAGTGGAACGGCTCGGCGGCTCCGGCGGTCTTGGGGGGTCAAACTAACCCAAACTGACTGGCGACTCAACTTGGCGTCAATTCGGCCCCCCGGCCAGAGGGGCGCCAAACCGGGCCAACGCGCTGACCTGGGACAACGCGAGGAGCCCTGTGGGCGGCATCGGGCAGCGGGTGTACAAACTGACGCGAACTGAGCGGCGACTCAACTTGGCGTCAATTCGGCCCCGGGCCCAGGCCCTCAAATCATTATCAAACTGGGGCCGTCGGGAGGACTGTGGTCCCCAGGACCTGTGATAGATTGGCCGTTACCCGGTTGTTATTACCGCCCACCGGACGGCAGTTCCGCTGACGAAGCGGGTGCCACGGCCTAGCCGTAGCCCCAGTCTCATCCGTTGCTGCGAGGGTAGTCGGCCCAGCGCAGGTCGGCCTTCTTCGCGGCCCTGCCGGACGAACCGGATCGCGGTCAGTAATGGCGGGCACGTAGTCTCAGCGTCAACGGCGGTCATAAGCTCCAAGGGGTAAATTCATGTTTGGAGAACTTAGAACGACCCAGGAGGTGCTAGGGCGTCTAGCTGAGGGGGCACGCCCGGAGCACTCCTCGAGCCACGACGGTGAGCGCGGACGTGGCCTGTCGCGTCAGGTGACAGGCCACGTGCCGCGTAATACATCAGTGTCCTGATCCAGTGCTTGGTGCGGGGACGGTGGACCACAAGTGGGGCATTCGCCCAGCTGCCGTTGGCGATCAAACCAGTTCTATCCCAGCTAAGGACATCCGCTCACGGGCGGCGGCGCCCAACTCAGGACTGACTGGTGCGGTCAGATCCAGAATCACTCGTGCCTCGAACCCATGGGCTGCGGCGTCGATGGCCGTCTCAGCCACGCAGTGAGATTCGGCCAGTCCAACAACGTCAACGGTACGGACCCCAGCTTCCCGCAAGATCTGATCCAGGGATCGTCCGGTAGGGTCGACGCCCTCAAAGCCTGAATAGGCGGCGGCGCGCTGGCCCTTCTTGACGGCGGCATCAACGGCTACACCAGCCAAAGCAGGATGCAGTTCGGCGTTTGGCGTCCCGGCCAGGCCATGCGGCGGCCAAGTGTCGACGAAATCGGGCGTGGCGGAAAAGTGGGCGCCTGGATCGATGTGCCAGTCCTGAGTCGTGACGATCAGCCGGTAAGAACCGCGATTGTCAGTCGCCCAACGCGCCACCTTCTCCGCGACCGCGTTGCCGCCAGCGACGGCCAGTTCGCCGCCTTCGCAGAAGGTGGGCTGTACGTCAACGATTATCAAGGCCGAGGGATCCATGGACACAGCCTACGCCGCAACCCGCGGCGCATCTGGTCGGTTGGCCGACAGCGATCCGCGCCGGCTCTTGAAGGGGAACTGTAAAGCTCCCATGTTGACAGCGGCGCTGGCGCCGCTGCTAAGGTCCCTGGCGACCGGCGCCGTCCGCGTGGACGGCCGGCCATACCCGCTAAGGAATGCCAATGGAGAGCCCAACCTTGAACCAAGCGCCCGGTCAGGCGTCCGCCCCAGGGCGCGGTCGAGCGCCCGTCGCTGACAGTGCCCTGGCAACTGTGAACGACCTGCCCGCCTGGGCTTGGGAAACCGCCCTTGGCGAGGATCGAATCATCCGCGAAGCACGCCCAGACGAATACTCGGCGGCAGAAGACGTGCTGGTCGCGGCGTTCACAACCGGATGCTGGGTGGCCCCGGGATATCAGCGAGGCTTGAGGTCGCTGGACCAGCGGGCCGCCACCTGGCACATTTGGGTGGCCTTGGACAGATCTGGTCAGGTGCTGGGCGTGGTGCTGACTCCGCGCGTCCGCCACTGGGATCAGGCAGATTTCACTTTCTCAGTGCTGGCAGTGGGACCGGCCGGACGGGGCCTGGGCCTGGGCGGCGCCCTGGTTGATCATTGCGTTAAACTAGCGCGGAGCTACGGCTTTGACCGGATTCTGATCCATTCCAGCCCGCAGATGTCGCGGGCCCACCGGCTCTACTATGACAAAGGATTCGTGCGGCGGATTGACCAAGAAACCGTGTTCGTGTCTGAGTTCGAGGAACGCTTACTGACCTTCACCTACCGCGTTCCGGACCGGCTGCCCGCCAGCCAAATCCACCGCCTGCCTCATGAACCGGCCCCGGGCAGGCAACCCATGTTTGGGCAGCGGCCGGGGGCCGAGGCGCGGGCCAGTTGGCCGCTGCCGGCGCAGCGGCCGGAGGATGATCCCGCCGTTCAACGAGCCACCTGGATGGCCGAGCACCTGAGGTCCGCCGGGCGGCTGGATGAATCTGACCCGGCCGCGGAAGCCCTCCTGCGGAGCCAGATAACGCATGACATCTGGGGCGGTCTGCAAACCGCTATCCATTCCTCCTCCGGCTATCAGGCCGAACTGGCCTTGCGGGTGTTCTATGCCAGGCTTGACTGGCTTGAAGCCCGCCTGGCTCGACAACACTTCCTGTTCCTTCATGGTGACCAGCCAAGCTCCAGCGACACACTATTGGCGAGCCTGCTCCTGGCGTTCGATCTGGGTGGACGTGCGGCCTTGGGTTACGCCTCCGGGGCCGTGGCCTATTGGCCGCGGCTATGGAACCTGGCCCGTCGGCTGGTTCAGATGGTCGCGCTGAGCAAAACGGAACTCCAGCGGGCGGGCCTGGAGCCCTTGCCGGATGGGTCCTACAGCGAGTCATTCGGCCCGCTGCCGCCGAACTTCGTTCTGGCTGACCCCAGGGCGGCCTGGCTCGAACCGCCGGATCAATTGCGGCGCCCCCTGGCGCCGCTCGATCCTTCGGTGCCGCCCACACCCTGGAGTGGCGACCTGCCGCCGGTCACCGCCATAGCGGAACCGCTGAGGGACCTAGCCGTCCCGGCCACAGACGACCAACCGCCTGAGGACACCGAAGCTGCCATCCAGCTGCGGTTGGTGGAAGCGGACCTGGTGGACGGCATCGGGACCCTCGCGGCGGGTGCGGACGGCCCCACTCAAGTGGCTGTGCGGAGGCTCCTCTTTGCGCGGCTGGCGTGGCTTGATGACCGGCTGTCGGCCCAGCCGTACTTGCGGGGCACACAGCCGGGGGCGTGGGACTGCCGTCTGGCCCGCTTCCTGGCGCTGTTTGGGGAGGGGCGCTTGATGGGCCTGCCGCCCATTGACCCAGTGTTGGAGGACTTCCCCGCCCTGGTCAGGTACTCGCAGCATTTACAAACGCTTTACAAATGTTGACCAAGGGAACGGTTCCTGACAGCATCGGTACCGTGATCAATTGGCCCCAGGACACCGTTTATGAGTGTCGCCGAATGTCGTTGGCCGCGCTGGACGCGGCCGGCCCCGGCGTTGCCCTAGCTTAGTCACGGCTCAGCGGACCAAAGGTCCGCCTGGTGACTGGGATCCAGTCATTGGCAGCGCATAGTTAGCGAAGCATTACCCGCGGCCAGCGCGGTTCCATTAGAACGGTGACGCTATCCCGGTACCGCCTCACAAGTTCCAGCGGCCCGGCGCTACTAAGGCGTTGCTGCCAAATCGGCGGCAACCGCCAACGGGCATTGGTTCCCAAGAGCTCAATGCGGAATCGCTAACGCAAGACCATCAGTAATCAAACCCAGTGCCGGTCGCGGCTTAACCCGACTTCCGCACAATGCCCTATTTGAGGAGAAATCATGGCAACACTAACCGCCGACTTGGAATCTGATCTCAAGTCCCGTCCCGCACCCGTCCCCCAGGGGACATTCCCAGAATTGACATCTGAGCAAACCGAGGATGGCGCCTTCAGGCGCCAGCGCAACTGGTTCACGGCTCACTTCGGCACCGGCGAAGCCGAGTTTCCGGTTGAACCCGGTCGTTACGTCTTGGCCGGGAACACCGGCTGCGGCTGGAACCGGCGCCAACAAATCGTCCTCAGGCTTCTGGGCTTGGAGGACGCGGTGCCGTTCGCACTGTTGACCGGACGGGACGATGACGGCTGGCTGATCGCCGAGCACGGCAACGACCTGAAGGAACGGTTTGGCACTAACCGGCTGAATGACTTCTACCGCCGCACTGATCCGAACTTCTTGGGCCGCGGCACCTCACCCACGGTGATCGACACGAAGAATGGGCTGGTGGTCAGCAATAACTACCATCTGTTGTCCTACGAGTGGGAAACCGCTTGGGCCCCCCACCACCGGCCTGGCGCGCCGGACCTCTATCCGGAGGCACTGCGCAAGGAAATTGACCTGCTGAACCAGCAGATCTTTGATGATGTCAACAACGGCACCTACAAGCAGATCTTCGCTGGCAATCAGGCCGCCGCGCGGGTCGCCAAGGGAGTCTTTGAGGCTCGCCTGGCGGATTACGATTTCCGGCTCGCCTCACGGCGCTACCTCTTTGGCCCGCAGATCACGGATTCGGATGTGCGCCTGTTCCAAACCCTGTCGAGCTATGATCGCGGCTACCGGCCCGGAATAGTCAAATTGTTCGGTGAAGAGGCAACCGCGCATTTAGCGGATTTCCCCAACTTGTGGGCTTACGCCCGCGATCTGTTCGCCCAGGGGTTCGCGGATGAACGCGAGCAGTACTTCTTGGGCTTGGTGCCCGGACCGTCGGGCGAATATCTGGGCTCCAAGCCTTTGGGTTCGGCCGGGTCATCCCTGCCCTCCGGCGCGGAGGCCCTGGCCCAATGGCGCGAACCGCATGGCCGTGAGGGCCTGACTGGCTCGCCGTTCTACTCCGGTCCCGGCGGCGGCGGCTCCTACGAGCGCTGGACCTTCGCCTGAGCGCAAAGGCTCTGGATTCGCCATGACCACCATCTCAGACCCAGCGGCTCAGACTGGCCAAGCGGCCAAGACTGGCCAACCGGCCCAGACCGGCCAGCCAAGGCCGACCGCTGAACCCGCCCAATCCGCCCAACCCAGCCAGCCTGGTCTGTCCACCATTGAGGACGCTCCGGCGACCTCGACTGGTGGGCGGGCCAGGACCCTGGCCTGGCTGATCACGAAGCGGCTGGGCAGTGCGTTGTTGGTGCTGTGGATCGCCGTCACACTGACCTTCTTGGCGGTGCATATCGCTCCCGGCGACACGGTTTCGTTGTTGTTGGGCGAAAACCGGGATGACCCTATAGCCCGTGCCCAAGTGATCTCGCGATGGGGCCTTGATCAGCCAATCTGGTCCCAGTACTTGACCTACTTGGGCCGCATCCCGAGTGGGGATCTGGGAGTCTCTTACACCCTGCGTCGCCCGGTGGCGGAGTTATTGGCTCAGGGCGCCGCCCCGACCCTGATCCTGACTTTCGCCGCCACCGTGACGTCACTGCTGATCGCTTTGGTCGCGACGTTGATCAATACGGCCCCCGTCAGGGGTCTGCGGGCGGCCACCTCTGGTATCCAGTTGGTGGTTCTCTCGCTGCCGCCGTTCTGGCTTGCCATCTTGCTGCTGACTGTGGTGTCCTTTGGCTGGGGCTGGTTCTCTATCGTTGACCAGAACAGTTGGCAAGCGTTGGTCTTGCCAACTTTGGCGCTGGCCATACCCATGGGTTTCTATCTGACTCAGGTGCTGTCCGATGGCGTCTTCCGAGCTATTGAGCAGCCGTTCGCCGTGACCGCCCGGTCGCGCGGGTTAGGCCCTGCGGCGGTCCGTTACCGGCACGCCTTCCGACATGCCGCGTTGCCAGCCGTACACCTGGTTGGCCTGTCGGTGGGTGGGCTGCTGGGCGGGGCCGTAATAGTGGAACAGATTTTTGGCCGTCCCGGCTTGGGCCAGCTCGCGGTCAGTGCCGTCACTGTCAAGGACGTGCCACTGATCCTGGGCGTGACATTGGTTTCGACCGCCGCTTTCATTGCCGCGTCCACGGTTGTCGACCTGATCGGCATAGTCCTAGACCCGCGTTTGCGCCGCACGCAAGGAGCCCCAGCATGAGCGCCCCCGCAGAAACTTCTGTTACCGATCAGTCAGACGTCGTGTTGGCGGTGGCCGCCTCCAGTCCGTCCGCCGATGCCGCCGTCGCACCTGCCGCTCTTGGGTCCAGCCGCCGTTACCGGAACGTCCGCGACACGGTCCTGAAGTGGTCCGCCGGCGTTCATTGGGATTTGGTCTTCGCGTTGCCCATCTTGGCGATTGTGGCTTTGGCGGCCATCGCTCCGGGGGCGCTGACCAGCGGCGATCCGTTGGACGCCAATCCGCGCGAATCGCATTTGCCGCCTGGTCCCGAACATCTAGCTGGGACGGATCTGCTGGGACGGGACGTGCTGACGCGAATCATTTATGGGACGCGGTATTCAGTCCTGATTGGGCTGGGCGCCTCAACCTTGGGCGTGCTGCTGGGATTGCTGGTTGGCCTGGGCGCGGCCGTTGGGCCGCGCTGGCTGGACCGAGTGATCAGCCGTTTCGTTGATGTGGTGGCGGCCTTCCCAGGTTTGTTGCTGGCCATGTTCCTGATCACCTTCACCGGGCGTGGCGCGGGCAATCTGGTGCTGGCTCTGGGGGTTGGCGCGCTGCCCCAGTATGCGCGGCTGATCAGGGCGAACGCCTTTGTGACACTGGGCTCGGGATATGTTGAACAGGCCAAGACCTTTGGGCTGACGTCACGGCGGATCGTGTGGCGACATGTCTTGCCCAATGCCCTGGGGGCCCTGCCCATCATGATCACGATTGGCTTGGGCGGGGCGATCATTGGTTCTTCCGCGTTGAGCTTCTTGGGGCTTGGGCCCCAGCCGCCGGCCGCTGAATGGGGACTCTTGCTGGCTGAAAGCCGCACTTACTTACGTCAGGCCTGGTGGGGCGCGGTCTTCCCGGGTGTGGCTCTGACTTCCGTGGTGGTCGCGGCCACGGTGTTGGGGCAGAACCTTCAACGGCGTTATGAAAGGAGAGACCGGTGAACCCGACGCTGGTAGCCGGCCGCGAGGCGGACCGGCAGGATGTAACAGAACTGAGCCGGCCTCAGGCCCTGGAAGCCGGTTCCGGCGACGGAACGGACAGCGGCTCCGGTGGCCGTGGCGAACCAGTCATCCAAGTCCGGAACTTAGCGGTCGAGTTCACCACTCCAACCCGGCACGTCCAGGCCGTTCGCGGGCTAGACCTGACGGTCTATCCTGGCGAGGCGGTCGCCCTGGTGGGTGAGTCCGGTTCTGGCAAGTCGGTCACCTCACTCAGCTTGCTGGGATTGACGGGACCAACTTCACGGGTAACGGCGGATGAATTCCGGATCGTGGGCCGTGACGTTCGGGGATTGCGGGACCGTGGCTGGCGCCAGATCCGGGGGCGTGAACTGGGATTGGTTCTGCAAGACGCACTCACTTCGCTTGATCCGCTGCGGACCGTTGGGCAGGAAATCAAGGAGGCTCTGCGGGCGCACGGCGCCAACAAGTCTGGGGCTGACGCCAAAGTCGAGGCGCTCTTAGCGGAGGTTGGCTTTCCTGATCCGGCGGTTCGGTCGCACCAGTACGCCCATCAGCTCTCCGGTGGGCTGCGTCAGCGGGCGCTGATCGCTTCCGCTCTGGCGGGGGACCCGAAGCTGATTGTGGCGGATGAACCAACCACCGCCTTGGACGTGACGGTCCAGGCCCAGATCCTTGATCTGCTGGCCGCTCGGCGGGACGCTGGCACGGCGCTGCTGCTGATTTCCCATGACCTGGCGGTGGTTTCCCGCACGGCGGATCGTGTTCTGGTCATGCGTGATGGCGTGGTGGTGGAGCAAGGGTCAACGGCTCAGATCTTGACCGCGCCTCGCCATGAGTACACCAAAGCGTTGCTGCGGGCCGTTCCTTCAGCCGCGACCCGCGGCCAGCGGCTGTCGAGTGGTGACTCAGGGGAGCCCGAGCCGGCCCTCCGATTAGCCCAGGTGGTTCAGGAAGTCGGCACGGCGGCATCGGCGGAAGAGGCAGCGCCACCCGTGCTGCGAGCGGCTGGCGTTTCTAAGTCCTTTGAGGTATCCGGGCGCCGCCGGCTGCGAGCGGTGGTGGACGTGGATGTGACCGTGGGGCGTGGCCAGAAGGTTGGGATAGTGGGCGAATCCGGGTCCGGCAAATCGACCTTGGCACGGATCTTGTTGGGGCTGATAGCGCCGGACAGCGGCCGCGTGGAAGTCAACGGGCAGAGCTGGCGCAGCGATGGCAAGGCGGGCCGGTTGCGGTTGCGCCGGGCCGTGCAATTCGTGTCCCAGGATTCGTTGGGCTCTTTTGACCCGCGCTATACCGTCGAAGAAATCGTCGCTGAGCCGCTGCGCGGCCTGTTGACACGGGCTGAACGCCAAGAACGGGTCCGTGAGGTACTGGCCGCCGCCCATCTTGA
The DNA here is from genome assembly GCA_031268215.1 of Bifidobacteriaceae bacterium. Classification (GTDB taxonomy): domain Bacteria; phylum Actinomycetota; class Actinomycetes; order Actinomycetales; family WQXJ01; genus JAIRTF01. Next base: position 13,818 of record JAIRXP010000087.1, on the reverse strand, counting down.
GGCGGACCTGCTGAAAGTGGTACCACGCAGCTTGTCCGGCGGCCAACGCCAGCGGGTGTCCATCGCCAGGGCGCTCGCGCTGCGGCCGGACGTACTCATCTGTGACGAGCCCGTCTCCGCATTGGACGTGTCGATTCAGGCCCAAATCTTGGACCTGCTTTCGGAACTGAGCCAAGTAACCGGCACTGCGCTGGTATTCATTTCGCATGACTTGGGCGTGGTTCATCATTTAGTTGATGACGTTCTGGTCATGCACCGTGGACAGATTGTTGAGCAGGGTCCGGTGGATCAAGTATTCAACGCGCCGGCCGACCCGTATACCCAAACCCTGCTGCGGGCCGTCCCCCGATTGGCGGTGCGCTGACCTAAAGCTCAACTCTCCAGACGCCCACCTGTGCCCACGGCGCCCCCTTCTTTCCGGTCGCCACGGCAATCCATTCCTAACAAACCATTTGTTCCCAATTCTGCTCATGAATAAGGAGAATCCCTCATGTCCAACCGTTCCCGTGTTGTCGCTCTATTGACGGCCGCGGCACTAACCTTGACGTTAGCCGCTTGCGGCTCCAAGGGCTCTGACCAGGATAACCCGGCCGGGGAAGCTGGTAAGCCAGTCGAAGGCGGTACTCTCTACTGGGCCATTGAAACCCAGCTCCAGACCGTCAACCCGCATCTCAACGGCCAGGATAAGGCCGTTCCGGTGCTCCGCAACGCCTTCGATTCATATCTCTATCTGAACGAAAAGGGTGAATATGAGCCCTGGCTGGCTGAAAGCTACCAGGTTTCTGAAGACGGGCTGAAGCACACCTTGGTGTTGCGTGATGGCATTACCTTCTCAGACGGTGAGGCTCTTACCGCAGATGCCTCCAAGGCCAATTTCGACAAGATTCTGTCGGAAACCTACGGTTCGTCCACGCCCGGTGGGCTGCGGTATCTCGATTCGATCAACAAGATTGATGACCGTACCCTCGAATTCACGCTGACCAAGCCAGACGCGTTGTTCTCGCAGTACCTGGCTTCGGCTGGGGCCACGCCGTTGTCGCCGGCCTCTTTGAAGCTGGATCAGACGGTTCTTGAATCCGGCGGGCCGGAACTGGCTGGGGTCGGCCCCTTCGTCATCACCAGCTACACGCCCAACACGGAGCTGACCTTCAAGAAGCGGGATGACTACGCCTGGGCGCCGGAATCCGTTGCCAAGGGCCAGAAGGCGGCTCATCTGGATTCGGTGGTGGTGAGGACCTTCCCGGAGGGAGCCACCCGGACTGGCGCTTTGCAGCAGGGCCAGGTTCAGGTGTCATCTGATATCCAGCCGCTGGACGTGCCAGTGTTCGAGGATCAAAAGGGTTTCCAGTACATCCGAACTTATGTCGCCGGCACGCCCTACGCGCTCTACCTGAATGTTTCCAAACCACCGCTGGATGATGTCCGCGTGCGCCAGGCCTTCATTCTGGGGTCAGACTTGGATGCCATTATTGAATCCGTCTACCAGGGGGCTTATGACCGGGCCTGGGCGCCTGTCTCGGTCCGGGGGCCGTGGGCGGACAAGAGCTTGGAAGGCTGGAGCGCCACGGACATTGATAAAGCCAACGAGCTTCTTGACCAGGCTGGTTGGACCGAGCGCGACGCGGACGGCATCCGGGTCAAGGACGGCCAGACACTGACTGTGCGGACAGTTACTGAGGCGCCGTTTGTCCGCGAATCACGTGAACAAGTGAATTTGGCGATCAGCGCGGCCTTGAAAGAGAACGTGGGGATTGACTACAAGTATGAGATCGTGGATATGGGCTCCGGCACCGAGCGCGTCGCCGCGAATGAGTATGAGGGCTTTGACAATTCTTACGGCGGCGCTGATCCGGCGGCGGGACTCGATCTGCTGTACCATTCGGATCCGGCGCGTGGCTTCATAGCCCGCGGCAAGTTCAAGGACCCGAAGGTTGATGAGCTGATTGACGCCGGCCGTTTCTCCACCAATCTGGATGACCGGCTAAAGGCCTACACTGAGTTCCAGAAGTACGTCACCGAGGAGAAGTTCTATGTCTTGCCGATCTACCAAACGCAGGATTCGGTCGCGGCGACGGATAAAGTGAAGAACGTCTTCATTGATGCCAAGGGTCAGCCTTTTGGCGCTTACACCATTTGGTTAGTGCCGTGAGTGCCGTGAGTGAGGCGACAGTGGCGGGCGGCGCGGTGCCGCGACCGTCAAGGGCACTTGACGCACCCTTGGGGCCCGTACCTGTGCGGGTGCTGAGCGCCGAACGCCTATTCACCGGTGCCTCCGGCACTCACGTCAAGTCTGGCGCCGTGGCACTGGCCGGGGGGAAAGTGGTCTGGGCTGGTCCGCTGGCGGATTTGCCGGCTAAGTACGCGGATTGGACCCGGACGGATTACGGTGCCGCCACCATAGTGCCGGGTTTCATCGAGACTCATGCTCACCTGGGGTCGTATTCGCGGGCGTTGCGACCGGGTGTGCCTGATCCGGAGGTCCACGCCACGGCATGGGAGGCCTTGTCCTCAGTCAAGATTGCCCGTCAGCTCGCCTCGCTCGGGGTGACAACGGTCCAGTCCCTGGGCGCCCGTGACTACGCCGATGTCGCGCTGCGGGAGGCCATTCGGGCCGGGCTTGTGCGTGGGCCCCGGATAGTGGCCGCCGGTGCGCCAATCACCTATTCCGGCGGCCATGACTGGCAGGACGGCAGCACGGCGGATTCCGTGCCGGAGATCCTGCGCCGGGTCAGAGAGCACCATGCCGCTGGTACAGACGCCATCAAAGTGATGGCGACTGGTGGGTTCATGTCTTTCGCCACCGCACCCTGGAACGCCCAGTTCACAGTGGAAGAACTGCGGGCGTTGATCGATGATGCTCACCGACTAGGCAAGCACGTGGCGGCTCACGCTCACGGCACTGAGGGTATTAGACGCCTGGTGGAAGCCGGGATCGACTACATCACTCATGTCACGTTCGTGGGGCTGGACGGCCGGACCAGTTTCGATCCTGATTTGGCTGATGAGATCGCGGCCAAGGGCATCTATGTGGATGGCTGCGCCCCTGGCTCTTATCCGCCGGTGCCGGGCGAGACGGGCACACCCAGGGCGGCTGATCTGTACCGCCACGGTGCGCGGATCGTCACTGGCCATGACATTGGCGCGGTCCATCCCGCCTCGGCTTACACCTATGGGTTGAAACAACTTGAGGCCTCTGGGCTGCCCCGGGCGGAAGTCCTGCTGGCCGCTACCTCCCGCGCCGCTGGCGCGGTAGGCCTGGCTGGCGTGACGGGAGTGCTCGCCCCGGGTTACGCCGCTGACTTGGTGGTGTTGCGAGGCGATCCGTTGGCGAGCCTTGATGCCCTGGATCAGGTGGTGGAAGTCATAACCGAAGGGCGCACCTTTGAACGGGAGTGGCTTGAACCATTCGACCCGCCAAGCCAGGGAGGCGCTAGCGGGGCCAATCCCAGCGGGGCCAACCCGAGCGGCGCTAGCCCCGGCAGTGTCAACGGGGCCAACCCTCTCAGCCCGGAGGATTTCCGAGCCGCCTTGATCAACCGCAGCCAGCGGGCCCAGGAGCACCCTTTCCCGCGGGCCTGAGCCCGTGAATCACCATCCGGGTTCCCAATCTCGAATCCAGTCAATTAGAAGGAGAAATCATAATGTCCATCCATTCCCGCGGTGTCGCTCTGTTGACGGCGGCGGCTCTTGCCTTGACGCTGGCCGCTTGCGGTTCCAAGGATCCTGACCAGGATAAACCGGCCGGGGAAGCTGGCCAACCAGTCGAGGGAGGCACCCTCTACTGGGCTATTGAAACCCAGCTTCAATCCGCCAATCCGCATCTGAACGGCCAAGCGAAGGCTTATCCCGTGCTGCGTAACGCTTTCGCGTCGTATCTGTACTTGCATGAGGACGGCACATATGAGCCGTGGCTGGCGAAGGGCTACGAGGTATCTGAGGATGGGTTGACCTTTACCCTGACCCTCCGCGACGACGTGACGTTCTCTGATGGCGCCTCCCTTGACGCTGATGCGGTCCTGGCGAACTTTGAGAAGATCCGTTCCGAATCCTATGGGACGTCCACTCCCGGCGGGCTGCGGTACCTGGACACGGTGACCAAGGTCGATGACCGGACGGTCAGCTTCAGCTTGACTAAGCCAGACGTACTGTTCGCCCAGTACTTGACTGGAACCAACTCCAGCCCGTTGTCGCCAGCGTCTTTGAAGCTGGATCAGACGGTCCTTGAATCCGGCGGCCCGGAGTTGGCGGGGGTTGGCCCCTTCGTTGTCACCAGCTACACGCCCAACACCGAGCTGACGCTAACTAAACGTGAGGATTACGCCTGGGCGCCGGAATCTGTCGCCAAGGGCCAGAAGGCCGCGCACCTGGATTCGGTGGTGGTCCGGACCTTCCCGGAGGGAGCCACCCGAACCGGCGCTTTGGAAAAGGGTCAGGTGCAGGTCGCGTCTGACATCCAGCCGCTGGACGTGCCAGTGTTTGAGGATCAAAAAGGTTTCCAGTACATCCGGACCTACGTCTCCGGTACGCCCTATTCGCTCTATCTGAATGTTTCCAAGTCGCCGCTCGATGACGTCCGCGTGCGCCAGGCCTTCATCCTCGGCTCGGACTTGGACGCCATTGTGAAGTCGGTGTATCAGGGGGCTTATGACCGGGCTTGGGCGCCTGTCTCGGTCCGGGGACCGTGGGCGGATAAGAACCTTGAGGGCTGGAGCGCCACGGATATCGATAAGGCCAATGAGCTTCTGGACCAGGCCGGTTGGACAGAGCGGAACGCGGACGGCATCCGGGTCAAGGACGGCCAGACACTGACTGTACGCACGGTCACGGAGGCCACCTTTGTCCGTGAATCACGTGAACAGGTCAACTTGGCGATCAGCGCGGCCCTGAAGGAGAACGTGGGGATCGACTACAGGTACGAGATCGTGGACATGGGCAGCGGAGCTGATCGGGCTGCCGCCAACGAATACGAATCGTTCGACAATTCCCGCGGTGACGCTGACCCAGCCGGCGCGATTGACCTGCTCTACTATTCGGATCCGGCCCGGGGATACCTAGCCCGCGGCAAGTTCAAGGACCCCAAGGTTGATGAACTGATCGACATTGGCCGCTTCTCTTCGGATCTGGCCACCCGCCAAGAGGCCTACGCCGAATTCCAGAACTACGTCACCAAAGAGAAGTTCTATGTTCTGCCGATCTATCAAACGCAGGACGCGGTCGCGGCCACCGACAAGGTGAAGAACATCTTCATCGACGGCACAGGCCAGCCATTCGGTGCTTACACCATATGGCTGGAACAGTGACCAACCGTGGCGCGGGCCGGGCGGCCCGCGCCAACACATCACAACCACAACACACGACAACCAACAACACCCAATCCGGAAGGAACCGTCCAATGTCCATCACATCGTTGAGCTTTGTTCACATCTTCCCGTTCGCGCCGGACAATCCGGCCGACGGGCTCGAAGAAGGCATCAAACTATTCCAGCTAGCCGAGCAACTCGGCTATAACGCCGGCTATGTTCGCACCCGCCATCTGCAATACGCGCCCGCTGCGCCGGCTGTACTTCAGGCCGCCATCGCGGAGCGGACCAGCACCATTGAGATTGGTAACGCTTGCATAGTGGGCCAATATGAGAACCCGTTCAACTTGGCGGAGGAATTGTCCTTGGCGGCCGCGCTGGCTCGGGGACGCTTGCGGCCAGGCTTCTCGGTGGCGCCTCCTCGCGGGGATGATGACGGCCAGGAAGCTCTGCTTTACGGGGCCGGGTGGCAGGACGAGGATTTCAGCCGCGAGCGGCTGAACAAGATCCGCTCCCTGGTCGCGGGTGAGAAGCTGCGTCCCGAACCGGCCGGCCCGGTCACTCCGAGCGGCCCGCCCACGCCGGGCACCAACCCGGGAGATGAGATCCGTGACACCAGCCCAACCCGGACCGGAGTCAACTCCCATCTCTTCTCTGACCGCGTGGAGCCGCACTGGCCAGGTTTGGCGGACAAGTTCTGGTTGGCGTCCACCTCAGCGGAATCCGCGATTTGGGCCGCCCAGAACCGCTGGAATGTCATCTATGACAACTTCTACAAGTCGAACAAAGCGCTGGGGCTGGGCAGCTTTGACGAGGCCCAGGCCTATCAGCTTCGGGTCTACCGCGAACACCAGGCGCCAGGCTTCCGGGGGCAGTTGGCGCACGGTCGTGTGCTAGTGCCGACGGATGCCGCCAGCCCCGCCCAGGCCGCTAAGTACCAGGCCTACCTGGATGAGCGCACTCCGCGTACCCTGGCTCCGCTGGAGGTTGGCGATCAGCACTTCTTCATTCGGCGGGATTCAGTTGGCACGTCGCGGTGGATCATCGACGACCTCCTGGGCGACCCGTCCTTCGCCTACGCCGATGAATTGGCGATCCTGCTGCCATTCACTTTCGACTTCGAGGACTACCGTCAGATCCTAGAGCTTGTGGCTACCCAGGTCGCGCCGGCACTTGGCTGGCGACCCGCCGCGTCCCGGGTACTGGATGCGGCTCTAGTCGCGTAGACTCGACTCCGCGGGCGGGTCCAATCAAGTTGGGGTTAAGGCATAATCGCCGGTTGGGCCCGCACCGCCTTTATTCTTGAGGCGTGTTGCGCCTCTGATCTGAGAACCAACCAGGTGCTGGACCAGTCGGCCTGAGGCACGTGATGCGTTATGCTTCGTGTCATGAGGACAACATTGACGCTGGATGATGATGTTTTCTACGCCATCAAGCAACGCGCCAGGGCCGAGCATCGTTCGGCCGGTGAGGTAGTTTCGGATTTGGTGCGCCGGGCTCTAACGGGCGCACCTGCGGACATCAGCCAGGATGCGCCGAGCAATGCCGATAGCCTTCTGGAAGCCAGGGGCGTTCGCCTTCTGCCGCACCGCGGCGGAATAGTCACGAACGAGCTAGTCAACCGTCTGCGGGAAGAACTCGGCGAATGATCGCCTCCCTGCTTGATGTCAACGTTCTTCTGGCGCTATTTGATCGAGACCACGTTCAGCACCCGTCCGTCGCGGATTGGTTTGTCGAGAGCGCTGACCAGGGCTGGGCCACTTGCCCGGTCACTGAGAATGGGTTCATCAGAATCCTTTCTCAGCCGGGCTACACGAACCCCACGACCACGGCCGATGCCGTCGCACGGCTGGCGAGCGCAACAAACGATCCAGCCCATCGGTTCTGGCCTTGTGATTTGTCGTTGACAACTGCCGGGAATGTGGACACTTCGCGCCTGTTAGGTCCTGGCCAGGTGACCGATGCGTATCTCCTCGCCCTGGCGGTACGTCACGCTGGGCGCTTGGTCACACTGGATCGGCGTGTCACTCCTGGCATGGTCCCAGGGGCGGCGCCGGAGTCCCTCTTGGTGCTGGGAACGGGCCTTGACCCGTGACCTTCAGCGGGGCAGGTGAGCTGGGCTAGCCGGCAGGTGCAGTGTCCGGTCAGCGGCGGCGGCCTCATCGGGGTCATGGGTGACCCACAGGGCTGGCGTATCGGCCGCTGCCAGGATTGAACGGACCGCCGCGCCAAGGTCAGCCCGCAGTGAAGTGTCCAAGGCGGAGAGCGGTTCATCAAGCAGCATCAGTCGAGGGCGCGGCGCTAGCGCCCGCGCCAGCGCCACCCGTTGGGCTTGGCCGCCGGACAGGGTAGCTACGTCGCGGTCCCAGTAACCAGACAATCCCACCAGGTTCAACCATTCGGCGGCTTGGGCGGTGCGCTCGGCGCGGCCGATCCCGGCCATTCTGAGGCCGTAGGCGACATTAGGGCCCACGGCCAGATGCGGGAAGAGCTGTCCGTCCTGGAACATCAGCCCAAAGCCGCGCTTGTGGACGGGTACCGCCGCCAGATCTTGGCCATCCCACAGAATCCGGCCGCCCGCCAAGGGTTCCAGCCCGCTTATGGCCCGCAGAAGGGTGGACTTGCCGCAACCGGACGGCCCGAGCAGGGCGACCACTTCGCCTGGGCCCACGTTAAGGGTCGCCTGCGCCACGGCTGCGGCCGTGCCATAGCGGACGGTCACCGCTTCAACCGCCAAACCCCGCGGCAACCTGCCCGGACCGTCCAGACGGGCATCGTCCCCACCACCTTGGCCAGCCCCATCTTGCCTAGTCACAGCACTCATGCGCGGGCCCCTTCGCGGGTGCGTTTGGCCAGTCCGGGCGATCGGTCCCAGCGGGATTCGGCCAGGGCCATGACCAGCGCGGTAATCGCCGCCAGCAGTACCGCGCCAGCCAGCGCCACGCCAAAGTTGTCTACTCCTGGCCGGCCCAGCAGTTTATAGATCGCCACCGGCAGGGTCGTGGTGTCAGGCCGCGCCAGGAACGAGGTCGCACCGAATTCACCGACCGAGACCGCGAACGCGTAGGCCGCCGCCACCGCGACGGGCCGCCGCAGGGTCCTCGCTTCAACGTCCCAGAACACCCGCCATGGTGGCCCGCCCAGCACCGCCGCGGCCTGGCGCTGGCGCGGGTCGATTGATCTGAGGGCTGGCAGAACCGTGCGCACCACCAGCGGTAACGCCACCAAGGCTTGGGCCAACGGAATGAGCCAGAAGGAGGTGCGCAGGTTCAACGGGGCCCGGTTCAAGGTAATCAGGAAACCAAAACCAACCGTGACCGCGGAGACCCCCAGCGGCGCCATCAGTACCGAATCGAAGAGCCCCTGCGCCCGCCGTGCCCAGGGTGCTCGCGGCCGCCGTGACAGGACCACGGCTACCATCATGCCCAGGGTCAGGGCTATAGCTCCGGCCAGCAGCGCTATCACGATTGAGCGCTCGGCCGCCTGGGCCAGCGAATAGGGCAGGCCGGCCCGCCCAGGATCTCCCAGTGCCAAATAGTTATCCAGACTCAGCCCGCCGCCGGTCAGCAGCGACCGGTATACCAGGTTCGCCAACGGCGCCCCGATTAGCGCCACTGCCAGCGCTGTGACCAGCGCGGATGGCCAGTCAACGGCAAAGGTTGGGGAGGGAGCCAAAGCCGTGGGCCGTCCCCCGTTACCTCTTTCTTGCCCGATGCCGCCCAGGCCAGACCCAGCCCCAGACCGTTTGGCGACGGGCTCCCGCCGGCGCCGTGCGGCTGAGCTGAACCATAAGGCCAGGGCCACCACCGCCATCTGGATCACTGACAGTACGGATGCGGCCCGCAAGTCAAGCAGCTGGGCGGTCTGCAAGTAGATCTCAGTTTCAACGGTGGCATAGGTGGCCCCGCCCAGGATCAAGACCGGGGCGAAGGCGGTGGCGCAGAACAAGAACACCAGGGAGCCGCCCGCCAGCAGGGCCGGCGCGAGCGCCGGCACAGTGACCGTTAATAGAGCCCGCCAAGGACCGGCACCCAGAACGCGGGCGGCCTGTTCTGGGCGGGGGTCGAGCCCCACCCAGAACAGGCCCACTACACGTGCCATCAATCCCACGTTGAAGAAGACCAGAGCCATCAAGACGGGCCAGAAGCCGTCCTCGATTCCGAGGAAGGCCAGTGGCCCACCCGCGCCGAGCAAGGCCCGGAAGGCCAGCCCCACAACCACTGAGGGCAGAGCGAATGGCACCGTCAGAAGGGCCCGGAGCAGGCCCCGGCCGCGGAATGAACGGCGGTAGAGCAAGGCGGCGATTGGCACTGAGGCGGCCACACAGATGGCTGTGGCGCTGGCCGCCTGGCCAACTGTGCGGCCAATCAAACGCCAGGTCCTTGGCTTGCTGAGGACTTCGGCGAAGCCACTCCAGTCCCAGCCTGAAGTGCCGGCGAAACCGCGCAGGATCAAGGTGGCCACAGGCCAGACGAAGAAGATGGCCAGAAACGTGACCGGCAACCCGGCCACCAGCGCCATCCCGGCCCGTCTGGCCCAGGGTTGCCAAGTCTCTGCTTGGACGCCCTGGCGGTGAACGCCGGGCGGCCGCGCGGGACTTGGCGAAGGGGCCACCTCAATCATCAAGCTAGCCCAGGATCTGATCAGTGAATTCGGCCAGCCAGCGCTCGCGGGCGTTGGTGATGTCCTCCGGCGGGACCGTCCACGGCCGGTCCGCCAGAGGCGCCCACTTAGCCCAATCCTCCGGCAGGCTCACGTCCTGCTTGACTGGATAGACCCACATCTGACCTGGAATGTCCGCCTGAACGGCGGCGGAGAGCAGGAAATCGACCAACTTGCGGGCGCCCTCGGGGTTGGCGGCGCCCTTCAGGACGCCAGCGTATTCCACCTGACGGAAGCAGGTATTCAAGGCGGCGGCCGTGACAGGCTGGGCGGCGTCATCGGGAATCTCAGACGGTGGCGAGGAGGCGTAAGAGACAACCAGGGGACGCTGGCCGGAAGAGGAAGGCCCAGAGAACTCGCTGTAGTAGGCCTCGTTCCAGCCGGATACCACTTTGACGCCATTGGCTTTGAGTTGGCGCCAATAGTCCAAGTAGCCGTCCTCGCCCTTGGCGGCGATGGTCGCCAGCAAGAAGGCCAGCCCGGGGGAGGCCGTGCTCGGATTCTCAACCACTAGCTGATCCCGGAATTCGGGCTTGAGCAGATCGTCGAAGGTCAGGTCAGCGCCCTCCGGGATTTGCCGCAGATCAACGTTGATACAGACATCGGAAAAGTCAATCGCTGTCAGTTGTTCTTCCAACCCAGCCGCGTATTCATCCTGTTCCGGTCCCGCCGCTGGTGAAGCGTAGGGCTCCAGGATGCCTTCGACAATGGCGCGGGAAGCGAAGGTGTTGTCAATACCGAAGACCGCGTCGCCCAAGGGCGCGTCCTTGGTCAAGATCAGTTGGTTGACCATGGCGCCGGCGTCATCCGAGGGCAAGACCTCTAGTTTCAAGCCTGTTTGCTTGGTGAACTCGGCCTGGACATCTTCCGACAGGCTGAAACTGCCGTGAGTGACCAGTTTGACGGTCTGATCGCTTGTGCCGCTATCCCGCCCGCTGGGGCCGGCCGGGGATGGGCTGGCCGGACCACACCCGGCCAGCCCCAATGTCAGCGCGGCAGCGGTAGCGGCTACCGCCGCGGTCACCGCCGGAAAATGCCTGGCGCGGCGGCTCGTGTGGACGCGGCCGGACCACCGGCCAGATGAAGTGGATTGCTGTTGACGCATTCTGCCTCCTTATTGAAATAGGGAGGGCGCGGGCCAGATGGGCTGGCCAGCGGAGAAACTCGACTTCCTGCGCCGGCATTACCCGGTTCAGGTTCGAGGGTCTGTGCCTGGACTGGCGTCCAGGAACACTCTCAGCCGTCCGATGTTTCGCTAGATGCTCACGGCACTGGCGGCGAACCGGGTTGGCTCCCCTGTCGTTGCGCTAGCCAGACTACTCTTATGGGATGAACCTTCGCACACGCCTGGTCTCCGCGGCCGCGGTCATGGCCGCTGGTTTCGTTGCCAGCCACCTGGTGAAGCTCGTCTGGCGGGCCGTGTCCGGACGGAAGGCGCCGGAAGATGCTGGCGATCTGACGGCATCGACCATCCAAGTGACGGCCTTCGCCGCGCTGGTGGCTGCCGTGACCGCCATAGCCCAAACCCTGGTCACCCGCCGGTTTGAACGCGAGTAGACCCGCGTTCGCCAACCAACGCAGGGCAGCGCCGGGCTGCGCCATGGCTGCGAATCTGGCTGCCGATGGCGTCGTGGCCGGGTTGATTAGCTGGCAGCTCCGCTGCGGCGTTGACCGCTTTGATCTTGTCTATCTCAGCGAGTACGCCGTGTTTCGGCACCGACTGCTTCGACTTCTTCAACGCCGGCATGACCTTCCAGGGGCGCAGAACCCAGCGAGGCGATGAAGCCGTCCATGCCGGTCTCCGGGTCATAGCGGGCGGCCGTCTCGGCCAATACCCTGAGCGGCCAGCGCCCGCAAACCACCTGACAGCACGGCCGCCACTCAGCAGTACCCCGCGCGATCAGGTGTCATGGTCGAAGCGCATCCGGCCCGCGTTGAACGGGAGGCCGCGGAAGCTCTCGGCCGGGGGCTTGTGACGCCCGGGGGTGGCTTCCACGCCAGGGAAGACATCTCGCATCGCGCGGTGGAGGCGAGGATGCTCCGCGCCAAGGGCGGCGTGCAAACCCTCCGCAGTGTTCGGCTCGCGGGTTCTGGCGAGCGCCAAGTCTGTCAACACATCCAGGTAGATGTCCGGCGTGACGGCCTTGGCCAGGAACAAATCCGGGTGGACCACCGCTGTGTGGGTGGCTTCCAGGTCAGCGTGCCCAAAATCAGAGACGTTACGCGACACGATCAGAGCAATGCCCGCTCGCGCCGCCGCTGCCAGCACGTGCCGGTCCTTTGGCGATGTGGCAGCGAATCGGGCTGCCGCTGGCGTCGCGGCCGGCACAATGACCTCGCTGCCCCAGTCGAACCGCTCCCGGACTTGGTCTATCGGGGTTTGCCCCGGTCGCAGATGCCGATTCGCCTCCGCCTCGACGGCCAGGCTCCACCTGGGCACGAAGGCCGCCGCAGGATGGGTCCCGGCGAGGATCAACACCGTGCGGGTCAGCGGTGCGGCCAGCACGTCAGCGTCTACGAAGACCCGGAAGCCGGCCTCAGAAGTCATCGGCCATTACTGCCACCGTGTCCGCGTAGATCCGCCAGCGGTAACGCTCCAACTCGGATTCCGTGATCCGCCACCGCGAGCCCCGTTTGACGGCTTTGATAGTCCCGTCCTCGATCCGTCGCTGGATAGTCATACGTGAGACATGCGCTATCTCGGCGGCCTGGTTGGGGGACAGCGTCCTCTCATCGGCGCTGACCAGGACCGTCTTGCCTTCGCCCGCGGCCTTGGAGACGAAGTCGAACACCGCTTGAGCCCAATCCGACTCCCGGCTCGGATTCAGCTTCACCGATGCGGGCGGGATCACGACGTTTTCCATGCATCAAGACTACAGTCCCGTGGGCAGTTCTGTCCCGTTTATGCCCATAGATGCACAGGGTGACTGTGGGGCGCCGTCGCGGACAGTGCCGATGGCACGGTGCCATCTGGGACGCCGCCCAAACCCCGGACCTGAACTGCTGGCCCAAGCCGCTGCCTTAAGAACGCGGCGTGCGGCGCGTCCGCCGTGTCGTCGAACACCTCGATCTCGAACGCAGTGGTGTACGAGTCCAGGTCGCCGGTCGGCCGGTCGCCGAACCCGTGCAACTGCAAACCGAGGTCGCCGCCGACCGCGAACCCGCGCGGCGCGGTCGCGCTCACCGCGATGAGCGCGATCTCACGTCGGAAGTCAGTCAGCGCCACGGTCGGTCAACTAGGGCAGACGTGTCTCCTACTCACGCCGGTGGCGGGCCGGCAGAACAAGATCCGGCCAGATCCGCTTCAGGAGGCCGGCATTGAGCCATTCGTTCACGTCCGCGTCCGCGGTCGCCTCGAATATCACCGCCCGGTACATAGTGTGGATGTCGTCTTCTCGTGACAGATCGTAGACCGGGTCGGGACCCCAATCCAGCCAAATGGGTAGGGTGACCGCGCCTTCGGCTGGGCCGCGCAGAAGATCCAGGCTGTCCGGCACCACGATCGGCATGGCGTGCCGCCGAGTCGGGGTCTGGCCTGGTTGAAGTTCTTCAAGGATCAACATCGCTGACGCCTCCTTTCCGTCGGAGTGGTTCCGTGCCCATGTCACGCCGCCGCGCGACCACTTGGCCGGTTCCATCCAACCGTACTTGCCTGGCCGGCCGTCCGCCCAACGGGCGGGTTCGCAAGCAGCACACTGCGACACGGGAAGGCATCTGGCGGGATCCAACCCTCGGGGGGGGGTGTGTTGAGGGGGTTGGTTGTTGGCGTCGTTGACTTGGCCCGGGGCGTGGGGGGATGGAAGGTGTTGGCCTGCGGGGGGCGCGGTGTTGGCAACTGCGCGCGGTTTAGTGGCTC
>JAIRXP010000119.1 GCA_031268215.1 Bifidobacteriaceae bacterium | reverse complement strand
GGCTAGAGCCGGCGTTCTGACACCGCCCCGCACGTCCCGGGCCACAACTCATTTCGCGGTCATTTTATGTGAGGCACGCACTTAGTCTTCGCGGACATCTTGACATGAGGCAAGACGGCCGGAAGGCTCTTGGTAAAGGCCATGGCGGATGTCCGGTCCCAAGGTGCGGCGGAGACGGGAAGTGGACTGGGCGGCGTCGTCCAAGGGTTGGTAGGGCGTCCACATAACGGGCCAAATCATCTGAAGCTTGGACAACCAGGTATCCTGGAGTGGCCCGCTTGCCCGTGTTGTTGAGTGGGATCGGTGGGATCTGAGCAAACACTTCGAGAGGTGGACTATGGCCGCACGCCCTGGCCCGTATTGGACGGGACCTGAAGCTCATGGGCTCTACTCGCCGGATTTCGAGCATGACGCCTGCGGAGTCGGCTTCGTGGCGCGGATGGATGGGCGTACCGGCCGGGACATCATCGACGCTGCACTGACCGTGCTTGAGAACCTGGACCACCGGGGCGCGGTGGGGGCGGAGGCGAACACCGGTGATGGCGCGGGCGTCCTGACGCAGGTGCCAGACAAGCTGATGCGGCGCCTGTTCACCGCTGAAGGTGCCAAGGTGCCGCCTCAGGGGGAGTACGCGGTTGGCATGGCGTTCTTGCCGCGAGGCGCGCACCAGGCCGCCGCAGCGATGGACGAAATCGAAAAGATCGTGGCGGAGGAGGGACTGGCGGTGATCGGTTGGCGCACGCCGCCAACCGATTCGTCCCCAGTTGGGCCTACGGCGCTGGCCGCCATGCCGGTCTTCCGTCAGCTAATGCTGGCTGATGCAACCGGAAAGGCCAAGGGAATCGAACTCGACCGTAAGGCCTACCGGGTGGTCAAACGGGCTCTACATGAGGCCGGAACTTATTTCAGTTCGCTTAGCGCCCGGACCATTGTTTACAAAGGGATGTTGACCACTGGCCAGTTGGTGGCGTTCTTTCCGGATCTCACAGAGCCCGATTATGAGACCGCCATCGCGCTGGTCCACTCGCGCTTCTCCACCAACACTTTCCCGTCCTGGCCGCTGGCGCAGCCACTGTCGCTGATGGCCCACAACGGCGAAATCAACACCGTTAAAGGGAACCGCAACTGGGTGTCCGCCCGCGAGGGGCAGATGGAGTCCAAAGCGTTGGGGGAAATCGCACCTTTGACGCCAATCTGTTCACCGGGCGAATCTGATTCGGCGTCCTTCAACTCAGTGCTCGAATTGCTGCACATGGCGGGGCGTTCATTGCCGCACGCCATTTTGATGATGATCCCACAGGCATGGGAAAACGACCCTTCCATGGATCGGGCGGTGCGGGAGTTCTATGAGTACACCGATTCCGTCACCGAGGCCTGGGATGGGCCGGCCGCTGTGGCCTTCACCGACGGCACCATCATTGGCGCCACCTTGGACCGCAATGGGCTCCGGCCCGGCCGGTACTGGGTAACCAAGGACGGTCTAGTGGTGATGGCGTCCGAGGCCGGAGTCTTGGACATCCCCCAAGACCAGGTAGTCCGTAAGGGCCGCCTGGAGCCAGGGCGGATCTTCCTGGTAGACACCGCCCAGGGGCGGATCGTTGAGAATGACGAGGTCAAGGCCGCTTTGGCGGCTGCCGCGCCCTACGGCGAATGGGTCCGGAGCCAGGCCGTTTACCTTGACAATCTGCCGCCGCGCGAACACATTGACTATTCTACGACTTCGGTTACCCGCCGTCAGTTGCTGTTTGGCTACACCGAAGAAGAGGTCCGGCTGATCCTCCGGCCCATGGCCTTGAGCGGGGCGGAACCGATCGGCTCGATGGGGAACGATGCCGCCCTAGCGGTTTTGTCGGACCGGCCACGGCTTCTGTTCGACTACTTCAGCCAGATGTTCGCGCAAGTGACGAACCCGCCATTGGACGCCATCCGCGAAGAGATGGTGACTTCTTTGGCGGCAGCTATCGGTCCCATGGGTAACCTCCTAGAGGACGGTCCCTCGCACACCCGCAAGCTGGTTCTGCCGTTCCCGGTGATTGGCAATGAGGATTTGGCGAAGGTGGCCCGGATTGGGCGCTATAAGAGCCGGTCGGGAGGATTCTCCGGGCAAACCATCCGGGGACTGTACCGCGTCGCTGGCGGGGGAGCCGCACTCAAGCAGCGCTTGGAGGATATCTTCGCGGAAGTTGATTCGGCGGTCGCGGAAGGCAAGAGTTTCATAGTCCTATCCGACCGAGATTCGGACGTCGAGCTGGCGCCAATTCCGTCATTACTGCTGGTCAGCGCGGTGCATCACCATTTGCTGCGCAACCACACGCGGACTCGGATCGGAATGGTGGCGGAGGCCGGGGACGTCCGCGAAGTCCACCATGTGGCCCTGCTGATTGGCTTTGGCGCCGCTGCGGTGAACCCCTACCTGGCCATGGAATCAGTCGAAAAGCTGGCCCGGGCCGGTGACCTGGGCCAGACGCCGCCTGACAAGGCCGTTGCCAACCTGATCAAAGCGCTGGGCAAAGGCGTACTCAAGGTGATGTCGAAGATGGGTATCTCGACGGTCTCCTCTTACCGGGGAGCCCAGGTGTTCGAGGCGGTTGGCCTGAATAGCCGCCTGGTCGACCGGTACTTCACCGGGACGGCATCGCGAATCGAAGGCATCGGTTTGGCTGAACTGGCCCAAGAAGTCGCGGCCCGCCACGCCAAGGCGTATCCCAAGGCCGCTTCCGGCAACGAAGAGGACATCTTGCCATCTGGCGGCCAGTACAAGTGGCGGCGCCAAGGCGAGACGCACCTGTTCAACCCGGACACGATCTTTGAGCTGCAAGCCTCTACTCGGCGCGGTGATTACGGGCTGTTCAAGCGTTACAGTGCCCGGATCGATGACCAAGCAAGGGAACTGGCCACCATCCGCGGCCTGTTCAAGTTCAGGACCGGGCTGCGGCCGCCGGTGCCAATCGATGAAGTCGAACCTGTCAGTGAAATCATTAGGCGGTTCTCCACCGGGGCCATGTCCTACGGTTCGATCTCCATGGAAGCGCATCAGACGCTTGCGATCGCCATGAACCGGCTGGGCGGGAAATCTAATACCGGTGAAGGCGGCGAAGACCCTGAGCGGCTCCACGACCCGACCCGGCGTTCCGCCATTAAGCAGGTGGCTTCGGGGCGGTTTGGTGTGACCGCCGAATACCTGACGAATGCGGATGATATCCAGATCAAGATGGCGCAGGGCGCCAAGCCGGGCGAGGGCGGCCAGCTACCGGGAGCGAAGGTCTACCCCTGGGTGGCCAAGACCCGTCACTCAACTCCTGGCGTGCAACTTATCTCGCCGCCGCCGCATCACGACATCTATTCAATCGAAGATCTGAAACAACTCATTCACGACCTCAAGAACGCCAATCCGGAGGCTCGGGTCCAGGTCAAACTGGTGGCGGAGGTCGGGGTCGGGACGGTGGCGGCGGGGGTTTCCAAGGCTCACGCAGATGTGGTGTTGATATCCGGGCATGATGGTGGGACGGGTGCCTCGCCTCTGACTTCCATCAAGCACGCCGGCGGTCCGTGGGAACTGGGGCTGGCGGAGACGCAGCAAACGCTGTTGCTGAACGGCTTGCGTGACCGGATAGTGGTTCAGGTTGATGGCCAGCTCAAGACTGGCCGGGACGTGGTTATTGGCGCTTTGTTGGGCGCTGAGGAGTTCGGTTTCGCCACCGCCCCACTGGTTGCCATGGGTTGTGTCATGATGCGGGTCTGCCAAAAGGACACTTGCCCGGTCGGCGTGGCCACGCAGAACCCTGAACTGCGGGCCCGGTTCTCCGGTCAGGCGGACTATGTGGTCAATTTCTTCGAGTTCATGGCCCAAGAAGTGCGGGAGTACCTGGCGGCTCTGGGCTTTAGGACTTTGGCGGAGGCCGTGGGCCACGCTGAACTGATTGAGCCTCAGGACGCCATTGATCATTGGAAAGCCGCTGGGCTTGATTTGACCCCCATTCTGACCCTGCCAGAAAACAGTGGGCATTCACCGCTGCGGCAGGTCACCGCCCAGGACCATGGGCTTGAGACGGCGTTGGATAACCAGTTCATAGCCGAGGCCCAGCCGGCTCTCGAAGAAGGCCGGCCGGTATTCATTGAACACCGGGTCCGCAACGTCAACCGAACAATCGGGACAATGCTGGGCCATGAAGTGACCAAGCGGTACGGCGGCTCGGGCCTGCCTCCTGGGACCATTGACATATCGCTGACCGGTACTGGCGGCCAGAGCTTTGGCGCTTTCTTGCCGCGGGGGATTGTGCTCCGTTTGACGGGTGATTCCAACGACTATTTGGGCAAGGGACTGAGCGGCGGAAAGATCACGGTCCGTCCGGCGCCGGACGCCGGGTTTGAACCGTCCGCCACGGTGATCGCCGGGAACGTGATTGGCTATGGCGCTACCGCTGGTGAGATATACCTCAGCGGGACGGTCGGAGAAAGGTTCGCTGTCCGCAACTCCGGTGCCACCCTGGTGGTGGAGGGGGTGGGAGACCACGGTTGCGAGTACATGACTGGCGGCTTGGTCGCAGTGTTGGGGCCAACTGGCCGGAATTTCGGTGCCGGCATGTCTGGCGGACGGGCGTACGTGTACAGATTGGACCGGTCGCGGTTGTCGCCGCAGGCGGTGGCGGCCGGGGACTTGCTGGAAGAAGAAGTGGCCGATGACGCCGAGCTAGTTGGTCTACTGGAGCGGCACGCGTTGGAGACCGGTTCGGCGTTGGCTGGCCGGTTGCTGGCCAACTGGAAAGTGGAACGCGCCAATTTCACCCATTTGGTGCCGCGTGATTTCAGCCGGATGAACCAGGCTTTGGCCAAAGCCGAGGCCGAGGGGCTTGACTATCATGATCCGGAGACTTGGAAGGAAATCATGAAGGAGGCGGCTCATGGCTGACCCGGCTGGATTCCTCAAGGTCCGTCAACGCGAACTGCCCATGGATCGCCCGGTTTCACTGCGGCTGCTCGATTTCAGGGAGGTGCGGGCGGACGTACCTCCAGATGACGTCATGTCGCACCGCCAGGCCGGCCGTTGTATGGATTGTGGTGTGCCGTTCTGCCACCGTGGCTGTCCGCTGGGGAACTTGATTCCGGAATGGAATGATTTGGTCTGGCGCGACGACTGGCATTCGGCTTCGGACCGGCTGCATGCCACTAACAATTTCCCGGAGTTCACTGGACGGATTTGCCCGGCCCTATGTGAAGGTTCGTGTGTGCTGGGAATCAACCAGCCGCCCGTGACCATCGAAGCGATTGAAATGGCGATTGTGGACCGAGCCTTCGCTAACGGCTGGATCAAGCCGGAGATACCGGAGCGCCTGACAGGCTTCACTGTGGCGGTTGTTGGATCAGGCCCGGCGGGCCTGGCGACGGCTCAGCAGCTGACCCGGGCCGGCCACACGGTGGCGGTCTATGAACGGGCGGACCGGCCCGGCGGCCTGCTGCGTTACGGCATCCCGGATTTCAAACTGGGCAAGCACCACTTGGATTTGCGGCTTTCGCAGATGCAGGCCGAGGGCACTCGGTTCCGCACCGGAGTCGAAATCGGAGCGGATATCTCTTGGGAAGACTTGCGTCAGCGCTATGACGCTCTGGTGATCGCTATCGGTTCGACTGTTCCGCGTGATCTAGACTTGCCGGGCCGGGAATTGAAAGGCGTTCATTTCGCTAAGCCGTTCCTGGAACAAGCCAACGTGGTCGCTTCCGGCCGGATGGTGGCGAACCAGGTCAGCGGCAGGGATAAGCATGTGATTGTGATTGGCGGGGGAGACACTGGCTCGGATTGTGTCGGCACGTCGCTACGCCAAGGCGCCAAGTCTGTCACGTCCCTGGAGATCATGCCCCAGCCCACCGCTGACAGGCCGTCGCATCAGCCCTGGCCGGTTTTCCCTCAGGTGTTCAAGACTTCCAGCTCGCATGAGGAGGGCGGGGAGCGTGTTTACACGGTCACGTCCTTAGAGTTCCAGGGCCGTCAAGGGCGTCTAGAGGCGCTGCGGGTGGCCGATGCCGCCCGGGACGCTTCCGGACGGTTCGGGCCAGTTGAGGGAACGGAACGTTCGTTGCCTGCCGACTTGGTTCTGATAGCCATGGGCTTCACCGGCCCAGAGGCCACGCAGCTAGTCCAGCAATTGGGGCTCAAACTGGGGGAGCGGGGGACGCTCCTGCGCGATGAGAGTTATGCCACCGCGAAAGAGGGGGTCTTCGTGGCCGGCGATGCTGGCCGGGGACAGTCCCTGGTGGTTTGGGCGATAGCTGAGGGCCGGGCTGCTGCTGCCGCCGTTGACCGCTATTTGCAGGGTTCGACTGAACTGCACAACCCGGTGTTCGCCACCGAAGCGCCAATGGCGCTGTAGATGACGGGAGCGGGCCAGATGAGACGCGCCAAGATTGTTTGCACAATTGGGCCAGCCACCAGTTCCAAGGACAAGATCGCTGAACTGGTGGCGGCGGGAATGGACGTGGCCCGGCTGAACCTGTCGCATGGCACCCATGATGACCACCGGGCGGTTTATCAGGCGTTGCGTGAGGCCGCCCAGGAGATGGACGCCGCGATTGGGATCTTGGCAGATCTCCAGGGTCCCAAGATCCGGCTGGGAGCGTTTCGAGGCCATGAGCCCGTCGAATTGGTGCCAGGGGATCGGTTCACCATCACCACTGAGTCGGTTGAGGGCACTAAGGAGCGGGCTTCAACCACTTACCAGGGGCTTCCGGGTGATGCCCGAGCAATGGACCGGATCTTGATCGACGATGGCAAAGTCGTGCTCAGAGTAGATGAGGTTACGGGCACCGATGTTGTGACAACGGTCGAGGTCGGTGGCGAGGTCTCAGACCACAAGGGGCTGAACTTGCCGGGGGCGGCGGTGTCAGTACCGGCACTGACCCCTAAGGACGTTGATGACTTGCGGTTTGCGCTCGAATTGGGGGTGGACATTGTGGCCCTGTCATTTGTGCGTTCCGCCAGCGATTACCGGGCCGTGCGGGACGTGATGACCGCGGCTGGGCGGGTGTTGCCAGTGGTAGCCAAGATCGAGAAACCACAAGCCGTAGAGAATTTGCATGAAATAGTGCGCACGTTTGATGCCATCATGGTGGCGCGTGGTGACTTGGGGGTTGAACTGCCGCTGGAGGACGTGCCGCTGGTGCAAAAGGACGCCATTGATATGGCACGGCGCTTCGCCAAGCCGGTCATAGTCGCCACCCAGGTGCTTGATTCGATGATCACCAATCCCAGGCCCACCCGGGCCGAAGCCTCGGATTGCGCCAATGCCGTACTGGACGGGGCTGATGCGGTCATGTTGTCTGGCGAGACTTCGACTGGCGAATACCCGGTTGACGCGGTCCGGACAATGGCCCGGATTATTGAAGCGACGGAGGCCGGTGGCGCTGA
Source organism: Bifidobacteriaceae bacterium (assembly GCA_031268215.1). Classification (GTDB taxonomy): domain Bacteria; phylum Actinomycetota; class Actinomycetes; order Actinomycetales; family WQXJ01; genus JAIRTF01. The sequence continues at coordinate 47,024 of JAIRXP010000119.1, read as the reverse complement.
TCGTATCCGGCCCATGACAGCCACTCCGCACACTCATGCCGGAATCCTGACGAAGGCCGCCGCAGTGATCGCAGGCACCATGGAGGCCTCCTATCTGATCGCTTTCACGGAAAGCGGAGATTCCGCCCAGCGGATGGCGCGTTTGCGTTCACCGATCCCGTTGATCGCCTTGACCCCGAATGAATCCGTTCAGCGCCAGCTATCTCTGACCTGGGGGATCAGCGCTTTCCAGGTGCCAAGCTTTGAACACACCGATCAGATGATCTATGGCACGGACACGGTGCTGCGGGCGCGCGGGTTGGGCCGCGATGGCGACACGGTGGTGATCGTTTCCGGCGCGCCGATGGGCATGGCCGGCACGACTAACCAAATCCTGGTCCACCGGATTGGGGAACTAGAAGGCCGGTAAAGAGCCGGCCGTGTCACTCTTGGGGCGGCGAACACGATGGTCAGGCGTGCCTGAATCGATGCTAATGCGGCCTCTAGCTTCTCAAGCATCAACAACTCGAACTGTTCGTCGGTGCGGGCCGACTGGTCAGGATGACAAGACGCCTGAGGGACGGGGGAGGCTAGTGATAGCCTTCGGAGTAGGTCTGCAAGCTGTTGAGAAGGTCTCTGACCCAGGGGTCCACATCGGCGCCATCGAACATGTCGGTAACGAGGTCGGAGCTATTCGCCGCCGCTTCGCCGGCGCGGTTAATCAGGGTATTCGTCCCGAGCGTCAGACCGGTCCCCACGCTCACCGCTGGAGCGATCACGGCAATGATAATGCCTACGACTGCGACCAGGCGGCTCCTGCCCATGACGAGCCCGGCGATGCACACGATTAGCGCCACTATAGGTAGGACACTGGCCACGATCAGGACGATGAACCACCATTGGGCGATCTCAAAAGGCGTGACAGTGAACTGGATTGTCGCCAGGCACGCCCAGCCGGCCACCCCGACTCCAACCGTCCCGATCAGCGCGATGAACAGACCAACCCAGGAGACCGTACCCCTCCTGGCCGGCGCGGGTGCAGGAGGACCGTAGTCCGGAGCGCCGTACACTGGCGGCGGAGCCTGGTCCGCGTAGGCGACAGTCTGAGGGTAGGGATCTTGCTGAGGTGGATAAGCCGCCGGCGGGTAGGTTGGCGGCGGATAGGCTGGCGGCGTGGCGCTAGATTGCTGCTGGTCATAAGGGACGGTCATGGTTTCCTCCGGTTAGTCGTGAACAACGACTTTGGTGCCAATGGGGGCAAAATCGTAAACGGTCTTGGAGTCACGGGTCTTCATGTTCACACAGCCGTGCGATACCCGACGCTGCCAACCGTTGGGTTCATTCCAGGGTGCCGAATGGAAGGCGACTCCGCCTTTGAAGTAAGACACCCAATCAGTTGGCGACTCATAAGGATCAGATTCTGGTCCCCGCATGACTTGGTGTTCATACTTCAAGTAAACATAGAACGTGCCCGATGGCGTGTCATGGCCCGGCTTACCCGTCGAGATCACGTATGTGCCGACTTTCGTAGTCCCAGCGTAGAGCGTGGCGTAGAAAGTGGATTTGTTGACGTCAATCCAATGGGCGCCGTTCGGCTCGTCGTAGTTGCTGGGTGGTTTCTTGGTCTCCGTCTTGAACGGATCGGATTCGGTCGGCACGGACACGGTCGCGTCGCGGCCCTCGTTGAGGGCTGCGGCTGCGGCCGCTATGGCTGACGCTGGATCGGAGATCTTGGACCCATTGATTCCCCACTGGGAAATCCCCAGCTCCTTGTCAGAATCGGGATAGGTGACAACAATCTGCGGACGCGAGGGGACGGCGATCTTATCCGCCAGCAGCGTTGGAAGCTCCTGAGCGATGAGCTCCTCGTCATAGGCGACTGCAATGGTACCGGTGGCCGGGTCCGGGACGAACTTTGTCCAAGCGGCGATCGATCCGGCGGGAAGCTTGTACTTGCGGACTTGGCTGCCTGTCTTTCCGTTGTCGAAAACGACGCTGCGTCCCAAACCCTTGGCGGCGGCATCGGCGGCGGCATTGGCGGCCGCGTCACCAACTGCGGGCGGATTGGCGACCAACTTGACCTCTAGGTTCCGGGACCCCTTGCCGCCCTGCAGGTACGCGTTGATGGCCTCCACGACGGGGCCGGCCTCGGTCGTCATGCCAGTTACTGACGGCGCCACCGTGAATGCCCCAGTGTCAGTATTAAAGGTAATCTCCGCGTTCTTGGTAATCTTGTCGGAGGCGATGAAGCGTGTGTCAAGGAACTGGCTCAGAGCGGCCTGGTCTATTCGCGATTCAAACGGGACCGGTTTGGTGGACAGCGGATTGAGCTTGCGCCAGAAAGGAAGATCCGAACTGGCGGCCAGGGCTTGTTTGGCGACCGCCGCTGGATCGGCTATGACACCTAATTCCGCAGCCGTGCCCGTGAGGCTGGTGCCGTCATGGGTGAATGTGAACTCCAGGGCGGACAGCAGATTCTGGGCGGTGTGTTCAAGCTGGGCAATGGTCTTACCACCAACTTTTTCGCCCGCCAGGGTGACTCCAGGAGCGGCTTTGTCGGAATAATAGATGGACGCGAATATGGCCCATCCGCCGGCCACAACCACCAGTGCGAAAATCGCCACCAGGGACCATTTGGGGATTCGGCGCCGTACCGGCCTGGGTGGTTTAGCTTCCTTGGCGGCCTTCTCTCGCTTACCTGGCTTCAGGGCCGGTGGAGCTTGCGAGGCGAGGGCCGGCGTGATGCTTGGTGCGACGCCTGGGGGTGGGCTCTGCGCTGGGAGTTGCCCGGGGAATGGAACGTGGCTTAGGCCCGGCGTTGCCGGGCGACTCGTCTCCGGCGCTTTGACCGGTGGTGGAGTGCCTGCGGCCTCTGTGGCCTCTGGGGTTCGCGTGAAGGTCAGTCCGGTTAGCGGCCCGGCGGTCCGCCGCTGCTGTGGCGGCGGTTCTGGTTCAAGCTCGGGCTCTGCTTCTGGTTCGGGGCTTGGCTCGGGCTCGGGCTCTGCTTCTGCGTGTGCCTCTGGCTCTGGTTCGGCGCCTGACTCTTCTTGGGGTTCCGATTCGACGCGCGCTTCGCCTTCGGGTTCCGGTTCTGGCTCGGACGTTGTCTCCGTCTCTGGCGCGTCCGCACCGGTCGCTCTGGGCGCCTCGATCTCAGTGTCTCTGGGGGACCGGGCCGGCGGCCCCGCGAAGGCTGCGGCGAGCGCCATCGCCAGGGCATCCCGTTCGGCCTCCGTCTCCGGTTCCGGCTCGGCCTCTGGTTCTGATTCAGCAAGAACCTCATCCTCTGGTTCTGATTCTGCTTCAGCGCCTGCTTCTTCTTGGGGTTCCGATTCGACGCCCGCTTCGTCTTCGGGTTCCGGTTCAGGTTCTGGCTCAGGGGCGGGCTCAGGCTCCGAGGACCGCCTCGGTACACGGAACGCCTGGGCCAGAGCCATCGCCAGAGCGTCGCGGCCCAACCCGGCCTGCGACAGTGCCTCTCGTTCGGGTTCTTCTGCTGGTTCCGCCGCTGGTTCGGATTCCGCTTCTGGTTCGGATTCCGCTTCTGGTTCGGGTTCTGTTTCTGGCTCAGGGGTTTGCTCTTCGGCGGGCGCTGGTTCGCTGTCTTCGTCCGGGGTGTCGCTGGCTGCGTTAACTGTTGGGGCGGCATCGTCGGTGGGCTCCGCGGCGTGTTCCGGCTGCGCAGCCTCTTCTAGCGTGGGATCCGCTTCTGGCTCAGGTTCTGTTTCTGGCTCAGCTTCCGCTTCTGGCCCAGGTTCAGCTTCTACTTCGGGTTCTGTTTCTGGCTCAGGGGTTTGCTCTTCGGCGGGCGCTGGTTCGCTGTCTTCGTCCGGGGTGTCGCTGGCTGCGTTAACTGTTGGGGCGGCATCGTCGGTCGGTTCTTCGCTGGATGCGGTCCGCTCGCCAGATGGCGGCTCCGCAGGCCCGGCACTGTCCGCCGGCTCCTCAATCCTCGCCGAAGACTGGGAGTCGTCAGGCGACGCAGGCAGTGGGCTTTCGCCGCCCTCACTTTCGGGGCGGCCGTCGCTCGGATCACTCGGCACAGGATGGCTCCACTCTCTTCGGCCGTTACTCACTGCGACTCTACCGAAGACTGGCGCTGTACTGGTCCAACCTTAACCTGAAAATTCCTGCCGACCGCGGCTGAGGGTACCGGCCATCACCGGCTTACCAAGGGGAACAGTGCTAATGGCGGGGCGGGCGGCTGCGAAATCAGGGGAGGAGCTTGTCACCTAAGGCTAGCCAGGCTGGCCTTGATCGCTTCAATCAGTTCTTCGGACTCCTGCGAGGGTTCGTCCGTCAGGTTCTCCATGTCATGCAAGGTGGTGTTCAGGACCGCGCGGGCCTCATCTGGGCGGTCCAGGCGCCGCGCCAGCATGCGGGCCGCTGACAGCCCGGCGAATCCGGCGGCCACGTGATCACCGGCAGCCCGGTAGGCGTCCGCGGTTCTCAGGAACTCGGTGGTCGCCCTCGCCGGGTTTCCCAAGCGCATGACAATATGTGCTTTGGAATCGAGCAGATCGGCCCAGCGCCAGGCCAATTTGTCCAACGCGGCGATCTGAAGGGCCGTGTCAATATCTATGATCGCGTCCTCATCCTCGCAGGAAGCTCTGGCGAAGGCTCGTTCCTCGAGCGCCGCCATGGCGTCTCGATGCAGATTGGGGTTCTGCCGCCAACCGGCCTGTTCAAGCAACGCCAAGGCCCCGTCAAACTCCCTGACCGCCTCATAAGGCGCGCTCAAGCGGCGCAACAGGTCGCCAGCTTGGCCCCTCATGTTTGCGGCGGAGCGAAGATCTTGCCCTGCTAGGAATCCGTCGCACGCCTCCGACCATGCCCGCAAGGCGCCTCCAGGGTCGTCCACACCAACGCGGGCGGTCCCAAGCCAGTCGAGCACCTCCGCGATAGTTTCCGGAGCGGCTCTCCTCGCTCTTTCCATCTCCAGTACGTCAACGAGCAATTCAGCCGCCTCAGCGTACTGGTCCAGGCGGCAAAGCAACTTGGCCAGGTAGAGCCGGGAGGACGGGTTCTGTTCGCCCTCCAATTCGTCCAGCCGCATGGCGTAGCGGAGCCGCGAAACGGCCTCGTCGAAGCGCCCGGCGCTGCCGAGCGCTCGGCCCGCTGTTTCGGCCGCGCCGGCGCTCGCGCCGATGAACCCAAGTGAGGCAAAAATTTGGGTGGCCTCGTCGGCAGCGGCGGCGGCCTGATCATATTCTTCGATCCGGCCGCGCACGTTAGCCAATTGCTGTAGATACCAGGCCTTGAAACCAAGGGGCAAATCCAACGATACCGCCCAGGTTAGCGTCTCAACAATTTCACTCATGTCCGAGCCAAACCATAGCTGGCCTGACAGCCGGGCGCGCATGAAAATTATCGAATCGGCCGGATTGAGCGCCTCGATTAGAGCCAGCAATTCCTTGACTCGCTGGTCGCGTCCCGGGAAATCGTCACCTGGCATTACCGAACAGCACACGCAGAACGCCGCGGCGGACTGTAGATCCCTGAGGCCTTCAGCTGGCGATGCGCCAGCGCTAATAGCGTCATTGACGGCGCTGACCGCGGCCTGCAAGCGCTCCAGGCCTCCGTCGTCCCCCGTATAGAGCGACAGAAAGAGATATTCCTCGATGTCCGCACGCTCTCGGTAGCCCACGCGGCGCATGTCCGCTATCCGTGCCGTTACGGCGTTCTCCATACGGTCCCAGTACTCCATGCTTTCCAAGGCGACGATGATGAGCTCATGGGCTTTCAAACGGGCCGGCCAGCGCGGGTCCGAACGGTCGTCAACGTCATGCGTCATGGCCATGATGCGGTTGGCCAGATTGAGCTGGCGGGCGTGTAGCTGCACCATCTCGCAGGACTCGGCGAGGCCCAGCAGCTCATCTAGATCCTCTGGCTCTTCGGCCGGAGGAGGAGGGGAGGTGGTGAAAGCGTTGGACTGGATTGGCAGGTTGTAAGTCTCTTCCAGAATCAGGTGGCTCTTAGCCAGGAGTTGGCTTACGTAGTCGTTGCCGTTACGTTCGTCAAAGGCGGTCGCCAGCCGCTCAGCGGAAGCCCAGACGTTTTCCACCATTCCCGATGCCGTCCACGGGCCGCCGTTAACCGGTAGGCCTAGGAGCGGAGCGAGTTCTGGGCGGTCCGCCCCGCGTACGATCTGATCGCCATGACCGATCTGAATGACCGATTCAAGGGCCAGGGCGATAGCGGGAAGGAACGCCAGGCGGGAAGCATCATTGAGGGTGTCGTGAGTGAGCCAATGCAAATGCCGCTCGACGATTGCCAGGGCGCGAGCATGATTGCCCGTGACGGCGCAAAAGATCAAGTTGTCCGCGACTGTGGCGATGCTGTCGGGATCCAGGCGAGCAAGTTGATAACTGCGCAAGTGGCTGGCTTTAGCGTCGTCTAAACGGTTTGCCCGCAGTTTGGCCCTCAGCGACAGCCCCAAGGCGTGTTCAGGCTCAGAAGCGCAAGATAGGCCCTTGGCGGTGATCTCATCTACCAGTGCCAGGGCCCGGTCATCCTCGCCCAGTTCGAGCGCGAAAGCGGCAGCCCGGCTGCGACTGCACGCTTCGCAGTCCGAATAGTCGTCGCGAGCGGCGGTTTCGAGTTTGGCGCGAAGTTCTTTGGCCCGGTCGACCTGACCGGAACGCCAGGCGTATTGCCACTGCACGCTGATCACAGGGCCCATTCCCACGCCCGCTTGGCGGTAGCGCTTCCTCATGTCCTTAATGAGTGCTTCGATTTGCTTGAGCGAGAAGGCTGGCGAGCGCAGCAGCGCTTCTGGCATCCACTTGTATTGCCACAACAGGTCCGAACCGTCATTCGCTTTGGCAGCGAAACGGTCTGGATCAGAGTCATGTTTGGCTAGGCACCAAGCGAAACTGGAGAGCATCGTGTCGGTATCGCCTGCGAAGCCGGCGGATGTCGTTAACCGCATCTGGACCTCGTAGGCGAGGTCTTCATCGTCCGATTCGTCCGCCAGGGCGGCGGCCTGGCGGATCAGCGCCAACTCGTCGGGGCCGTAGGGCATGGACTCGGCCTGGTCCAGCAGGCGGCGGATTTCGACCTCTGGGTCATCAGGCGGCAAGGCGATGCACTCCTTCCGGTGGGATAGATCGGGGTGGGGTCTTCAGTCTGGTGGTGTTGTTGCGTCCGGTAGTGTGGGGGACTCTGGCGGTGTTGGTGCGTGTGGTGGCAGATCTGCCACTCCGGCGCTCAGGGCGATCAGGTCGCTGAGGGCTGAATCGAGCAATTTGCGGTCCGCCGGAGTCAACGGCCGACGGCCAGCCAATTGGGCCTGCACGTAGAGCAATTGGACAGAGCGCTCAAAGACTGCTTGATCATCCAAATCCGCCAATGTCTGGACGAGTCGGTTTAGCCAGTTCAGGCACAACCGCGAGGTGGGGACGCGAACTTGGCCCGAACGGCTCGCTTCGATCGCTGAGTTGGCGCGGTCCAGGATAGCGCGCCACAGCGGAGCGGCGCTGTCGGAACTCCGCGCCCGGTCCAACCGGCGGAATAGCTCCGGGTCCGCCACGAATACCGCTGGCGTGGTGCCGTCACCAATCGCCCGGACCACCACCTGGCAATCACGGCCCGCCAGGGCGGCCGTTGCCCGCTGTTCCAAGGCGACGGCCTGGGTCCGGTCCTTCAGCGCTGGGGGCTCGAGGGCATCGAGTTCCGCCAACACGTCGATCCGTTCAACTTCGACGCCGAAGATCTCACCTGCTAGACGCGTCACCTCAGCGTCCCAAAGGTAGCCGGCATTGATGACCGCACTGTGGCCTGGGACAATCCCAACTACCTGGCGGTATTCATCTAGCGTTTCCGCGTACCGTAACTTGGGATAGTCCTGAACCAGATCCTTGATATGGCGCCGTCCCATCGAGGTCTCTAGAGTCAGGTGGCCGGTCATGATCCGAGCCAGTTCTGGATCATGCGGCACCATCTGCTTGATGGCGCGTTCGTGTACCGACAAGAAATGATCTAGCTGGTAGCGTTCGCCGGCGGCGCAGCGCACTAGCCAGTTCCGGATGGCGTCAGCGAAAGCTTGGCGGGTGACCTCCAGGGCGAAGTCCTCGATGATCGCTTCACGGCTGGCAGTGGGAGTCAGGCCAGTCGAATTGACACAAGCCCGGATAAAGAACGCCCAATCTGGCAAGATCCCGTCCAGGTTGGGTGACACGAGCATTCGGCCGAGGTACATCCGTGTCGCTTGGGGGGCACCTGGCGGCGGAGAGAAGGGTAGGACATAGGCTGTGCCGCGAGAGCCGGTCTCTTCGCAAACTAGCGGGAAATGATCCACCGGTAGCGTTCCCAGCAGCGCCCGCCCAAATCTGCGGATCTCGATGCCTGTGGCCTCGCGGTCCGCGAAGACCGCCGGCCGGTTGATGGTCTCTCTTCCGGGGCCCACTTTTACCGGGACCGCCAGGAATTGGCCGAATTCAATGGCGAGCTGGCTGACCGCCGAGGCACGCAGCAACTCAGCCCCGTCGAAGCGTGGGCGCAAGTAGACCGATGTGCCAACGGGCACTGACTCGTCCAACTCGCGGATCGTGAATGTGCCATTCGAGTTGCCCAGCCATTCGACAGCCGGGCCGCCCTTGGCGGACTGGGTGACAACCCGGATTTGGTCTGCCACCATGAAGCAGCTGAGCAAGCCGATCCCGAATTGGCCCAGGAAGTCCTGACGCGGGAAGTCGAGAATGTCCCGTTTAGATGTGGCGCCCACTGTCGACAGCAAATCGGCCGCTTCCGTCCGGGTCAGACCTATCCCGTCATCGGTGATCTGGAACTCCCCGTTCTCTCCGGTCAGTGCCGTCAGCCGGATAGACCAGTCTTTGGCCCGAGAATTAGAGGAGTCATATTCACGCCGAGCGGTGATGGCGTCAACCCCGTTCTGAAGCAGTTCCCGCAAGTAAATCCTGGGTCCGGAGTAGATGTGACGGCTTAGGAGGTCAACCACGCCTCGCAGGTCTACCCGGAAGGCAGCGGCAGCGTCGGTAGATGGCACCCGAAGAGCCTACCGGTCCAGATGCTGACCGGGGCGTTGAGGGCCCATCCATTCGGTCATGGCCGCCCTGACCACCCGGAGCCTGATCCTCTTCGTCCAGGCAGTGGCGGGTCTGACGGCGCGGGGGAGCAGTTGGGGGACTACGGACCGAGCAGGGCCAGCGGTATCACGGCCACGCCATGGGACCGCCTGTAGGCGCGGGGCCCGGCATACAAGACGATTCGATCAACCAATCTGTCCCCAATTTCCCGTCCCAGCCAACGCAGATGCTTGACATCGTTGTCACCAACGGTGTCCGCCGCCTTGACCTCTATCCCGACGCAACTCATGTCAGCTGCCTCAACGATGATGTCCACTTCGTGATCACCGTTCTTGGATCGCAAATGCCCAACACGGGCGTTCATCGCCTCCGCGTAGACCCGGACTGACTGAACAGCTAGCGACTCGAACAAGGCACCGAGCCAGGTGCCGACCCCCGGCAAGACCGGTCCTCGCGCGGTTGGGTGCAATCCCTGCGCGGTCACGCCGATAAGCCGGGCGGCCAGGGCCGGATCGGCCAGAAAGTGCTTCGGCGAATTAGTCAGACGCTTGAGCGGAACGAAGGCCGGCGTCCAGGCCTCTACGGGGTCAAGGATGAACAGTCGCCGGAGGTGTTCACGGTATGCCCCCGCAGTCGCCTTGGCCGGCTTGTCCGGCCCACCAGCCGTCGCTGCATTGAGGATCTTTGTGTAGTCGGCCGTCGATGCCGTCGCGGCGGCATACGCGCGCAACCAAGCTCGTAACGCCCCTGGGCGGCGAACGTCAATACCGGTTTCCGGCATGTCTCGGTCAACTATCCGGGCCAAATAGCCGTCGAGTTGGCGTTCGCGTGCGGCGGGTTCCTACTAGTCGTTTTCACCGGGTTCCTACTAGTCGTTTCGACGGCCACGCACTGATTGACCCGCAAAGCCGCGTAGAACGTTGTGGTGCGGGGTTCGGGCCGGGCGGCATCGGACATCCTGAACCAAGAGCGGTACCCCGCCGTCCCTGCCGGTGCCGCTGTGGCCGCTTCCGCGTACAGGCCGGCGGGCAATGAGGCATCGGAGTAGGTTAGACGCCATGCGTCCAGTGACTGAATTGCAGCGGGCGGTGGCCCCGTTCCAGGTCGTGTCGGATTTCCAGCCCTCCGGCGACCAACCCCAGGCCATCAGTGAACTGGCTGAACGGATCAACGCAGGGGAGAAGGACGTGGTGCTGCTCGGCGCCACAGGTACTGGCAAATCCGCCACCACAGCCTGGCTGATTGAGCAGGTGCAGCGTCCCACCCTGGTGATTGAACCGAATAAGACCTTGGCCGCTCAGCTAGCGACCGAATTTCGGGAGCTATTGCCGAATAACGCCGTCGAATACTTTGTGTCATATTATGACTATTATCAGCCGGAGGCCTATATTCCCCAAAGCGACACCTATATCGAAAAGGATTCATCTATCAATGATGAGGTCGAGAGGCTCCGGCATTCGGCCACGTCGTCCCTGCTGACGAGGCGGGATGCCGTGGTCGTCGCGTCCGTGAGCTGCATTTATGGTCTGGGCACTCCCCAGGAATACGTTGACCGGATGGTCCAACTCGAAGTGGGCCAAGAGATTGAACGCGACCGGCTGCTGCGCCGCTTCATTGAAATGCAGTACGCCCGTAATGACATGGCGTTTACTCGCGGGACTTTCCGAGTCCGCGGCGACACGGTGGAGATTATCCCGATGTATGAGGAACTGGCGCTGCGGATCGAGTTCTTCGGGGATGAAGTTGAGGCCCTCGCGACGCTGCACCCGTTGACTGGCGAGGTCATCCGGGCGGAGTCCAGCGTCAACATCTTCCCAGCCTCCCATTATGTGGCTGGGGCGGAGCGCATGGAATCCGCCATCCGGGGCATCGAGGCCGAACTGGAAGCCCGGCTGGCCGAATTGGATCGCCAGGATAAACAACTGGAGGCGCAGCGGCTGCGGATGCGGACCACTTACGACTTAGAGATGATGCGGCAGATTGGCTCTTGCGCCGGGATTGAAAACTATTCACGCCACATTGACGGGCGTGAACCTGGGACCCCTCCCAACACCTTGCTTGACTACTTCCCGGAAGACTTCCTGCTAGTGATAGATGAATCGCACGTCACGGTGCCGCAAGTCGGCGCCATGTATGAAGGCGACATGTCGCGGAAGCGGACCCTAGTAGAGCACGGGTTCAGGCTACCCTCGGCCATGGATAACCGCCCGCTCCGTTTTGAGGAATTCCTGGAGCGCATTGGGCAGACAATCTATCTTTCAGCTACGCCCGGGAACTACGAGTTATCTCTGTCGGATGGTGTGGTGGAACAGATCATCCGGCCCACGGGACTGGTGGATCCCAGTGTCTCGGTACGCCCCACCAAGGGCCAGATCGACGACTTACTGCATGAGGTCAGGGAAAGGGTGGAGCAGTCGGAGAGGGTGCTGGTCACCACCCTGACCAAGAAGATGGCGGAGGATTTGACTGACTACCTGGCCGGTCACGACGTGCGGGTACGGTACTTGCACTCTGATGTGGACACTTTGAAGCGGGTCGAACTGTTGCGTGACCTGCGCCTGGGCCGGTTTGACGTGCTGGTGGGCATCAATCTGTTGCGCGAGGGCCTGGATCTGCCGGAAGTCTCATTGGTGGCGATCCTAGATGCCGACAAACAGGGCTTCCTGCGTTCTGGCACGTCTTTGATCCAGACAATCGGCCGAGCCGCCCGCAATGTTTCTGGTGCTGTCGTCATGTACGCGGATGAGGTGACGCCGGCCATGGCATATGCCATTGGCGAAACTGATCGCCGCCGAGCGAAGCAGATCGAGTTCAATAGGGAGCATGGGATTGACCCGCAGCCGCTCCGTAAGCGGATCGCGGACATCACCGAATCTTTGGCCCGTGAAGACCAGGACACCGCTGACCTGATGTCCAGTTCAGGCCGCGCCGGACCAGCGGGCGCGAGCCGGGGGGCGAAGGGCAGCCAAGAGGCCCGGGGGGCCAAGGAGCCCGCGCTGGTGGAGGAGATTTTGGGGGAGATCGCCTCTCTCACGGAGTTGATGCATTCCGCCGCGACCGACCTGAAATTTGAACTGGCCGCCCGGTATCGCGACCAGATCGCAGAGCTGAAACGCGAATTGCGCGAAGTCCGTGAAGCGGTGCGTTAGCACTTCCTAGTGCTGGCGGCAAGTCTGCCTGCGAGTGAGGCTCCTGACCAAAGAGGACTAGCAGCCCTCGCCCGCTAGATAGCTGAAACCCGTGCAGATGAGCTGAGTTCCGCCCACCCCGGGGGGCCCCGCAAGATATCCGACCGCAGGGAGGAGATTTTGCGGGGCCGTCTATGACGCCTCGTGAATCTCCGGGAGCGAGACCACCGCTTCTGGAAAGACCACCGGGCTGCGGCGCTCTAGCAGCATGGCGTCATGCCAGACGTCGGCCAGCCGGACGAACCGCTGCCGCCGGCCAACGATCCGAAAACCAAGGTCCTGGAACAGATCCATGGCGGCGCTGTTCTGCGGCGCCACATAGGCTTGGAGGGTCCACATCCCCGCATCCTCGGATGAAGCGATCAGGCTGGCCAGCAGTTGGTTGCCAAAGCCCTGTCCCCGGTGGCCGGCGTCAACGAAGACCGAGACAGTCCCAACACCATTGAGAGATCGCCGGGCGGATACGGGTTCGAGGGCCGCCCAGCCAGTGACCTGACCTTCGCGGTTCGCCGCCACCAGGCGATGGTCCGGCAGGTAGCGGCGGTCCCACTGTTCCCAAGTGAGCGGCTCGTCTTCGAGTGCGCTGGCGCCAAGAGACGCCGCCAGTATGTCTGAAACGTTGCCCCAGTCAGCGAGCAGTAGGGGACGGATGCCGATCATCGCCATTGATTTCCTCCTCGGGTAGCACCGGCCATTATGCCACTGGCCGTGCCGCCGGCCCGGGTGCGGGGAAGGGCGTGGCGCCCGTGTCGCGCCCATTCGGGAAGACCGTCGCGGGGAGTGTCTGGCCAGGGACACTAGAGTTGTCGCCCATGAGCGAAGCTACCGGAGCGGCCCAAAGGCGTGGGCCGTTCAAAGCCGGCGACAGGGTGCAGTTGGCGGATACCAAGGGACGGCTCAACACGATCATTCTTGAGGGCGGGAAGGTGTTTCACACCCATCGTGGGTCTTTTCCTCATGACCAACTGATTGGGCAGCCGGAGGGTTCCGTCGTGGCCACATCTGAGGGCCGCCAGTATGTCGCGATGCGGCCGTTGCTGGCGGATTTCGTGTTGTCAATGCCCCGCGGAGCCACCGTGGTTTATCCCAAGGACGCCGGCCAAATCATTCAAATGGCTGACATTTATCCGGGCGCCAGAGTGATCGAGGCGGGAGCAGGGTCGGGCGCTTTGACCATGTCACTGCTGCGGGCGGTCGGGGACCAGGGCAAGTTGGTCAGCGTTGAGCGGCGGGAAGATTTCGCGGTCATCGCCCGCGCCAATGTCGAACGCTGGTTCGGTGGGCCGCACCCGGCGTGGGATTTGCGGGTCGGTGACCTGAGCGGGGTTGTGCCGGAACTGTCGCCGGGCAACTGGGACCGGATGGTTCTTGACATGCTGGCGCCGTGGGAGAACGCCGATGCCGCCTATCAGGCTTTGGCGCCAGGGGGCGTGCTTATCGCTTACGTCGCTACAACCACTCAATTGTCCCGTTTGGTAGAGACCCTGCGGGATTTTGGGAGCTTCTCTGAGCCGGAGGCATGGGAAACGACAGTGCGTGGTTGGCATGTGGAGGGCCTGGCTGTGAGACCCGAGCACCGCATGATTGGTCACACTGGGTTCCTGGTCCGGACCCGTCGGCTGGCGAATGGGGTGCGGGCCCCGGAGCGGCGCCGGCGCCCGGCGCCGGGCGCCTATGATCCTTCAGGCTTGCAGTGGAATTCTGAGGCTTTCGGCGAACGCCAAGTTTCGGACCGGAAAATCAGGCGGGTGCGGCGTTCCCTTGAACAGCCAGAATGACTCCGCCTTGACTATCGCTTGACCGTAGACCGACAGTGTCCAGGGGGCAACACAGGAACGGGACGGCGGCGGGGACGGTACCCTGTACCAGTGCCAGTTGAGATAGCACCGTCGATTCTGACGGCTGATTTCGCCAATCTGGAACGGGAATTGGATCGGATCGCCAGCGCCGACTGGGTTCACCTTGATGTGATGGACGGGCACTTCGTCCCGAACCTGACCATTGGACCGCCGGTCGTCCGGCAGATCGTCCGGGTGGCTCCCATGCCGGCGGATGTGCATTTGATGATCGACAATCCCGATGAGTTCGCCCCTCAGTACGCGGACATCGGAGCGGCCTCTGTGACATTCCACTGGGAGGCGACCAAGGCGCCTCTGCGGCTGGCGCGGGAGATCCGGCGGCGCGGCGCTAAAGCGGCGGTCGCATTGAACCCTGCCACGCCGGTGGCGGTTCTGGAGAATCTGTTAGAGGAGGTCGACATGGTGCTGATCATGTCAGTCGAACCAGGGTTTGGTGGCCAATCATTCATTGAACAGTCGTTGGTGAAGCTGGCACAGGCCAAGGCGTTGATCGCCGGCCGGGCGGTCAAGCTCCAGATCGATGGCGGGGTTAGTCGCGGCAACATTGGGTCTATCGCTCGGGCTGGCGCAGACATTGTGGTGGCCGGTGCGGCGGTCTTTGGGAGCGATGATCCAGCGGGGGAGATCACGGCGCTAAGGGAGGCGACCCGTTGAGCGGCCGGGCCTCGCCGCCGGACGCACCGTCAGCGGACTTGACGAAGCAATTGGCGGCGGGGCCTAAGGCTGGGCCCCAGGGCGCGCCAGCGGGCCGGACCCCAGACGGATCTGGGGTTGGATCCGTGGGGCGGGCCGGCGCAGGGCATCACGCGGACGCCGGGCGCCGGCCGCGACCCGGACCGGCCTCAGGAACAAGCGCGGTCATGGACCGGGCCTTCCAGCTCGCCGCCAGGGGGCCCAAATTCGGCCCCAACCCAAGGGTTGGCTGCGTGATTACCGGTCCAGACGGCATCGTGCTCGGTGAGGGTAGCCACCAGGGGGCTGGTACGCCGCATGCGGAGGTCGCCGCGCTTGAGGATGCCCGCCGGCGGGGGGCCGGAGTGGCGGGCGCCACTGTTTACGTGACCCTTGAGCCTTGCAACCATCACGGCCGGACCGGACCTTGCAGCCGGGCCTTGGTGGAGGCGGGCGTCCGCAAGGTGCTGTACGCCTTGACCGACCCAAATCCAGCCGCCACCGGCGGCTCGGCGTATCTGAAGGCCCGGGGAGTCGAAGTTGAGGGCGACGTCGACCCGGGGCGGGCTCTGGCCCTCAACCGGGCCTGGGCGCATTCCATGACCACTGGCCGTCCCTATGTCACCCTCAAGTTGGCGGCCAGCTTGGACGGACGGTCCGCCGCCGCGGATGGCTCATCCCAATGGATCACCGGCGCCGCCTCACGGTCTCATGCCCACGCCAAGAGGGCGGAAGTGGACGCCATCATGGTCGGCACCGGCACCTTCCTGGCGGACCGGCCCAAGCTGAGTGCCCGGCGTCCGGACGGTTCCCTTTACGAACACCAGCCATTGCGGGTCGTGGTGGGTGAGCGCGCCATCAATGACCCGGATTACCTGCACGTCCGGACTCATGACCCCGCCCAGGTGCTGCGACAGCTAGCTAGCCGCGAGATTCGCCACGTGCTGCTTGAGGGCGGCCCCGGGCTGGCGACGGCATTCGTGCGGGCTGGCCTGGTTAATCAGATCGATTGTTACTTGGCGCCGGCTTTGCTTGGTGCTGGCGGTTTAGCCAGTTTGGGGCTCTTGGGCATAGAGTCTGTTGACCAAGCACTGCGTTGGCGCACCCGGTATCTGGAACGGATCGGGGACGACGTGTTCATCGAGGTGGGAAGGTAACCATGTTCACTGGTTTGATCGAAGAAGTTGGGCGCGTTATCGAGGTGACGCCAACCCGGCTGGCAGTCGAGTGCCGGGCGGTCCTGGAGGACGCCAAATTGGGTGACTCAATCGCCGTCAACGGTGTCTGTTTGACTATCGCGGAGGGTACTGCGGCCAGTTTCACGGCCGACGTAATGGCGGAGACCCTGCGGCGGACCACGCTGGGCACTTTGGCGGCGGGCGATCCAGTCAACCTGGAACGGGCCGTGAGGGCGGACACGCGGATGGGTGGTCACCTGGTCCAGGGCCACGTTGACGGAGTGGCGGCGCTGGCGGCGCGGGAAGAGGGCAATATGGCATTCGCCGCGCCGGACGGATTAGCTAAATACATCGCCCGTAAGGGTTCGGTCACCATCAATGGCGTGTCGCTGACGGTAGTGGCGGTGGACGATGCCGTCTTCTCAGTTTCATTGATACCGTCCACTTTGGCTGGTACCAATTTGGGCGCCCTGCGAGTTGGGGACAAGGTGAACCTTGAGGTGGATCTGATCGCCAAGTA
Organism: Bifidobacteriaceae bacterium; assembly: GCA_031268215.1. GTDB lineage: Bacteria > Actinomycetota > Actinomycetes > Actinomycetales > WQXJ01 > JAIRTF01. Next base: position 30,581 of record JAIRXP010000119.1, on the reverse strand, counting down.
TGTTGAGCGGCTGGTGACTAGTTGATTCGCGCTGGCACTGTTGACCAGGCCCTTGAAGCTATCAAAGCTGGCCTGCCGGTCCTGGTGGCGGATGACGCCAACCGGGAGAACGAGGCCGACGCGGTAATCGCCGCGACCAATGTTGATCCGGATTGGATCGCTTGGATAATTCGGCATTCTTCGGGCTATATGTGCGCGCCTATGACCACGGAACGGGCCGACGCCCTGAACCTACCTTTGATGGTGCCTAACTCGGAGGATCCGCGCCGGACCGCTTATACGGTCACCGTGGACGCCGCTCGCGGCGTCACCACCGGAATTTCCGCCGCAGACCGGGCGGCGACGCTGCGGATTCTGGCGGATCCGGCCTCCGGCGCTGGTGACTTGATCCGTCCCGGCCATGTTCTTCCCCTTCGGGCGGTGCCCGGCGGGGTGCTTCATCGCGGTGGCCACACCGAGGCGGCGGTGGACTTGTGCCGGCTGGCCGGATTGCCAGAAGTGGCCGGGATCGCCGAATTGGTCCGGGATGATGGCTCGATGATGCGTCTGGGTGACGCGGCGGCCTTAGCCCAGCGCGATGGCTTGGTGTTGCTGACCATCGCTGATTTGATTGCCTGGCGAAGAGCCAATGGTGACCTGCCGACTGAGGCGGAGCAGCCGGAGCCTCCGCCGGGCGCGGTCAACCGGGTGGTGGCCACGGGAAAGGCCTTCCTGCCAACCGCCTACGGCGAATTTGACATGCATGGTTACCGCGACCTGCGCACGGGGCAGGAACACGTGGCGCTGGTGGCGCGCTCGCGTCCGGGCAAAGTGGTGCGGGTCCATTCGGAGTGCCTCACCGGCGATGCTTTCGGTTCTCAGCGCTGCGATTGCGGCGCTCAGTTGGCGGCCGCCCTGGAGCGGGCATCCGCGCAGGGCGGGGCTGTTATTTACCTGACCGGACATGAGGGCCGCGGGATTGGGCTCAAAGCCAAGATCGACGCCTACGCTTTACAGGACCGTGGACGTGACACAGTGCAGGCCAATCTCGAATTGGGCTGGCCGGTTGATCGGCGGGAATATGGTGCCGCGGCGGCGATCATCAAAGACCTGGATCTAGAGCCAGTGGTATTGCTGACCAATAATCCGGCCAAGATCGAAGGCCTAGCCGCTTTGGGGGTGGACGTGGCACGGGTGGAACGAATCGAAGTTGGCCGCACGGCGCACAACGCCGGCTACCTGGACACTAAGGCCCAACAGATGGGCCACAACCTGAGCCTGTCCGGCGTGACCGAGCAGGCCCCAGCGGCCGTCCCGGTGCCAGTAATGGGATTGACTCCGGTGATGAGGCTGGGCCCGGCGCCGGTCCCGGGAAATGAAGGGAGCAACTAATGGCGAGCTTTGGTGCGCCTGAACTAAATGCCAGCGGCGTGAATTCCCATGGGCACCCGTGGCGAATCGCGGTAGTGGCGTCAATGTGGCACCGGCAAGTGATGGATGGCTTGGTGGCCGGCGCCCTGCGGGCCCTGTCCGGGGCGGGAGCTGACCACCAGCTAGTCTGGGTTCCGGGCGCTTTCGAGTTGCCTTTGGCGGCACAGTGGGCGTTGGGTGGCAACTTGCGTTCGGTTGACCTGTCAAGGTCGAATCATGCCGTGATCGCCCTGGGGGCAGTCATCCGCGGTGGCACTCCCCACTTCGAGTATGTCTGCCAGGCCGCCACCTCTGGACTCGCTCAAGTCGCCATGGACTATGCGAAGCCAGTCGGTTTTGGACTGTTGACCTGCGACAATGAGTCTGAGGCTCTTGACCGGGCGGGCCTGCCCGGATCGCATGAGGACAAGGGCGGCGAGGCGGCCCAGGCGGTCATGGCCATGCTCAACCTATCCTGACGGACGCTCTCCGCTCCAGCGTCGGCACCGCCGGGGGAGGGCCTCGTGGTCGCCTGGCGGGAATAGGATCGGTGCATGCTTGTTGATCCGGGCGCCGCACCACCCCGTCACCCTTCCCAGCTTGACCGCCTAACCGATTCGTACATCGACGGGATGGCAGCGACGATTTCGCCAATCTTCGCCACCACCCAGGGGCTGCCGGGTGCGGACCATCGCCTTGATGATTTTTCGCCAGAGGGCTATGAGACGCGGGCTGTTATTTGGCGCGACCTGCTCGGGGCTGTGGTGGCGTCAGGCATCGTGGATGGTACCGACCGGGTAACCGCTGCCGCGCTCAAAGAGCGCCTGACCTTGGATATTGAGGCCTTTCTGGCCGGAGATCACTTGGCCTGTCTGAACAACATCGCCTCACCCTTACAAGAGATTCGCGGTGTGTTCGACCTGATGCCAACCGCGACGGCGAGGCACTGGACCATGCTGGCCGTGCGCCTCGCCAGAGTCCCATGGGCGCTGGCCGGTTATGTCGAGACGCTGGCCGTTGGTGCGGCTGCCAGCCAGATGCCAGCGGCGCGGCAGGTCCAGATTGGTATCGCTCAGGCGCGTGCGCTGGCGGCGGAAGGGTCCTTCTTCGCGACCTTGGCGGCCAATGCGGCGCTGAAGCCGGACCAGCCCGGTGGGGAACGGCAGCCGCTTCCGCGCTCCCTCGCCAAGTTCTTGGAGCGCGGGGCTATGCGAGCGCGGATGGCCTACGGAAAACTGGCGGATTTCCTGGAGAAGGAGTTGGCGCCTAAGGCTCCAGCGGAGGACGCGGTGGGGCGTGAACGCTACCGGCGAGCATCACGGCGATTTCTTGGGGCGAATATCGATTTCGAGGAGACCTATGCCTGGGGTGAGGCTGAGGTGGCACGCGTTATAGATGAACAGCGTGAACTCGCGGCTGTGATTGGCGGGGCGGGCACCAGCATCGAAGAAGCGATCACCATCCTTGACCGTGACGAACAGTACCGGCTCAAGGACACCGCCGCCTTGCGGCGCTGGATGGCTGAAACATCCGCTCAAGCCATAGATGACTTGGATGGGCGTTACTTTGACATTCCGGCACCGTTGCGCCAACTGGAGTGTTTGATAGCTCCCACTCATGACGGCGGCATCTACTACACCGGCCCGGGGGATGGTTTCACCCGGCCGGGCCGGATGTGGTGGTCGGTGCCAGAATCGGTGACGGAATTCTCCACTTGGCGGGAGCGGTCAACGGTGTATCACGAAGGCGTGCCAGGTCATCACCTTCAGATTGGCCAGACCCTCTACGAAACGGACAAGCTCAATCGCTGGCGCCGGTTGGGCATCTGGGTGTCTGGCCACGGTGAGGGCTGGGCGTTGTACGCCGAGAGCCTGATGGATGAACTGGGGCTTCTGCCCACTCCGGCGGACCGCATGGGAATGCTGGTCAACCAGCGCCTGCGGGCTTGCCGCGTGGTCATTGACCTGGGTATTCACCTTCGCTTGCCGTGTCCGGAGGCATGGGGTGGCGGAATCTGGGACGAGCCCAAGGCCTGGCGCTATCTGACCGCCAACGTGTCCGCTGACCCGGCCTTCCTCCGGTTCGAGTTGGATCGCTATTTGGGATGGCCAGGCCAGGCAGCGTCTTACAAGATTGGGCAACGCCTGTGGGAGCAGGCCCGTGCTGACGCTGAGTCCCGGGCGGTGGCCGCTGGTCAAGAATTCAGCTTGAAGGCCTTCCACCAGCGGGCCTTGGCGCTCGGCTCTCTGGGGTTGGACACTTTCGCCGCCGCCCTGGCGGACGAACCCGGGGCGTGATCCGGGCCACTAGGCTTGAGGGCTTGTGAAGACTTTTGATCAGCTTTATGCCGAGTTGCTGTCCCGGCGTGATGAAAGACCATCCGGATCAGGCACTGTCCGTCTCCTGGATGGGGGAGTCCACGAGATCGGTAAGAAGCTGATCGAGGAGGCCGGCGAGGCCTGGATGGCCAGCGAATACGAGTCGGATGAGCAGGTCGCTCTGGAAGTCTCGCAGTTGTTGTATTACGCCCAACTATTGCTGGTGGCTCGCGGCGTGTCCCTGGAAACGGTTTATAGGAAACTCTGATGCTCCGGATCGCAGTACCGAACAAGGGCTCGCTCAGCGAGCCGGCCATCCGCATGCTCCGCGATTGCGGTTACGCTCAGCGACGGGAGCCGCGTGAGTTGGTCCTCATGGACCCGGCGGCCGACGTCGAATTCTTCTATCTCCGCCCGCGTGACGTCGCCGTCTACGTGGGCTCTGGCACCGTCGATGCCGGCATCACCGGTCGTGACCTATTGCTCGATTCGGGCGCGGCGGCGGTTGAGCACCTGGAGCTTGGATTTGGTCAGTCAACGTTCCGGTTCGCGGCCCCGCCTGGCACCGCTGAGGATGTCAGCGATTTGGCGGGCAAGCGGGTGGCGACGTCTTACGCGGTCCTGGTGGACGGTTACCTCCAGCACCGGGGGATTGAGGCCAGCGTTGTGCGCCTGGACGGGGCTGTCGAAAGCGCCGTCCAGTTGGGGGTAGCGGACGCGATCGCCGATGTCGTCTCGACCGGCACCACCCTACGTGCCGCTGGCCTGGCCACATTTGGGGAGCCGCTGCTGGAATCTGAGGCCGTCTTGATTCGGCGCCACCAGGGCTTGGTGGATTCTGAGGCTTTGGACAAACTGACCCGCCGGCTGCGGGGTGTGCTGGTGGCGTCGCAGTACGTACTGATGGATTACGATGTGCCGATCTCAGCGGTCGAGCGGGCCGTGTCCATCACCCCTGGGCTGGAAAGCCCAACTGTCTCACCCCTGCACAATAAGGGCTGGGCGGCGGTGCGGGCGGTGGTGCCAGCTAAGTCCACCAACCAGCTCATGGACCGGCTCTATGAAGCTGGCGCTCGGGGCATCCTGGTAACGGAGATCAGAGCCGCCCGAATCTAAACTTGGGTGGCGGCCTTGGCGCCGGCGGCGCTGTGTGCTGGTCTCAATGTGCCGGAGTCACGGTCGCTTCATCGGAGGCGGCGGTGGGCGGCTCGTACCAAGGTGACCAAGAGGTGTTCATCTTTGATCTCGTAGATCAGGCGGTAATCGCCAATGCGCACTCGCCAGGCAGTCGCCTCCCCGACGAGCTTGGTGGCGCCCGGTGGCCTGGGATTACTGGTCAGGGACTCGGCCGCGGCGAGGATCCGAGCGCGCGCCGGCCGGGGCAGCTTCCTGATCGCCCGCGCCGCTCCGGACGTGAACTCGACCAAATAGGTCACGGCAGATCGAGACCGCTGCGCAGTTCGGCCAGGGACACCCTGGTTCCGTCGTCCTGGGCCTTCGCGGCGCGGTACGCCGCCACGTCCTGCGCCATCTCGTAGGCCTCAAGCGCCGCCGCGTCCTCCGCGCTGACCAGCACGGCGGCCAGCTTGCCGTTGCGGCTGACGCCGATCCGGTCGCCGCTGTACATAACGCGTCCCACCACGCTGGATAGCTCTGACCGCAGTTGCCGCGTGGTGACGGTTTCAGTAACAGATGCCTTCGCCATGAGGGCACTGTAGCACAAAGTGACACTGAGTACACAGTGGGACACTGGCAGCCGGATGTAGTGGCGGGCGGCGAGCGCATGGCCAGGAGGCGGAGCTGCCTTAGGCCCAGGTGACGATCTCTTCCAGGGGCCGGCGGGCCTGCGGGCGCTTCGGATCAACGGAACGATAGCCGAACACCGCCGCCACCGCGAAGGCGTCAAGTTCTGGATCAATCAGGCCGGCACCGGCCAGGACAGATGTCGCCTCATGATGGTCAAGGCCTTCCAGTGCGCAAGAATCCACTTTGATGAGAGCCGCCGCAACCAGCATGTTCTCCAATGCCAAATAGGCCTGGCGGGCGGTGAAGCCAAACATGGCGGCGTCATCGCCATAAACATGGATCCGGTTAGCCAAGAAGCCTGTGAAACGGGTCCGCCAGGCCTCAATCGCTTCTGGCGTCATACCTTGAACAGTGGCACCAATGTGTCCCAGGTGCGCACCCGCCGGATCAATCCCGCGGGCCGTCTTGGCGGTAATGGCCACCAGATGAGACGCCAATCCGGCCTGGTCTGGGTTGGCTCCGGTGCGTTCAACGAACTGGGCCCGCAGGGCGGGCTGGCGCAGAATGATCAGGTTCCAGGGTTCAAGCGCGTTGGAACTCGGGGCCAGGCGCGCGGCCTGGCAGATGAAGTTGAAGTCCGCTGGCTCTATGAGTCGTTCAGGGTCAAAGGCCTTGATTGCCCGGCGAAATTGGAGCGCCTTCAAGAAGGCTGGTTGGACATGGTCCCTCAACTGGGGGTTGATTGATTCAGGCATGACGGCGATGCTATCGCACCGGCGGCGCGTTCCGCCCCCGAGGCCCGCCGAAGCGCCGTCAAGCTCCGCTCAACTCCGCGCCCAGCTTCGCCTTAGGGCATCAATCCGGACATGGCGCCCAGTAGCATGCCCCCAACCATCCCACCAATCATTTGAGTCACCACGATTAAGGCGACTGCGCCCAGTCCGATGCCGGCCAGGTGCCCCAACCAAACACCGGTTCCTTGGTCCTTCTTCATCAACCCACCATGCGCCGCGGCCGGCGCACGCGCACCTGGCCGGGTTGTTGGGTTCAAATGCTGGGCAGGGTTAAGATCTCTGCGCCGTGAGGCGTCACCAAGATGGTGTGCTCGAACTGCGCCGAACGCTTGAGGTCCGCCGTCACCACCGTCCAGCCGTCCTCCCACAGTCGCCAGTCGTGCGTGCCAAGGGCCAGCATCGGTTCGACGGTGAACACCATACCGGCTTCAATAACGTCATCGAAACGTGGCGCGGCGTCATAGTGTGGGATCACCAAGCCCGAATGAAACGACTCGCCAATGCCGTGGCCGGTGTAGTCGCGGATGACACCGTAGCCAAACCGCCGGGCGTATGACTCGATCACTCGACCAATCACGTTGACCTCCCGGCCCACCTGGACCGCCTTTATACCGCGCATCATGGCCTGCTTGGTCCGTTCGACCAGTAGCCGCGATTCCTCGCCAACCGCGCCGGCCAGAAAGGTGGCGTTGGTGTCACCATGCACTCCATCTTTGAACGCCGTGATATCGACGTTAACAATGTCTCCGTCCTTGATCACGGTCGAATCCGGGATGCCATGGCAGATGACCTCATTGATGGAGACGCAGAGCGACTTAGGGTACCCCCGGTAGCCCAAGGTCGAGGGGTAGGCGCCATGGTCAATCAGGTACTGATGCCCAATCCCGTCCAAGTAGTCAGTTGTCACCCCCGGCTCGACGTGCCTTCCGACTTCCGCCAAGGCATCCGCCGCGATCCGACTGGCCAGCCGGATCTGTTCGATCACTTGGGGCGTCTTGACCTCCGAACCCGGCCAGGGTTCCGAATCGGGTCGTCTTTTGCCGACATACTCCGGACGGGTTATGGACCTGGGCACGGCCCGGCTCGGAGAGACTTGCCCCTTGGTAACTGGCACGCCGTCAATCCTAAGGGGAGCCAGTTGAGTCTGTGGGCGGGTTGGCTGGCTGGTAGCGGACTGGTTCGTCCGTTTCATCCTTGATGAGGTGGCCGGCTTTGACCATGGCCTCTAGGCGACGGGCTACTAGCCGCTTGGGGGTAGGGGAGAGGATCGATTCGGCGTCGTGGCGAGAGAATGAGCCATAGTGATCCGCGAAGGCCAGCAAGGCAGCCTCATCGCGGCGAAGCGACGGGATGGCCTGGACTGCGGGATCATCGGTGACCTCATAGGAAGCGAAGAGGGCGGTCAGGCGATCAACCTCGTTTTGCAGCCCGCGCAGGTAAAAAGTCAACCAGGCGTTGCGGGAATTATGGGCCCGTTCCAGATAGCTGGCGCCGTTGTCCAAGGCCGTGTAGTAGGCGGAGCGGTTTTCGAGGTAAAACAGGCCCAGGGCCAGCCCGTCCTGGAAAGAGTAGCCGTGCTGCCCCAGGATGATCCGGGCCGTCAGGCGCGCGATCTGTCCGGTGGCGGCATTGTAGGGGCGGATTGATGCGATCTCCTGGTGGGCTATTCCGGCGGCGATCACTGGGTGTGGATCGGTTCCGGCCGTCGCGACCCAGCGCAGCAACGCTTCCATCCGCGCCTCAATCAAGCTGGCCGGGGGAGCTTTGTAACGACCCCAATCAGAACCGGCGAATTGATCGCCAATCAGAGCGGGGCCAGGCCTGAAGGCGCCCAAATGCACGTCTGGGATCAGATTCTTAGCGAAGATCCGGTGCATCTCCAGAATGTCATCCAGGGTGAGCGGCGAGGGATCCTGCTCCCGGGAAAGGCCCCAGCGCATGCCATCGCGGGCGTTGTCGACCTCGGTAATGGACCGCTGGGCGGCGTCGACCTCGCGGCCGTTCAGGATGGCTTCAATCTGGTGCCGGGTCAACGACGTGTCGGACAGCCCAGCCGAGGCGACAGCCATGTCAGTCTCACTTTGTTCGCGCAGCCCAGCGGCCTGTTCCGGGCTGAGGCGGGCCGCATCTATGCGGCCGCGGGCGCGCTCAATCAGGCTGACGGCCGCCAGAAGCTTAGGGGTCAGCGAATAGAACGGATCGAACATGTCTTCAAGGCTAGTGTCCATCGCCTGGAATTCGCGGCAAGAGCCTTCCCGTGCTGACTACTCGTGGCACCAGGGGGTCAAACTGACGCGAACTGTGCGGCGGTCCAAGTTCGCGTCAATTCGGCACCCCGTCCAAGAGGGCGCCCAACCGGCCCAACCCGCTGACCTGCGATAACGCGCAGAACCCGCCGGACGGCATCGGGCACCAGGGGGTCAAACTGACGCGAACTGTGCGGCGGTCCAAGTTCGCGTCAATTCGGCACCCTGGTGGCGGCCGACTAGACGGCCCCGCAAAACCTCCTCCCTACAGTCAGATATTTTGCGGGGACCCCGGAACCACCCCAGGGTGGGCGGAACTCGGCTCATCTGCACGGGTTTCAGCTACCTAGCTGGCTAGCTGGTGAAGGACTGCTCCTCGCTGGGGTAGCGGCCGTCGCGAACGGCGCTGCCGTAGGCCTGGGCGGCGACACGCAGCGCGGCGCCAACCTCACCAAACCGCTGGGCGAAGCTTGGCTGCCAATCGCCCATGCCGGCCATGTCGGTCCAAACCAGCACCTGACCATCGGTCCCAGGCCCAGCGCCAATCCCGATTGTCGGGATGTCCAGCCGTGCGGTCAGGTCCGCGGCCAAGGTGGCTGGCATTAGCTCCAGAACCACGGCGAAGGCGCCCGCGTCCTGGACCGCCAGAGCATCTTCCGCCAGGCGTTTGGCGGAGGCGTCATCCCGTCCCTGGACGCGATTGCCACCCAAGGTATTGACCGATTGAGGAGTGAAACCGAGGTGCGCCATGACCGGAATGCCGGACTGGCTAAGCAGGTGGATCTGCGGCGCGACCCGCGCGCCGCCCTCAAACTTGACGGCCTCCGCACCGGCCTTCATCAAGGCCACAGCCGAGTCGAAACACTTTTCCGGAGAGGCCTCGTAGGTCCCAAAGGGCAGATCGGAGACCACCAGGGACCGGCTGGAGCCGGCCGCGACGGCCCGAGTCGCCCGGAGGGAATCGTCAAGGGTGACCGGCAAGGTGGAGTCATAACCGAGGACGGCGTTGCCCATCGAATCACCCACCAAGAGCATGTCGATCCCGGTGGCGTCGAAGATCGCCGCGGTCGGGGTGTCATAGGCGGTCAGCATGGTGGTCTTCTGACCGGCCGCCTTGGCCTGGGCCAAATGTTGGATCCTGACCTTCTTGATGTCTTGGAGTTGTGTCATCGTCTTCGCCTTTCGTCAGCAACTCTAATTCGTGATCTTTGGTGGCCGTGACCACCCTGGCGGTCCGCAGCGTCAGCCGAGGCTACGCCCCAATGGTCCACAGGGTGATGCCTTCATGGCCGGCTGGAGCTGGGCTGATCCGCGCGCCGCCTCGACTGGCGGCATAGGCGAACCCATCTGCCAGCACCAAGATGGCATCCGCCAGCGCCGGGCCTCCATCCGGCGCGTCCGTCCCGTCCGGCGCGGCGGTGTCCGCGGGTGGCCAACTGCCCGCACTATCCAATGCGATGCCGAAGTGGTGGCCGTGAGCCGCGAAGACGGCATCGGGCGAGGCGGTCTGGCTAGTGACGGTGAGCGCGGTCTTGCCTTTGTGCAGCACCACAGCGGCGCCGACTGGCTGATCATACGGGCCCGTCGTGGTTGTCCCAACCACAACGTGGCGGCCGCCCAAGCCCTCTTGGTCCAGGGTCCTGGCCAGCAGCGACACAGCCTGATTGGCTTGGCGGCGCAAGGAGTCACCGGCACCTGGCGAGGCGGGCGGCAGACCCGTCAGCATCAGCTCAGGAAACACGGTCACAGTCGCCCCCAGTTGGCTGGCCCGCTGAACGTGAAGCATGACCTCAGCGGCATTGGCGGCGACTTCGCCCGGTCCAGGCTGAGTCTTGACGAAGGCAACGGTGGCGGTCACCCATTCAGGCTACCTTTTCAGGTAACGTCCTTGACACACGGCTATGGCAATCTAGCCGTGACTAGTGTCGCCTAGCGAAGAAGGAACCTGAATGGACCGGCAACAGGAATACGTCCTCAGAGCAATGGAGGAACGGGACATCCACTTCATTAGGCTGTGGTTCACGGATGTTCTGGGGATCCTCAAGTCCGTGGCGATCGCGCCAGCCGAGTTGGAGGGGGCCTTCGCGGAGGGAATTGGCTTTGACGGCTCCGCGATCGAAGGATTCACCCGCGTTTACGAGGCGGACATGGTCGCCATGCCAGATCCGACCACCTTCCAGCTCCTGCCCTGGCAAGGTGAGCGGTACGGCACCGCCAGGATGTTCTGCGACATTTTGACGCCTGAAGGCGACCCTTCACTGGCGGACCCGCGCTACGTCCTGAAGAGGGCGCTCAAGCGGGCTGCGGACATGGGGTTCAGCTTCTACACCCATCCGGAGATCGAGTTTTACTTGTTCAAGTCCGGCACCGGGCGTTCTACCAATCCGCTGGTACCGCTGGACTTGGGCGGCTACTTTGATCACACGGCCCGCGGTAGCACCAATGACTTCCGGCGCATCGCTATTGAGATGCTGGAGTCGATGGGCATCTCGGTCGAGTTCTCGCATCACGAGGCAGGTCCCGGCCAGAACGAGATCGACCTGCGTTACGCGGACGCCTTGACCATGGCGGACAACATCATGACCTTCCGCACGGTGGTCAAAGAGGCGGCGCTGGCCCAAGACAATTTCGCCTCCTTCATGCCGAAGCCCATGGCGCACTACCCGGGTTCTGGGATGCATACGCATTTTTCGCTGTTCGAGGGGGACCGCAACGCCTTCTTTGACGCCAGTGCGGAGTATGAACTGTCCAAGACGGCTCGCGCCTTCATGGCCGGTGTTCTCCACTATTCACGTGAGATTTGCCTGATCACGAACCAGTTTGTGAACTCCTACAAGCGCCTGTGGGGCGGCGCTGAAGCGCCAAACTACGTCTGTTGGGGGCACAACAACCGGTCCGCGCTGTTGCGGGTGCCCATGTACAAGCCCGGTAAGCCGCAGACGGCGCGGGTTGAGTTCCGGGGAATGGATTCGGCCGTCAACCCATACTTGGCCTTCGCCGTGATTCTGGCGGCAGGGTTGAAGGGAATCGAGGATGATCTGCCGTTGCCGGCCGAGGCGGAGGATGACGTGTGGGCCCTGACCGATTCGGAGCGCCGGGCCCTGGGGATCCAGCCCTTGCCCCATTCGCTCGACGAAGCAGCCATCATCATGTCTAAGTCGGACTTAGCTGCGGAGACTTTGGGCGAACATGTCTTCGAGTTTGTTCTGCGCAATAAGCGCCAGGAGTGGAACGAATACCGGGCTCAGGTCACGGCCTATGAGCTAGAACGTTTCCTGCCCATCCTGTGATGAGCGCTGCGAGCCCACCTGGCCCCGGGGGGCGTGTCCGTTCGACCGCCGGGGAATTGATCAGGGCGGGTCTGGCGGACGCGGGCCGTGGCGAGACCCTGCTCGGAGAGTTGTCTGGCGCTGGGCTGGAGCTGGATCCCGCCCAGCTAGCGGTCCTGGCAGACCCCGATTTGGCCTTGCTGACTTTGGCCCGGATCACGTCCGCACCAGGCGGTCTGGATGGGCTGAGGGCATTGTGGCCAGACAGTGTTGGGCTGGATCGTTTGCTGGCGGTGGTTGGGGGTTCGGCCGCTCTGGGTGATCACTTGGTCTGCCATCCTCAAGACTTAGCGGTGTTCGGCCAGGCGGGGACGCCGATGCCACCCGCGGGCTCTGCGCACACGGTTGAGGACACCACTAATACCGCCGATGCCGTCCGTTCAGTCCCGGCACCAGCACAGTGGGGGGACCTTGGGGAGCAAGCGGAGCCAGGGGTCCTAGGGGCGCGAGGTGACTTAGGGGAGCCAACCGGTGCCCAGATGACTCCCCGCCAGCGGGCTTTCCGGGCCACGCTGCTTGAGGCCGTCGGTGCGGACCCGGACGCACCGGTCCCGGTGGCGGCCGGCCCAGCGCCGGAGCCATTGCGCCTGGCCTACCGCCGGGAGTTGTTGTCAATCGCCGCCCAGGATCTCTCCTCGACGGATCCAACCGCGCTGTTTCCGCTGGTCAGCAGCGACTTGGCAGACTTGGCCACCGGCGTGTTGGAGGCGGCGCTGGCGGTGGCGCGGGCCGGAACCGAAGGACACGAACGGGCGCGCCTGGCGGTGATCGCCATGGGTAAGACCGGCGGCCGGGAACTGAATTACGTGTCGGATGTGGACGTGATCTATGTGGCCGCTCCGGCCAGCGGTTCGATCAGCGAGGCGCAGGCTCTGGCGACCGCGGCCCAACTGGCCACTAGGTTGCAATGGGTCACATTTGGCACCACCTCAGAACCGGCTATCTGGCAGGTCGACCCGAACTTGAGGCCGGAGGGCAAGAACGGTCCCCTGGTGCGGACCCTTGAGTCGCATCTGGCCTATTACAGCAAGTGGGCGCAAACCTGGGAGTTCCAGGCCCTGCTGAAAGCCCGTCCAGCGGCGGGGGACGGCGCGCTGGGAGGCGAGTACTTCCAGACGACCCGACGGTTCGTATGGAGCGCCGCTGAATCGGAGAACTTTGTCGAGGACGCTCAAGCGATGCGTCGCCGGGTTGAAAGCCATGTTCCACCAGCCCAGGCCGAACGTCAGATCAAACTGGGGCGCGGCGGATTGCGGGATGTGGAATTCACAGTCCAATTGCTCCAGCTGGTCCATGGCCGGGCCGATCAATCACTGCGCGCCGCCAGCACTCTGGCGGCGTTGGCGGCCCTGCGCGACGGCGGCTATGTTGGCCGTGCGGCCGCCGCCAGGCTGGCCGAATGCTACGCATTGCTGCGGACATTGGAGCACCGCGCCCAGCTCTACCGGCTGAAACGGACCCATCTGATGCCGGTGGCGCCAAAGGACCTCAGACGCCTGGCCCGGGCGGCGCGGATAGTGCCGGCTGAGGCGGCCGGGCTTGAGAAGACCTGGCAGGCCACCCGTCGGGAAGTCCGCTCATTGCATGAGGAGTTGTACTACCGGCCTCTCTTGCCCGCCACGGCGCGGCTGTCCGCCGGGGAAGCGGCTCTGGCCCCGGACGCCGCCCGGTCCCGCCTGGCCGCTCTGGGGTACCGCGATCCAGATGGCGCCATGCGCCACATCGCCGCGCTGACCAGTGGTGTCTCCCGGCAAGGTGCGATCCAGCGGCAGCTACTGCCGGTCATGTTGGGGTGGTTCGCGGATGGCGCTGACCCAGACGCTGGCCTGTTGTCATTCCGTAAGCTGTCCGAATCGCTCGGATCAACCCATTGGTACTTGCGGATGCTCCGCGATTCGGCGGGCGCCGCGGAACGCTTGTCGCATGCTTTGGCCGCCTCCCGTTATGTGGCGGATTCCTTGGCTCGGTCGCCCGAATCCGCCCGCTGGCTCGACTCAGACCAGGCATTGAAGCCGCGCCAGCCGGATGAATTGCGCAAAGAGCTGGCCTCTATCGTGGACCGAAGTGATTCCCCAGAATCCGCCGCGATGGCCGTCCGGGGGCTTAGGCGACGGGAGTTGGCCCGGTTGGCGACTGGTATGGCACTGCGTATATTGGACGATGGCGCCGCCCGCTTCGCCGTCTCTTCTACCGCGGACGTGGCTCTAGAAGCGGCCCTGCGATTGGCTACTACCGCCGTGGCCCGCCAGGATGGCGTCCAATTGACGGACCTAGCGATCATCGCGATGGGTTCACTGGGCGGCCATGAGATGGCGATCGGGTCCGATGCCGACGTACTGTTCGTTCACCGGCCGCGACCCGGAGCGGACGCGGCCGGTGCCCAGGCTCAGGCACAAGCGGTGGCGGCCCGCCTGCGGTCACTGATGGGCGGGATTGGCCCAGAACCGGCGCTTGAGATCGACCCCGGCCTCAGACCCGAGGGCCGAGCCGGACCACTGGCCCGCACCGTGGGGGCTTACCGCGAATACTACGAACGCTGGGCCCTGACTTGGGAACGCCAGGCCCTATTGCGGGCGCGGCCCGCCGCCGGGCTCGCTGAAGTCGCCAGCGCCTTCATGGAACTGGCCGGGCCGGTCCGGTACCGGCCCGGGGGACTGAATGAAACCGAACTGAAAGACCTCCGGTTGCTGAAGGCACGGATTGATGGTGAGAGGCTGCCGCGAGGAGTGGAGCCTTCGCGGCATGTCAAATTGGGGCCGGGCGGCCTGCTCGACGTGCAGTGGGTGGCGCAGCTCTATCAGATGAACCACGCCGGGGACTACCCATCTCTTCGGGTAACCGGCACTGTTGAGGCGCTGGAGGCAGCGGCTGACGAGGGCCTGATGACGCGGGCGGACGCGACAGCGCTAATTGAATCCTGGATGCAGGCGATGTCCATTCGGAACGCCAACTTGCTTTGGATCGGCCGGGTTGGGACCGCCGGCGACGTAGTGCCTTCCGATCCGCGCCAGTTGCGGGGCGTGGCCCGCCTGCTCGGTTACGAACGCGGTACTGGTTCACGGCTAACTGAGGACCGGGCTCGGGTGGCGCGCCACGCCCGCCAGGTCTTTGAGCGGCTCTTTTACGCTTAGGTGCCCCGGATTTCCGGCGAAGAACACTGGGACCTCGGCGAGAGAACGGCTACTCCGGATCCAACGCTTCGGGGGCGACGGCATCGGCGGAACCGGCCACGGCCGCGGCCCGAGCGGGGGACGGCTTGGATGGCGAGCCGCCGTCCTGACGTAACAAGTCGTCATCGACCAGCTCGTAGCGGTGAACGTACGTAGAAATGATCGCCTGGCAGGTGGCGACCATGGGCAAGGACAAGAACGCGCCGATCGGCCCCAGCAAAGAACCCAACGCCAGCACCGAGACGAAGGCGACGGCCGGGTTCACCTCCATCGTCTTGGAGGTCAGCTTGGGAGCCACCAACAGGTTCTCGACCTGCTGGTAGGCGATGATGAAGACCAGTACGGCCAACCCCCGGATGGGGGACTCAATCAAACCGACCAGCACTGGGCCGGCGCCGCCCAAGTACGTGCCGACGGTTGGCACGAACTGCGAGACAACGCCACAGAACAGCGACAGCGGCAAGGCGTAATCGATTCCCATAACCATCAAGAAAATGAATGTCGCGATGGCATTGATCAAGGCCAAAATGACTCGTGAGGAGATGTAGCCAGCGGTCTTCTCTTGGGCGGTGCTCCAAACCTTGAGGACCACTCGCTGGTTCTTTGGCGGCAGCGGGGAACAGATCGTGGCCCGGAACTTGGGGCCCTGGGCGGAAATGTAGAAGACCAGCATGAGCAAGCCCAGGAAGGAGATCAGCCCGGAGAAGACCTGGCTGCCCACCGCCCAAGCGTTCGCAGCCAGGGTAGTTCCCCATTCTGATGCCACCCGTTGAAGGGCCTCGTTGGTAGTCGGGATGCGGGCGCCAAAGCGTTCCACTAACCAGCTAGTGACGTCCTCGTAGATCGCTGGGATGCGCTCGACCAGTGCGATTACCTGGCTGATGAACATGGATCCGAAGGCCGCCACCAGGCCGGCCACGGCTAGCGCCACCACTAACATGACTAGGCCAGTGGCTAGCCCGCGTTTCCAGCCTTTCGCGACCAGCCAGTTGACTGGCGGTTCCATCGCCAAAGCCACGAACAGCGATGTCACCACCACCATGATCAAAGAGAACAATTGGATCACGGCGAGCCATATGATCACCGCCGCCGCGATTACCAGCACCACTTGAATGGTGGCGCGGATCAGCCAAGGTGGAGCGGTCTGTTTCACGGGGCGGTTTCCTTTGTCGGTGTGGTTGCCTCAACCAGCAAGGTCGCTTCAACGGACGGCGCTGGACCGCCGGGCGCCGCGCCCAGGGAAACGATTCGGTTGGCCCGGTCAACGAACGCGACCTTGGGGCGGTGAGCCTTGACTGATTCTTCCGCCACCAGGCCATATCCCACCACAATGATGATGTCGCCAATCTGGTTATGGTGAGCGGCGGCGCCATTGATCTCGATTGTCCCTGAACCCGCTGGGCCGGCTATGACGTAAGTCGTCAGCCGGGAGCCGTTGGTCACGTTGAGGACATCGACCTGCTGGCCCTCGGCCATATCGGTGGCCGCCAACAAGTCGGCATCAATCGTGATCGAACCGACGTAATTCAAATCGGCCCCGGTGACCGTGGCTCGGTGAATCTTGGACAGGATCATAGTCCGCCCCAGAACCGTCATAGTGGCTCCTACTGTTAGGTGACAAGAGACCTGCGCAAGTCTAACCGGGTCCCGCACTCCCACTTGTGGACCCGCGAGGTTCTTGGGGCTACGCGGGCAACCGCGACGGTGGCCTGGGGACTAGCTTTGGGGGCTCCCCAAGCCATCCGGTCAGCGGGCTAGTGTCCCGTATTCCTGGTGGGGGACACTCGATGCCGTATCTCTAGATGTCGTAATAGAGTTCGAACTCGTGCGGGTGCGGGCGCAGGCGCAACGGATCGACCTCGTGGGTGCGCTTGTACTCGGTCCAGGTCGCGATCAGATCAGGCGTGAAAACGTAGCCTTCGGTGAGGAAATCGTTGTCCGCTTCGAGCGCGTCCAGCACTTCCGGGAGCGACCCAGGCACTTGCTGAATCTGGGCGTGTTCGGCCGGCGGCAGTTCATAGAGGTCCTTGTCGACCGGTTCTGGTGGCTCAATCCGGTTCTTGATGCCGTCAAGTCCAGCCATCAACTGGGCGGAGAAGGCCAAGTACGGGTTCGAGGAAGGATCCGGCACGCGGAATTCGATCCGCTTGGCCTTGGGGGAGGAGCCAGTCACCGGGATGCGGATGCAGGCTGAACGGTTGCGCTGCGAATAGACCAGGTTGACGGGCGCCTCAAACCCCGGCACTAACCGGTGATAGGAGTTGACCGTCGGGTTGGTGAAAGCCAGGACCGATGGCGCATGGGCCAGCAACCCGCCAATGTACCAGCGCGCCAGATCTGACAGCCCGCCGTAACCGCGCTCATCGAAGAACAGCGGCTCGCCCTTCATCCACAGAGACTGGTGGCAGTGCATACCAGAGCCGTTGTCGCCAAAGATCGGCTTGGGCATGAAGGTGGCGGTCTTGCCTGCCTGCCAAGCGGCGTTGCGGATGATGTACTTGAACTTCATCAGGTCATCGCCGGCGTGCAGCAGGGTCGAGTACTGATAGTTGATCTCCTGTTGGCCGGCAGTGCCAACCTCATGGTGGGCCCGTTCCATGGTCAATCCGGACTGGGCCAGCAGGTAGACCATTTCGTCGCGCAGGTCAGCCATCTGGTCGGAAGGCGACACGGGGAAGTATCCGCCCTTGATTCGGGTCTTGTAGGCCTGGTTGCCGCCTTCTTCCTTACGGCCGGTGTTCCACCAGGCCTCTGCCGAATCGATGTGGTAGAACGACTCGTGTTCGTTGGTTTCGTAGCGGACATCATCGAAGACGTAGAACTCCGCCTCTGGCGCGAAGAAGGCGATATCCGCGATACCGGTCGAGGCGAGGTAGGCCTCAGCTTTGGCGGCGACGTTGCGTGGATCACGCGAGTACTGTTCGCCGGTGAACGGGTCAACAATTGAGAAGTTGACGATCAAGGTCTTGCGGGTCCTGAACGGATCCACGAAGGCGGTCTTCACGTCCGGCATCAGTTTCATGTCAGATTCATGGATGGCCTGGAATCCCCGGATGGAGGATCCATCAAACATCAGGCCATCGGCGAAGGCATCCTCGTTGAAGACTGCGGCGGGAATCGTGAAGTGTTGCATAATGCCTGGTAGATCGCAGAACCGGACATCGACAAACTCCACGCCTTCAGAGCGGACAAAGGCCAAGGCCTCTTCAGCGCTAGTGAACATGAGTGCAGGTACTCCTTAGAGTTGGTGGTCGCTGAAACATGGAAACCCTAGAAGCCCTGGGTGACTCATCGGTGAAGGCCTTGTTACGGGGGGGTTTCCTGGCCGTGTTCGGCGTAGAAGTCAATCCGGGCTTGGCCGAGGATCGCCATCAACTCGTAGAACCTTCCCCAATCCGCTTGGTCCGCGCCCATGGCCACAGGGTCAATCGTCACGTTCGGCTGGCCGCCGGGATCAATCAGGCTGGGCAGACCCCCGCCCTGCTCAGTCACTGTGGCGTGGTCTGGGAGAAAGTTGGGGCAGGCCGCCAGGAGCGCCTTGAGTTGAGTGGCCTCAATCGTCGCGGGAAGGGTGACAGTCGGCATGGAGGTGAAGGCGTCCGCCACTGGCTCAGGGGCGTCCACAACCTGAGGGAACCCGTTTGCCCGGGCACAGTCCGCCCATTCATTGCTGGCCTCGACAATCGCCCGTTTGGTTTCCAACTCGACGTCCGGGTCAGTCAAGGAAGGAGGCGGTTCGTAACCGCTCGATTCCCAACACGCGACCACCTCTGGGGACCGGTCGGTTCCGTCCAACATCAAACGCGGTTGGTCGGAATAGGTGGTGAGGAACTCGGTGGCGGCCTCAGACGACATGTCCTCGGTTGCGCCGGCCCGGCCATCTGGCCAGCTATAAAGCAGAACCACGCCTTCTGTACGTTTCCAATCGACCGAGGCGAATCCTCCCCACACTTCGGTTAACTCGGCTGGCAGACCAGCCGCGGTCAGGCAATCGTTGAACTGGACGGCCTGAGCGTGCTGGTCAGCGGCGCCGGGAGCGCCGGACGGCACTGTCACAGTTGGTGTTGGCACGCTGGAAACACCCGCCTGACAGGAAGCCAGACTGACCACCGGACCGGCCAGTAGGCCAGCCAAGAGAGCCGCCGCCAAGAGCCGTCGGCTGGCCTCATCGCGCCGGCGCCAGCCGGCCGCAGGGGCGCTCAAGGCGTCACTTGCCGCGCAAAGCGCGGCGGTCCGGACGCGCCCGCATCGGGTCAATCCCCTTGGGCAGGGGCAGTTTCATGCCGCCGATTGACTGCAAGCGTCGGTTGACTTCAGCCAGCGCGGCTTTGTTCAAGGACGGACGCAGGCGCTTGAGCTTGCGGACCAGTTTGGGCAACGGCACTTGATCATCGCCCCGGCCAACCAACAGCTCATGAACCTTCACGCCAGGCGCCACGCGGGCGACCCGCTGACGTTCCTTCTTCAGCATGCCCTTGACGCGCCCAGTGCTGCCTTCGCCAATCAGTACGATCCCCGGCCGGCCTACCACCCGGAAAACCATGTCCATGGAACGGGGGTCAACCGCGACTGGTTCTTGCTCTATGGTCCAGCCCCGGCGGATAGTGGCCAGAGCCGATGCGGTCGCCCCAGGCTGACCTTCGATCTGGGCGTAGGCGGTGGATTCCGCCTGCCGGCCCAGGTACATGGAGCAGGCCAGCAGTCCCAAGGGCGCCGCCAAGAAGGCCATGTAGCCGATGTTGCCCTTCCAGATGAACGCGCCAAACAGAATGGCCACGGCCTCGAAGCCGGCCACTATCGCTATCAGCCACAGCCAGATCAGGGGCTGCTGTTTGGCGACCATCTGGTAGACCTGGGCGATCTGCTTGTACCACCGGGTCTTGTTGGCCTTGGCCGCCTTGGAGGCCGCCTTAGCGGCCTTCTTGGCGGCCCGGCCGCTTACTTCGGGTCCAGCCCATGGGTCCTTGTTGGGGGATCTTGATGCCACGGCGAATGATCCTACCTACAACGACAGTTCGGCTTCGAAACCGCCGGATTCCAGCCGCTGTTTGATCAGGCCGAGGAACTTGGCGGCATCGGATGGTGTGATCAGTCGCGAGTCGTAGGACAGCGCCAGGTAGCTAGTGAATCGCACGGCGATCCCTTCGCCAACCACCACCGGCCTGCGGGTGACGGCACCAACCGACAGGACCGCGACTTGTGGTACCTCAATGATCGGGAAATCGAGCATCAGGTCTGGACCGGCCGGGGCGGTCAGGGTGAATGTCCCGGCAGCCAAGTCAGTAGGTACAAGAGCCCCACCGGCGGCCCTAGCCTTGACGCCGGCTATGGCATGAGCCAGGCCCACTAGTCCAAGTGATCCAGCGTCGGG
Organism: Bifidobacteriaceae bacterium; assembly: GCA_031268215.1. Lineage (GTDB taxonomy): Bacteria > Actinomycetota > Actinomycetes > Actinomycetales > WQXJ01 > JAIRTF01. The sequence goes on along the minus strand of JAIRXP010000119.1, from coordinate 10,218 downwards.
TATGACGGGTACCAGTGGTCCGGAGGGCGCGAACACTGTCACGCCAAGGTTCTCCTGGGCGTAATAGGTGACGTCCCCGTCCACGATCGAAGCGTTGAACACCGGGTTCGCTTTCAGCGCCTCGACGGTGGCGCGGGCGAAGAACGGATCGGGTGTCAGGTCGATCCCTTCGCGGTCCACGAAGGAACGCTGCCCGCGCCCAATCAGCCGCATCACGTCCGTCACATCAACCTCCGCTACGGAGGTGAGTTGGGTGGGCTGGTAGACCTCGTGGAGCTGTCGCTCAATCGCTCGGAGCCGAGGCAAGCGGTCCTCATCACCGGGCGCGGCGGGGGCTGTGGGTACGGCTGGCGCCGGTGGCACCGCCGCCAGCACGTCTTCCCGGCGGATCCGGCCGCCAACGCCCGTACCGCGCACGTGGTTCAGGTCAACGCCCGTCTCATGGGCCAGTTTGCGGACCAACGGCGTCAGGTAGGTCGAACCGCTGTCAGCACCATTGGACGGCCCTGCGGCGTCCGCCCTGAGTTGAGGAGCGGGGTCCGCGCCGGGCTGAGCCGGGCGGCCAGGCGCGGCGGCGCGAGCCGGCGCGGTAGCAGCAGCGGGGGCAGCGGCGTGAGACTGGCCGGACCGCGCGATGGGCGCGAAAGCCGGCGGTCCAGACGGTGCGGCTGGCGGACTGGCCGGCCGCAGGGCAGGCGGCGGGACAGGCCGGGTAGACCGGCTGGTGCCCGGCGGGAAGATCGGGAGCTGGTGCCCAGTGGCTGGGGTGGGGGCTGAGTCAGCCGCCGGGAGGGCGGAATTGGCCATGATGGTGGCGGGTGGTTCAGCGGCAGGCTGGGCGGGTGTCACAATCCCGCCCGGCTCGCCCAGGACCGCCAGGACGGTGCCAACCTCAGCGACCTCGTCTTCGGCGACAAGGATCTCAAGGACCACTCCAGCGAAAGGCGAAGGGATCTCAGTGTCGACTTTGTCGGTGGAGATTTCGACCAGAGGCTCATCGACGGCGACGGTGTCACCGACTTTCTTGAGCCACTGCGTGACAGTTCCCTCGGTCACCGATTCGCCGAGGGCCGGCATAGGTACTGGCTGGGACATCATTGCTCCGATTTCTCTCAAGCGTGGGCGTGAAGTGGTTTGCCGGCCAAGGCCAGGAAGGCCTCACCGATGGCTTCGTCTTGGGTTGGGTGGGCGTGGATCAACTCGGCTACGTCTTGCGGGTAGGCCTCCCAGTTCACGATCAACTGGGCTTCTCCCACCAGTTCGCCAATTCGGGTGCCGACCATGTGTACCCCCAGGACTGGTCCGCCTGCCAACCGGACCAACTTGACGAACCCTTGGGTGCCGAGCACCTGGCTCTTGCCGTTGCCGGCCAGGTTGTATTCGACGGTCTCAACGGCGTCTTGGCCGTGTTCGGCCTTGGCGGCTTCTTCTGTCAGGCCGACGGACGCTATTTCCGGCTCACAGTAGGTCACCCGTGGGATGCCGGATTCGATCAGGGGGGCCGGGCGCTGTCCGGCGATCCGTTCCGCCACGGCGATCCCCTGAGCGAACCCGCGGTGGGCCAGCTGGAGGCCAGGCACAATGTCCCCGACCGCCCAGACTCCGCCCACATTGGTCCTCAGTTCCGGGTCGGTGGTGACGAATCCGCGATCCATCTCGACACCGACGGCCTCAAGTCCAATCCCGGCAGTGTTGGGACCGCGGCCCACCGCTACCAGTAGAACGTCACCGCCCAGTCGCTCGCCGTTTTCTAGACGGACTGTAACCTGGCGTTCGTCTTGAGTGACTTCCGCCACTTTGACTCCCAGGCTGAAGCCAATCCCACGCTTCCTAAAAGACCGCTCCAGGAGCTTTGAGACTGCCAGGTCTTCGTTCGGGGCGAGGTGGTCTAGGGCCTCGACAATGTTCACCTTGGCGCCGAACGAAGTCCACAGTGAGGCGAACTCCAGACCGATCACGCCGCCGCCCAGGACCACCGGATTGGACGGCACCCAGTCCAATGCCAGTGCTTGGTCGGAGGTCATTACTCGTCCCTCAACCGCCAGACCGGGCAGGGAGCGGGCGTAGGAGCCCGTGCCCAGGACCAAGTGACGGCCTTGGATTAGCTGGTCCCCGACCTTCACTTGGGTGGATGACACGACCTCACCGTGACCTTGGATGAGGTGAACGCCGCGGCTAGAAACCAGCCCCTGGAGGCCCTTGTACAACCGGTCAATCACGCCTTGTTTGAACGTGTTGACGGCGTTGATGTCGACCCCTTCCAGGGCGGACCGCACACCATACTTGCCCGAATCGCGGATCTGATCAGCGATCTCCGCGGAGTGGAGCATCGCCTTGGTCGGGATGCAGCCACGGTGCAGGCAGGTTCCGCCAACTTTGTCGTCCTCGATCAGGGCTACGTTCAGCCCTAGCTGGGCGGCACGCAAGGCAGTGGCATAACCACCGCTTCCCGCGCCAAGTATGACTGCGTCGTACACGGTTGATTCGGCCACTGTTATGGAACCTTCCTAGGATCTCCGGCAGAGGTTACGCTCCCTGGGGAGCGGGGAGGCGATCCCCCTAACAATTTTGACATGATTTCTGCCTACGCCCGGTCACCCCGCGCTGGCCGGGGGCCGCCTAGAGTTCCGGTGCTGCCAGCACGAGCGCCGCCGGTCGCCCGATTCGGCTAGGCTTCCGCATGTGAGTTGGCGCCCATTCGGCAAGCGGAAGCGGCCTGGAACGGCCGCCTCAGACACTGGCGACGCGAAGCGCGAGACGCTGGAGCATCTGCGTTCATTCGTCTATTCGCGGGTTGGCGTGGAGGCGTATATCGAGCCACCAAATTCGCAAATCCAGACCACTTTGCTGTTGGTCGCCACGACCGGTGAATGGACCAGGCGCAAAGTGCCGGATGCTGCCACCGCCCGTTCGGTGGCCATTTCGCTGGGGATTCCGGTCTATGACGTCAATTTCACCGGCTACCCGCAACGCATGCGGGATTGGAACGCCGCACAGAAGGCCGCCCAGCGTGAGGCCCGCCGCGCTCCCAAAGAACCGGGCTCCGCTTAGCGGCGCCCCCGGCTAGCCAGCCGAAAGATCCTCCAGGTACTTGACCAGCAGCCGGACGCCATAACCGGTACCGCCTTTGGGCGTGTAACCGAACGGTTCGCCGGAGTTGAAAGCCGGTCCCGCGCAGTCAATATGGGCCCACGGGACCTCACCGGCGAATTGGCGCAGGAACAGCCCGGCGCTGAGCATCCCGCCGGCGCTATCGGTGAGATTGGCGTTGGTGAAGTCCGCCACCTCGGACTTGAAGACCTCCATCAAGTAATCCGGCAGGGGCATGGCCCAGGCGCCTTCCCCCGCCGCCTCCGCCGCCGCTACCAGGCCGTCCCGCACCTCTTCGCTTCCCATGACACCAGCGATCCGGTTTCCCAGCGCTACAACTTGGGCTCCAGTCAAGGTCGCCAAGTCGATTACGCAGCCGGGCCGGGCCGCCCGGGCAGCAGCGATCCCATCCGCCAGGACCAGCCGCCCTTCCGCGTCAGTGTTGGTGACCTCAACGGCGTGGCCATCTTTGGTCAGGACCACGTCGCCCGGCCGGGTGGCCGCGCCGGACGGCAGGTTCTCCGCCAAACACAGGTAGGCGGTCAGCTTGACTGACAATTTGAGGTCCGATGCCGCCCGCACCGCTCCCAGCACCGCCGCCGCCCCAGCCATGTCGCTCTTCATGTTGACCATCCCGGTGCGGGACTTCAGCGACAAGCCGCCGGAATCGAAGGTGATGCCTTTGCCGACCAACGCCACGTGTTGCTTGGCCCGCAGCGGCGAATAGGTTAGCTGGACCAGCCGGGGAGGGTGAACGGACCCTTGGCCAACGGCCACAATCCCGCCATAGCCGTCGCGGGCAAGCTGTTGTTCATCCAGAACTTTGATCCGGACCGCACTACCTTTGAGTGCCTGGGCCGCTTCTTCAGCGAAAGTCTGAGGGTAAAGCCGGCTAGGTGGCTCGTTGGTCAACCGCCGGGCCAGTTTGACGGCCGCGGTCACCGCCGCGGCCCGGGCCAGCCAGCGGCCGGCCTCCTTAGCTGCCGGGCCAGACAGTCCAGGCAGGCCCAAGACTAGCTCGGCGGCATCGGCGGCCCCTAGCGAAGCGCCCTCAGCGATAGCTGTCAGGTAAGCGGGATCCGCGGTTACGGGCGGATGGCCGGGCGCTGTGGCGAACGCCAAGCCGACCTTGGGAACGTCCCCGAGCTGGCGCAACGCTGCTCCAACCGCCCGGCGTAGCGACTCCGGCTGGCGAGTCTTGGCCAGGCCAGTCACGGCCAGAACGGGAGCCTTCAGAGTGCCCTTGACAGCGCTGGCGGCGATCCGGACAACTTCGCCTTCCTTGCCGCTAAAGCCCAGGCTGGCCAGGGCGGCGGGGCTAACTAAACCCGGCACGCCGCCCCCGGGGTGGGCGGCGGTCAGAACAACGGGTGCGTCAAGCTCCCTGATACCGGCGGCGACGAGAGTCAAGTTGGTCATCTGGCCATGTTATGCCAGGTAACGTGGAAGACCGTGTACCGACTGTTCTTCAACGTCTTCTTCCGACGGCTGGATCCAGAGCGGGCGCACCTCATGGCGCTGCGGTGGATCACCTGGATGGGGGAGTTTTCTCCGGCCCGGCGTTTGGTGTACCAGTTCATGGCAGCGGGCGGGCAAGGCACTCCGGCCCGTCTGCTGGGCCGGACCGTGACCGGGCCCTTGGGGCTGGCGGCCGGGTTTGACAAGGAGGCCAAAGCGGTCAAGGGACTGGCTGCGCTCGGGTTCGCGTTCATCGAGGTTGGGACCGTCACCCGTTTCCCCCAGCCGGGGAACGCCCGGCCCCGGATCTGGCGTTTGCTGGAGGAACGCGCTTTGCGCAATGCCATGGGTTTCAACAACGCCGGCTCAACGGCCGTGGCTCGCCGGCTACGCGGGCTGAGGGACTCCAAAGGCGGTTGGGACTACGTGATTGGTGTGAACATTGGCAAGTCAAAGGTGACCAGTTCCAAGGACGCCGCCCAGGATTATTTCGTTTCGGCCCGGCGGCTGGCCAGGTACGCCGACTACCTGGTGGTGAACGTTTCCTCACCCAATACCCCCGGCCTGCGGGACCTTCAGGCCGTCACCGCGTTGCGGCCAATCTTGCTGGCCGCTAGGGCCGGCGCCGATGAATCGCTGGTCCGGTCCGGCCGCTCGGGCCGGGTGCCACTGCTGGTGAAGATCGCCCCAGACTTGTCTGACGAGGACATTGATTCGGTGGCTGGCCTGGCCGAGGAGCTGGGCTTGGATGGCGTCGTAGCGGTCAACACCACAATTCGCCACGACCTGGGGGAGGGCGGGGTGTCCGGGCCGCCGCTCCGGGCGCGGGGCCTGGAAGTGGTCCGCCGCCTGCGTTCACGGCTGGGTCCTGACCGGACGGTGATTGGTGTTGGTGGAGTGACTGGCCCGGAGGATGTCGCGGACTACCTAGCGGCCGGCGCCGATGCCGTCCAGGCATATACGGCCTTCATCTACGAGGGACCCGGTTGGGTTGGCCGCGTTCAGCGCCGGGTGGTGGCCCTGGGAGCAACACGCGCCGGGGCTATCGAGTCAGCCGCGCCGCCGGCGAAGGGCTCCGGGGACGGTCTCGAAGAGGATTAGTGCCCGCGTAACCGGGTCAGGACGGGCGTTCGCCGTAAGCGACCTGGGGGTTGGGCATCCGGCTTCGACGCATCTGGAGCGACCGGTTGACGCCGTACCAAACCGAGCCCCGGGGCAGCGAGGATTCGCCGAACTTGGCGATCAGCGCCTTCTTGAGCTTTATGCCCCGGAAGACGGCGTCCAGGACCACAGCGATCAAGATGACGTACATCAACAGCATGACCAGCGTGGCAGTTAGCGGGGATACCTGCATCAGCACCATCAGCAGGAGCAGCGACCCAATCGCCAGTCCTACCATGTACTGGCCCACCGACCGCCTGGAGTCTATGTAGTCGCGGGTCCAACGTCGCACTGGGCCCTTGTCCCTGGCAGGCATGTAACGCTCATCGCCATGCTTCATGGCCAAGTCAAACCGCTCGCGAGCCTTCTCGCGTTCTGCTCGTTGCTGCTCCTTGGTTAGGGGTGTCGCGGCCTTGCCCTTCACACCGGCACCCCCCAGCGGCCGTTTGTGCGCGGCCTCGGCCTCTTTGCGGCTGGGAGTAGGGCGGCCCTTGCCGCCCGCCTTGGCCGGAGGTGATTTTGTTGCGGTCTTATTGGACTTGCCTAACACACCTTCCAGTCTATGGGGTTACGGTTGGAGGATGATTAGCCTGCCCCCGCTGGCGCGCGGCGCCGAGGCCCAGTTCCCGGACACTATCCGCATCCTGGAATCGCTGGTCAGGATCCCTTCCTACGCGGGCGGATCGGCGCCGCCCGGGGCGCTGTGGGAATCCGCCTCGCGGGTAGCCCAACTGTTGTATGACGTTGGTGCCCGGGACGCGGAGATTGTGGAGGCCGGTGGTGGACCGGCCGTGATTGGCCAGATTTGGCTGTCCGATGCCGCCCCAACGGTTCTCCTTTACGCCCACCACGACGTTCAGCCAGTCGCGGACGATTGGTCTGGCGATCCTTGGGAGCCGTCCATCAAAGATGGCCGGCTCTATGGGCGGGGAGCCGCCGACGACGGCGCCGGGGTGGCCCTGCACCTGGCAGCCATTCGGCTCTTGGGCGAGGACTTGGGCGTCAATGTGCGCTTCTTCATTGAGGGGGAGGAAGAATCTGGGTCGCCCACCTTCGGGGAGTTGTTGCGGCGCTACCGGGAGCGGTTAGCGGCGGATGTGGTGGTGATCGCGGACAGCGAGAACGCTTCGGTGGATGTTCCGGCGTTGACCAGTTCGCTGCGGGGCCTGACGGAGGTCACCGTGACGTTACGGATAGCTGACCGCGCCGTTCACTCGGGCGTGTTTGGTGGCCCGTTGTTGGACGCGCCGGTGCTTCTGGCCAGATTGATCGCCACGCTCCATGATGATGACGGTGCCGTCGCCGTGGCGGGGCTGGAGCCGGTGCCGCCGGTGTTGGCACCGGGCGCACCGGGGGTGCTTGATGTGCCAGGGGCACCGGATGCGGCAGAGGTTCCCGAGGTGCCGGAGGCGGACTTCCGGCAGCGGGCCGGTGCGGTGGCCGGGCTCAGGCTGGCCGGCCGGGGATCATTGGCGGACCGGCTGTGGTGGGCGCCGGCGATCTCCCTGATCGGCTTTGATTCGGCCAGCGTGGCTGAATCCTCGAACATCATTCAGCCGGTCGCACGGGTACGCCTATCTTTGCGGGTACCGTCGGGGATGGACCCGACCCATGCTCAAGCGGCGCTGACGCGCCACCTGCTGGAGCATGTCGGATTCGGCGCTGAATTGACCGTTCAGGCTGGTCCCAACGGAGCTGGCTTCAAGGCGGATACATCTGGACCCGCCTATATAGCCGCGACCCGCGCGCTCAGCGAAGCCTTTGGCCGGCCGGTGGTGTTCCAGGGCCAGGGCGGATCAATCCCCTTGGCCGCTGAACTGGCGGCCGTTTTCCCCGGCATTGAAGTGCTTCTGACAGGAGTCGAGGATCCCAGTTCGCGGGCTCACGCCGGGAACGAATCGGTCAGCTTGGACATGCTTCGCAAGGCGATAGTCGCGGAGGCACTGTTCCTCGAGTATTGGCGTCAGGACCGGGCCGAATCATGACTTTGGGAGAGCTGAGTGCGCTGGTGGAGGGGGCCGGTCCGCCCGTCGTCCTGTTGCACGGGAATTCGGAGGACTCCTCAATATTTGACCGGATGCTGCCCTACCTGTGTGGCTTCACAACAATCGCCTTGGATTCGCGGGGACATGGGGCCACGCCCATGGGCACCGCCCCCATGACCATCCCTCGCCTGGCCATTGACTGCGCCCACGCATTGTGTGAATACCGTCACCGTTACCGCCATGAAGGGCAGTTTGGCCTGATTGGCTTTTCTGACGGAGCCAACATCGGCATGGAATTGGCGATACATCGGCCCGACCTGGTGGCGGCCCAAGTCCTGATGGGCGGAAACACCACCCAAGGCGCGCTGAGGCCAATGACCAATGCGGCCATTGTGGCTGGCTACTGGGGAATGCGGCTGGCCGGACTGTTCTCTGCGGCGGCCCGGCGCCGGGCCGCCGTGTGGGGTCTGATGGTGGGCCAACCCAATCACACCAAGGCACAACTCGAGTCCGTCCGGGTGCCAACTCTGATCATGGTGGGAGCCCACGATGTGGTGCCGCGGCAGGAATCGCAGCGCACCGCTCGCCTGGTGCCGGGAGCTGAATGGGTGGAGATAGCTCGACAGGGACACAATCTGCCCGTCCGGGCTCCGCGGGTGGCGGGAGAGCTAGCAGCGGAATTTCTGGCACGCCATCTGCGCACCAGGTAAGGTTGGCCTCAGAAACCGTTGAGTGAATGGAGGACCTCAATCATGACAACCGCCGCTACGGAGAAGACCCACGGTGTTCAGCTGACCCCGGCCGCGGCCGCCAAGGTCAAAGAGTTGCTGTGTAAGGAAGCCAAGCCAGATTTGCGCTTGCGCCTAGCTGTTGAGCCCGGCGGGTGCGCTGGGATGCAATACGACCTGGGATTCGACGACACGCTGATGGAAGGCGACGCGATCGTCATGTTCGACGAGGTACCGCTGGTGGTAGATCAGTTATCAGCTCCGCTGGTGGACGGCGCCGTCATCAGTTTTGAAGACTCAATCTCCTCGCAAGGTTTCTCAATCGACAACCCCAATGCGACGCGGGGCTGCGCCTGCGGCAACTCTTTCTGCTGAACGAACGGGCGAGGAACCCTAGATCAGGCCAAGAGTCTGGCTCTTGGCCGCGGCGAGGCGGTTGCCCACGTCATTCCAGTTGACAATGGCCCAGAAGGCATTGATGTAATCGGCCTTGACGTTGAGGTAATCCAGATAGAAGGCGTGCTCCCACATGTCCAGGACGAGCAGCGGGATCAGGCCGGCGGAAAGATTGGCCTGGTGGTCGTAGACCTGGTTGATTAGCAGCCTGCCGGCCAGCGGCTCCCAGGTCGCCATGGCCCAGCCGGAACCTTGGATGGATGCTGCGGCGGCGGAGAACTGGGACTTGAAAGCCTCGAACGATCCGAACTCGGCTTGGATTTGATCCGCCAGGTCGCCGCCGGGAACGAGCCCGGAATCGGGTGTCAGGTTCTTCCAGAAGACCGAGTGGTTGATGTGCCCGGCCAGGTTGAATGCTAGGTCCTTTTCGAGCTTTGGCAGCACCGCGTAGTTTGAGGCGTCGCGGGCTTCCGCTAGTTGGTCGAGGGCAGTGTTCAGTCCGGCGACGTAGGCGGCGTGATGCTTGTCGTGGTGCAGTTCCATGATGCGGCCGGAGATGTGCGGCTCCAGGGCGGAGTAGTCGTAAGGCAGGTCGGGCAGTGTGTAGAGAGCCATTAGTCCTCTTCCAATCGTCGTTGCTGTGTGCTAGACAATCATCGCATTGTGAGTGGCCGTAAGCCAATTCGCCTGTGCCCGCCCTGGGAGTGGCCAGGCGCGCTTGGAGTGCCCGGGCCGGGGAGGCGACGCACTGGCATCGCCTCCCCTATATACCGTCAATCCCCGCAACTGGAGTAGCTGGTTTCTCACCTGAGGACATCAGAGAGCAGATCGACACGCAAGGTATAAATCCCCGCAACTGGAGTAGCTGGCTTCTCACATGGTTGGCCCCAAGCGAGTTGTTGTCATTGAGTATAAATCCCCGCAACTGGAGTAGCTGGTTTCTCACCCTATCCCGGATTTGGGCCTCCTGACAGGGCATTTTGCGGGCCCCGCGCACACTTGGGGCCTGCGCTCGCCCTGCACCGATTCGCCCTAGACCCTTCTTGGCGCGTTTGCGCTGGTAACAGGCCATGCATACTTCAGGCCCATTCGGGCCGCCTGGGTTGACCCTTTCCGCAAGGCCGCGTCAACACCTTGTTTCCAGCCCTCCTCCCGGCGGCGGCTACCCCGGCCAGGGCCCAAGTCCTGGCCGCCAGCCTTGGCGACAACGCCGAAGAGCGGGCACCACGGCCTGGCGTGGAGCCAGATCGGCGTGGGCTTGACGACGCCTGGGCCCAGCGCGCGTCTTGCCTCATGTCAAGATGTCCGCGAAGACTAAGTGCGTGCCTCACATAAAATGACCGCGAAATGAGTTGTGGCCCGGGACGTGCGGGGCGGTGTCAGAACGCCGGCTCTAGCCC
>JAIRXP010000091.1 GCA_031268215.1 Bifidobacteriaceae bacterium | reverse complement strand
CAAGACCGAACGCGAAGCCCTCCGCTGCCTCAAGCGGCACATCACCCGCCAGCTCTACCGCCAACTCAAACAAATCACCGCTTGACAAAACCCATAGAAGGGTCTGATTGGAAGACGGGGGTTCAAATCCTACCCCCGCTACTATATATACAGGTCATAGGCCCGGAGGAGTCCGGGCCTCTGGTGTTTCTGGACTCAGGTGTCCATTTACTGTCCACTATCAGTGGAATTGCACGGGGTCCCATACCCGCTCTGGGGCATAGTGGACCTGGGCGCCCGCGCCCGCGAAGACCGCATCCGGGCGGGTGTGGTCGATCCGAGCCGGAGCGTAGGTTTGGCGGAAGGCACGTGGGCCTCTGTTTGTGACCTGGTGATCACCCGCCGCAACGACCGCCGCCTGATCGCGGGTAAGGCCGGCTGGGTCCGCAACGGGGACCGTTGGACCGTCCTGGCGGTCCATGACGATGGCTCGGTCGCGGTCCGCCGCGCCGGGCACCAGCGCGGCGCCGCTGTTGTGTTACCTGCCGCATATGTGGCGGAGCGGCTCGACCTGGGCTACGCCGTGACCTCCCATAGGGCGCAGGGTTTAGCGGTTGACACCGCGCACGTCATCGCCGGCGCGGCCACTGCCCGCGAGAACCTGTATGTGGCGTTGACCCGAGGCCGCGAAGCCAACCACGTCTACGTCGCCACCGATTCCGAACCGGTCGAGGTTGACACGTTCCGGCCCGAGCGTGTGACAGGGGCCGAGGCGCTCTCCCGAGCCCTGCGGACATCGGGCGCGGAACTATCGGCCCACCAGGCCGAGCGGGTCGAAGAAGAACACTGGGATTCCTTGGCCCAATGGGCTGCCGAATACCGCACCATCGCGGCGGCGGCGAAACCGTCCCTCAGCGAAATGGTCGTGGCCACCCGGATTTCGGGCCAGGGTTTCCGGCAATCCCAGCGTTTGATTGTCGGGTTGATCCCGGAACCATCCTGGCCGGTGCCCGGCGATCTGCGAGATGGCCTGACCGATCTGAAGAACCGGATCGAGAATCGATCACAGCAACGCTTGGCCGAAGCCTTCCGGGCGGACGGACCTTGGCTTGCCGCCTTGGGTCCAGTCCCGACCGAGGATCGCGCGCGGAGACGGTGGCACGCTGCGGCACTGACCGTGGCCGCCTAGCGGGACATGTACGGCATCGACAGCGACCAACCCCTCGGGAGCACTCCGACCGACCCGGCCCAGCGAGTAGACCGCGCTCGCGCCCCCAAGCCATCGCCACCGCACGTCGGCGCCCCCCGCCCGTGCCGCCGCCAGCATCGGTATCAAGGCCTGGCGCTCCAGCGTTCGGCCCGTGAGTGTCGGCAGTCCAGGACTGCGGGGCGAACCGGTGCCAGGCTGTGGGGCCACTTCCATCCCATTAGCCTGGGGCGCAGGCCCACGTGCGACGGCTCCTGCTGGTATAGTCGGATGTGCGCCCGATTCCGCAATATACGAGAAAGTGATGCTCAAGTGACAATGACCAAAGCCTTGCCACGGCGCCTGGTTGGGATGGTCGAGGCGATGGAACTGGAACAGCCTCGCGTGGTCACGCTACCCGAGTTGACCCAGATGGCCCTGGAGACTGGCGCCGCCGATGACGAGGCGCAGGCCGTCAAGCTCGTCTATCGGTTACGGGACCTCGGCTGGTTAGGCACTGTGCGCACCCAGGGCGCTTGGGAGTTCAATCCTGGTTCGCGGGCTGGCCCGTTCGGGTCTGGTGACCCGTTCATCGAACTGCGTGCCCGGTTGGCCGTCGAATCTGCCTGGCGGGGCTGTCTGGCGATGGAATCGGCGGCCACCGTGCTCGGGTTGGCACAACACCTACCAGAACGCGAGGTCATTGCCCTGCCGCCGGGGGACCGCCTGCCGCGAGCCATGTCGGAGTGGCATATGGTCGCCATCGACCTGCCGGACGAGGGGCGTGCTTCTCAGGACGGTTTGCCGCTGTGGAACACCGAGGGCCTGATCGCGGGGATTGCCATCCGGCCCTCCGGCTATCACGACATCGCCGGTCTGGCCCAGTGGCTGCCAGAGGTCGGGGCCAAGGTGCGCGAACCCGAGCTATTCGCGTGTCTCAAGAACCGGCCCGATGCTGTGTGGCAGCGTGCCGCTTATCTGTTGCGCGCCGCCGACGCCGGGTCTTTGGCCGGTGCCGTATTGGCCGCGAGACCGCCGAAGCATCCGGTTTGGTTTGGTACCAGGCGAGTCGGCGCCGCCTATGACTCGGTGGCGAAAGTCACTGACGCAGACCTCGCCCGCTACTTCGACGCGGGGACGGGCGCATGAGCGGTGTCACCGAGGGGTTTCTCACCAGGCACTACCAGGGAGCGCACAACGCCCGTAATGCAGCGATCCTCGACATCGCCCAGGACCACGCGCTTTACCACCTGGCGCAGGCGGGCTTGTTCGAGCGTGGGCTCATCTTCAAAGGTGGGACCGCCCTGCGCAAGTACCGAGCCGGAACCGCCGGGCGGTTCTCCACCGACTTGGATTTCGCCGCGCCAGATGAAGCGTTGGCCATCGACACTTTGGCCGCCATCGAAGATATCAACATCGAAGGGTTCCGATTCCAAACCGGCGCGCTCGGCGACGACGGCCGGCGCGCTACGCTCGTCATTGACACTCCGTTCGGGCGGCCGAATCTCCCCGCGAAGATCGAGTTGGCCCGCCATCCACTAAGCCTGCCAGCCGAAACGCTCGCGCCGGTACCCGTCCCGGTTCACTGCGCGTATGGCTTCCAAGTCCCAACGCTGCCGATTGTGCGGCAAGAAGAAGCCATCGCTGAGAAACTCGCCCGCTTCCGACGCGTCGACCTCGCTCGGGACCTATACGATCTCTCCTGGTACGCGGCCCGGCCATTCGATGGGGCACTGGTGCGCCGCCTCTGGGTCCTCAAGACCTACCGCGACATCGTTCAGGACAAACGCGGTGCGAAACCGATAGACCCCGAGCAAGTGCTCCACAACCGCCGCGAGTCCGATTTCCGCAGCGAGGCCATCGGTTACCTCACCAGCAAGGTTGACATCCCCAAGTGGATGGCCACCGTGCAGCGCAGGTTCCAGTTCCTACGCGACCTAGATGACGACGAACAGCGATGGTGCTCCTGCAACCCGAGAGATGACTACGAAGTCACCGAAGCGCTGGCTTCACCTTCAGGCAGGGCACCGGAGCGCAACTGAATCACCGTGAAGCGTGCCCATTCGGAGACACTTCTCTATGAGTGCGGAGGGCGTAGCGGCGGACGACGAAGGAAACGGCGGCTGGTCCACTGGAAGCTCACCTTTCCCCAGCTCTGTCGACTTCTATCCACTGCGCGATTTGCTTCTCAACTGTCTCTTGAACGTGTAGCAAGTCGAATTCTTTGTACAGACGATGTGTCAGGTCGGCCGGCATCGATGGGAGATTTCGTTCCTTAAGGAGCAATGTCGACTTGCCCAGTGCCATCATGTAGCCCAATTCGAGAGATACGTTGGGGTTGAATGGCTTAGCGTCAAGCGTCTCGAACACTGCGATCCCTAGTGTTGGGTTAGGTAAATCATTGACGGGTTGGTGTTTTGTTGAGATAATGGGGCATGGCTCACCCACCGGCCCCCGCGTTGGCTTTGGCCGACGCCGACAGGCCCGTCTTGGAGA
>JAIRXP010000090.1 GCA_031268215.1 Bifidobacteriaceae bacterium | reverse complement strand
TCTCCAAGACGGGCCTGTCGGCGTCGGCCAAAGCCAACGCGGGGGCCGGTGGGTGAGCCATGCCCCATTATCTCAACAAAACACCAACCCGTCAATGATTTACCTAACCCAACACTAGTGGGCTAGCAGCCCCACAAAATCTTCGGCCTGCGGCCGAATCTCTTTCCGAGGGGGACTCCGATGTTAAGGCAGCGTCACGTTGAAGAGCACAATCCCAAGGATCATGGTGATCACGGCCGCGATGAGAGCCAAAGCGCCGAGGGCGCGGGTCGCATCCGTGCTGTGGGTCTTGCGGAGCGAGAACGCAGCCGCGACCATGGCGATGAGCGACAGGATGACGACCGCCGTACCGCTGCCGGAGAGGCCGTTGACCACGGCCGCAAGATCATCGCAGCCGCCCTTGCAATCCTGAACACCTGCGTTAGCGCGCCACCACACGGCGGCGGTGATGATCACCATCAGCCAGGCGACGGCCGCCGCGACTTTCTCCATAACCTGCGGGATGCGCTTCTCCGATTCGTCAATGGGACGAGTTGGCGCCACCCGGGCCATGCCTTGATAGCTGGGCCTGAGGGGTTCAATCACATGCAGTTCACTGGTGTCAGACCACCGTCCAGTGGCCAAGTAAGTGCCGAAGACCCCGGTGGGTGGCCGTTCAGAAGCGGACATGCCGAAAAGCGGCTGCGCGACTGCCGGGCCCGAGGGCTGACCGGGCGTCAGCGTCATCCCAGAGGCCCCTGGCCCCATTTGTGACGCGGAAGCTGGCCCGCCACCAGTTGGGGTGCTCCAACCAGCCGCCATTGGCATTGCCACCTGCGGCGGCAAAACCACCGCTTGGGCGTCTCCACCACGCAATAGCGGCGAATCAGGCGCCGGCGCGGGGCGGGGAGGCCTGCCCTGCGGAGAACGCGGTTCCGGATGGATTCGGGTTGGCCCGCTGTCCGACGCCGGATGGCGCACCGTTGACTGGGGACGTACCGCAGCCCGCGGGCGCACCGCGTTCGCGACGGCCGCTTCGACGGCTACCTGGGAGGCGCCGGAGGGCTTGACGTATTCGGCCAGGGAACTGTCTGGCGCTCCCAGCGACTGCGGGCCATAAACCATGGCCCCGCAGTCAGCGCAAGCCACGTCGCCGCCCCAGGCCTTGTGGCAGACGCCGCAGTGCAAGGCGCCGACGGGCCCGTCCGGAACGCCCGCTGGGGCAGCGCCGGCGTACAAGGTTGGCTGGCTGGCAACGGGCACGACAGGTGAGTCCATGCCGAAACCGGCTATGTTGGGCTCCACCAAGGTCTCCTCGACCTCTGTGTACTGAATGCTACTCATGGCTCTGACCCTTCGGGGATTCGGTTCCGGTTTAGACATCTGGCCAGCAGTCCTCCGGACTGAAAGATAGTCTACTCATTGGGCCCCGAATCGTTAAGGGTGAATTGGGCAAAAACACTGGCAGGACCCCCCGCGGCGGTCGTTCTGGGGCCTTCCAGTGCCACCATTGTGCCATACCCTAGCCCTTTGGTCCCGGGTCGCCACGCCGCTGCCGACAAGGTTCGCAAGAGGGCGCCAAGAAGGGAGCCAAGGCTCCCCTTGGCTCGCAAAAACCTGTCTCTAACCCGTCAGGGGCTTGGAACGCCCGTCCGTGGGCCCGAATAGATCGCCTGACCAGGAGCCAAGGGCGTGTTGAAGAGGTCAGCGACAGTAACTAACTCATAGCCCTTCTGCCGAAGCCCGGACACGACCGCCGGCAAAGCATCAATGGTTTCCGCGACGGTGTCATGCATCAGGATGATGGACCCAGGTTTTGAATCGTTGACCGCATGATCGGTGATTTTCGTCACATCATGCGTTGACCAGTCCATCGTGTCGACGTCCCACAAGACGAAAGTCTTGCCTCGGCAGGCCCGCAAGATCCCTGTGTTCCAGCTTCCGTAGGGGGGCCGGAGCAGAGATGCGTCCAGTCCTGAAGCCTCCCGGATCGCATCCGCCGTACGGCTCGCGTCGCTGCAGGCCGTAGCGGGCGTCTGCTTGCGCATATCGGCGTGGTTCCAGGAGTGGCCGCCCACCAGATGCCCGTCCTCCACTTGGCGCCGGACGGTATCCGGCCGGGCACGCGCGTTCGCACCGGTATCGAAGAAGGTGGCCTTGACCCCCAGTTCCTCCAGGCGGTCCAACAACGCCCCAGTGTGGGCGGAAGGACCATCATCGAAGGTCAGTGCGACACAGGCGACAACAGAACAATCAACCCCACTTCCCGTCGGCGGCGGAGGCGGTTCCGGACTGGGTTCAGGCGGTTCGTCCTTTTCCACATCAATCGGCGCCGGCAAGGCAACGGTTTCCTCCGGAGCGGACTCTTCTTCCACACCCTCGGCCGGCAGCAACGCCATGAACGAGACCAAGCCCAACGACAGCACACCAACGGCCAACGCGACTGACGCCCGCCAGGCGTGCCACCTGGCCGCACGGCTGCCCAGAGTTACCTTCAAGACCGAACCACTTCCCAATCTCACTGCCAACGACAAAACCCATTGTCACCTGGCCCTACCTGTACCTCACCGGCTGGATCGGGCTGTCTCAGATCGCGAACCCCCCGGTAGCTATCAGTGTAAGCCGGAACCCCCTCGCAATCGGGCAGGTCACCCCGGCTGTCGCCACGGCCTTTACGAACTTGTTAGACGGCGGGCGCTAACCTAAGCTGACGCGGGGTGCCGCCTGATCGGCATCGTCCAAAACCGTTGACCTGAGGAGTCCGTTTCATGTCCAAGATTTACGCCGATGCTTCGCAAATCACCGGCCACACCCCCCTAGTCCGTATCAACCGCCTGGCCAAGGACCTAGCGCCGGGCGCCCAAGTCCTGGGCAAACTTGAGTTCTACAACCCGGCGGGCAGCGTAAAGGACCGGATTGGCGTCGCGATTGTCGATGCCGCCGAGGCCGCCGGGGCGCTCAAGCCCGGTGGCACAATAGTGGAAGGCACCAGCGGAAACACCGGCATCGCGCTCGCCTTCGTGGGCGCGGCGAGGGGCTACCACGTGGTCCTGACCATGCCGGAATCCATGTCCAAGGAGCGCCGGGCGCTGTTGCGGGCGTTCGGGGCCGAATTGGTACTCACCCCGGCGTCAGAAGGAATGAAGGGCGCCGTCGCCGCGGCTGACCGGATCGCCGAGGAGCGCCCGGGTGCGGTCCTGGCCCGCCAGTTCGCCAACGAGGCCAATCCGGAGATCCACCGCCGCACCACAGCCGAAGAAATCTGGGCGGACACCGACGGCACGGTTGACGTGCTGGTGGGTGGAGTCGGCACCGGCGGCACCATCACAGGCGTCGGCCAGGTAATCAAGGCCCGCAAGCCCTCCGCCAAGGTGATCGCCGTCGAACCAGCCGAATCGCCTTTGCTCTCTGAGGGGCAGGCCGGGCCGCACAAGATTCAGGGCATTGGCGCCAACTTTGTCCCCGAAGTGCTGGACACGGACATTTATGACGAGGTCATCCGGATCGCCTCCGATGACGCCATCGCCACCGCCCGTGCCGCCGCCACTGAGGAGGGGCTGCTGGTGGGCATCTCTTCCGGTGCCGCGCTGGCTGCCGCGATCGAATACGCGCAGCGACCCGAAGCGGCCGGTCAGGTGATCGTGGCCGTGGTGCCGGACTTTGGCGAACGCTACTTGTCCACGGTGCTGTATTCAGACTTGCTCGATTCCTGACACCTTGGTGGCCGGCCCTTCATCAACGGCCGATAATGGAGGGCATGACTACTCCCCTGCCCGCGACCATCTCCAGTCTCCGACGGTTCTGGCGGACCGTGCGCGACGATCTGGCCACCGCCCAAAGGCTCGATCCGGCTGCCCGGACCAAGACCGAAGTGGCGCTGGCCTACCCGGGCGTTCACGCCCTCTGGGCGCACCGGCTGACCCACCGCATGTGGGAAGAGCCATCCTTGCGGCTGCCAGCCCGTCTGATTTCCCAGTTCACACGTTTCTTGACGGGAGTTGAGATCCATCCCGGGGCGGTCCTGGGACAGCGGCTATTCATTGACCACGGCATGGGGGTCGTGATTGGCGAAACCGCCGAAGTGGGTGACGACGTGTTGCTCTTCCACGGCGTCACCCTCGGGGGACGTTCCATGGCCAAAGGCAAGCGTCACCCCACCGTTGGCGACCGCGTCACCGTCGGCACCGGCGCCAAGGTTTTGGGGCCAATAACGATTGGCGATGACGCCCGCATCGGCGCCAACTCCGTGGTAGTCCATGATGTCCCAGCCGCAGGCGTAGTGGTGGGTGTCCCCGGCAAGGTCCAACGAGTCAAGGCCCGCGAACAGGGCCTACTAGAAGACGCCGCCCTGTGGATTTGAGCCCAAGCCTGGCCTCCGCGCCGGTGATCAGCCCCCAGTCCGGGGCCTACCAAATGGTGACGCGCTGGTCCGGCGGAAGGTAAAGCTGGTCACCGGGCGCCAACTCAAAAGCCTCATAGAAGGCATCAAGATTCGCGACCACCCCATTGCAACGGAACTCCGGCGGCGCGTGCGGATCAACCGCCAGAAGCATCGCCTCCTGCTGCGGACGCGACTTTTGGCGCCAGCACTGAGACCAGCCGAAGAAGAAACGCTGGCCCGCCGTCAGGCCATCAATCACGGGCCCTTCTGAAAGCCCCGCTCGATCAAGCGCTATCCGGTAGGCCCGCCAGGCGATCGCCAAACCCCCCAGGTCGCCAATGTTCTCGCCAATCGTCAACGCTCCATTGACGTGGGCCGGACCTTCCGGCAAATCCAGGACGAAGGCGCTGTATTGGGCTATCAACGCACGAGTCCGCTCCTCGAAGGCCTCCCGGTCAGATTTGGTCCACCAATCGACCAGGCAGCCCGCGCCATCGTATTTAGAGCCTTGATCGTCAAAGCCGTGCCCAATTTCGTGGCCAATAACGGCACCGATACCACCATAGTTGGCGGCATCATCGGCCGTGGCACCAAAGAATGGCGGACGCAAGATGGCGGCCGGGAAGACAATCTCATTCATCCCCGGGTTGTAGTAAGCATTGACCGTCTGCGGGTTCATAAACCACTCCGAACGGTCCACCGGGCCGCCCAGTTTGCGCAGTTCACGGTCGGTTTCATGGGCCGATGCCGCCCGCACGTTTCCCAGCAGGTCACCAGCTTCAAGACGTAGGCCAGAGTAGTCTCGCCACTTGTCCGGGTAGCCAATCTTGGGGGTGAAGGCCGCCAGCTTGGCCAGAGCTTTCTCCTTCGTCTCCTCCCCCAGCCAACTCAGCTCCAGGATCGAGCGACGGTAGGCCTCAATCAGGTCCGCCACTAACTGAACCATGCGGGCCTTATGTGCCGGTGGGAAATGGCGTTCAACGTAGAACCGGCCCACCAACTCCCCCAAATAGGCATCCACTAAGGAGACGCCACGCTTCCAGCGGTCACGAATCTCTTCCATGCCTTGGAGTGTCCGTCCGGAGAAGCTGAAGGATTCCTCAACCAATTCCTCATTCAGCAACGCGGCCCGGCCGGCGATAACCCGCCAAGCGGCCCACAGCTTCCAGTCCTCCAGCGGCACTTCTCGCCAGGCCAGCGCCATGGCGGAGACATATGACGGCTCCCTGACCACCAAGGCGTCCCAGGCCGGCTGTTCCACCGGTCCTTGGACCGCTCTGGCCCATTCCTTCCACGGGAAACCCGGGGCCACCTCCCGCAGCGCGGCGAAGGTCATTGGATTGTAGGTGGCTGTGTCATCGCGGTCCTTGACCACATCCCAATGGGCGGCCGCCAGCCGCTTCTCCAATTCGTAGATCCGCCCTGCTGCCTCATCCGGCGCTGTCCGTACCAGGTCCAAGCCGCCGGAGCCGGCCCCGCCAGCGGCGCCAGCAGCCGCCAATCCTTGGCTGACCAGCTCAAACATGCGGCCGATGTGCCGCCGGTAGGCTTCCCGGACGGCGGCGTGCTGATCCTCCCGGTAGTAGGCCTCATCCGGCATCCCAATTCCGGCCTGGTGAAAGTTCAGCACATACCGGTCCGGTTGTCCCGGATCAGTGTCCACAAAGACACCCACCACATCGCCAATTCCCTGACGTGACAGCGCTCCCATGACTCGCGCCAGATCCTCCGGACTGGCCCCGGACTCGATCTGTTCCAGTTCCGGGATCAAGGGCCGCACGCCCGCCTCTTCGATCTGGCTGGCGTCCATGAAACTGAGATAGAGCGCGCCGATCAGTGAATCCGGAGGCTGTTCCTCAATGATTTGCCGGGTCTGTACCTCAGACAGGTCCCGCAGCTCGCGGAAGGCGCCGTCTGAGCCCCGATCCGGCGGGATCTTGAAAGCCTCCAGCCATAGGCCGTTGACATGGCGATAAAGATCGTCCTGGGGGCGGACGCCATGGTCGAAGTTGTCAGTAAGGATTCCGGATTGAGCCATTAGCCAAGCTTAGGCGTCAATCGGGCGGGTTGGCTGGCCGACGGGCGGGTTGGCTGGCCGACGGGCGGGTCAGCCACCGGGTCGCGTCGCCGGTGGCCCGGCTGACGGACCGGCTGGCCGTGGGCTGACCACAGGCTGGGCGGACTCTGCCCTGGCCTCCCACGCCGTCGCGGTGATCCCCAGCAATGGCCGTTGGGCACCGCCTATCATGATTCCTGTGCGTATCCACCTGGCCTCTGATCATGCCGGCTTCGAACTGAAGCGGGCTCTCCACGACCACCTCAATGACGGTGGCCACGAAGTGGTGGACCACGGGGCCTTCAGCTACGACCCCTCCGACGATTACCCCGCCTTCTGCTTCGACGCCGGCCAGGCCGTCGTCAACGACCCGGGTTCATTGGGAGTGGTGATAGGCGGCTCCGGCAACGGCGAACAGGTCGCCGCCAACAAGGTCACCGGCGTGCGCGCCGCCCTGACTTGGTCAGTACGCACCGCCCGGCTCGCTCGCCAGCACAATGACGCGAACATCGCCGGGCTCGGCGCACGCGAACACACCACGGCGGAGGCCATCGGAATCGTCGAGGCCTTCATCGCGGAGCCCTTCTTAGGTGATGACCGCCACCAACGCCGCATTGACCAAATTGCCGAATACGAAGCACTAGAAACGCGTTGAAGGACCGCCGGCGGCCGGGCCAATCATTCAGCCGTCGAAGACCGGCCCAACTCCGGACCCACGGGAACGCTTCAATTCAAAGAAGTCCGGGTGTGAGGCCAGCGCCAAACAACCATCCCAGAGCCGCCCGGCCGCTTCACCGGCCGGGGCCCGGGAAAGTACGGGGCCAAAGAACGCCGTACCGGCCACCGCGATTACCGGCGAGCCAACGTCAACGCCCACCAACGCCAAAGCTTCCTGGTGATCGCTAGCTATGGCCGGATCCCAGGACTGATCGCAGGCGGCGGCGGTGGCTTCATCCACGGGCAAGTCAAGCTCCTTCGCCACGTCGCGGACCAGTTCCAGGAAATCGCCCCGTTCCGCGATGAACAGCCCCACACTGATCGCGTCATAAGCCCGCTCCATCAGGTCATTCCCGTACCCATCACGGACCCAAGCCAAGAAGCGTTCCAGGTCACGCGATGCCGCATGAATCTCCCGGTGGCCGGTGTCCGGGCGGCCCAGATTCAGCAGATACAAGGACAGCAGCCGGGGAGTCACCGTCAGGTCCCGCACCTGGCGGGCCTCAGCCAGCCAACGATAGGTCACGTAAGTCCACGGGCAGACCGGATCGAACCAGAATTGAACATTGGTCATACTCAAGTAGCCTAAATGGTCCAGGGCTAAGCGCCAGGCAGGCCGAAGCCCCGGCGACGTCAATATCAGACCGTCAGCGGCCCGAGCCGGCAGATGGATCGGCGGCGGGAAGCCCGTCAAAGATGACAGAATGAAGCATGTGAACCTGACCAGAACTGAGGCGGCCGCCCGCGCCGAGCTCATCTCGAATCCCAGCTACCTTATAGAACTCGACCTGAGGGACGGGGCGGAACGCTTCGGCTCCCGCACCACCGTAAAGTTCGATTGCCGCCAGGCCGGGGCCAGCACCTTCATTGACTTGATCGCACCTGAGGTCACAGCCGTGTCGCTGAACGGACAAGCCCTGGACCCGGATGAGGTGTTCGCCGGTGACCGAATCAGGCTAGACGGACTGGCGGACAGCAACGAATTGGTAGTCGAAGCCAACTGCGCCTACTCCCACACGGGCGAGGGTCTGCATCGCTTCACCGACCCCGCCGACGGCGAGGTGTACCTTTACACCCAATTCGAGCCAGCCGATTCGCGGCGGGTTTTCGCCGTGTTTGAACAGCCGGACTTAAAGGGCACCTTCGAATTCATGGTCGTCACGCCGGACGGCTGGCAAGTGGTCTCCAACCAGCCCGTCACCATGACGATGACCGCCGGCAAAGGTAAAGGCGGCATTGTCCACCAGTTCGAACCGACACCAAAGCTGTCTTCTTACCTGACCGCATTGATCGCCGGGCCGTACCACGAATGGCATTCCGAAGTCGTTTCTACCAGCGGGCGGACAGTGCCAATGGCCTTGTACGCCCGCGCTTCGATGGCCGAATATGTGGACTCCGAAGCCATTTTTGAGATCACCCGCCAGGGCTTTGGCTTCTATGAGCCGGCCTTCGGCTACCCCTACCCTTTCGCCAAGTATGACCAGGTGTTTTGCCCGGAGTACAACTTTGGGGCGATGGAAAACGCTGGACTGGTGACTATCACCGAATCGTATGTCTTCCGTTCCAAACCGGTGCGCTCCCGGGTTGAGCGCCGCGCCATCACGATCCTCCATGAACTGGCGCACATGTGGTTTGGCGACTTGGTAACGATGCGCTGGTGGAACGACTTATGGCTCAACGAATCCTTCGCCGAATTCGTTTCACACCTCGCCGCGGTCGAGGCGACCGAATGGACGGATGCCTGGACCACCTTCGCCTACAGTGAGAAGACCTGGGCTTACCGGCAGGATCAGCTTCCCACCACTCATCCCATCCTGGCGCCAATCGATGACCTGGTAGATGTTCACAACAACTTCGACGGCATCACCTACGCTAAGGGCGCTTCCGTGCTGCGCCAGTTGGTGGCGTGGGTTGGTCAGGATGCCTTCTGGGAGGGACTGCGCCAGTATTTCGCTAAGCATGCCTGGTCCAACACCGAATTGAGTGACTTGTTGGTGGAGTTGGAGACGGCCTCCGGCCGCGATCTGACCACCTGGTCCGAGGCCTGGCTAAAGACCGCCGGAGTGAACACTATCTCGGTTGACACGGAGGCCGGCCTCCTAGTCCAGGACGGCCAAGAGCCCTATCCGCTGTGGCGGCCACAACGGATCGCCTTGGGCGGATATTCCCTGGTCGATGGCGTACCGGCACGGTTTTGGGACACCGAAGTGGATCTCACTGACGCCCGCACCGCCCTGCCCAAGCTGCGGCCCGCGGACCTGCTACTGATCAACGACCGCGACTTGGCCTACGCCAAGGTCCGCTTAGACCCCGGGTCATTCAAAGCCGCCGCTGCCGCGGTGGCGGGCCTGACTGATCCGCTGGCCCGGTCCGTCATTTGGGGAGTGCTGTGGGACATGACTCGAGATGGCGAGTTGGGCGCGCCCGCCTTTGTGGACCGGGTGCTGAGCGGTGTTGGCGGCGAATCCAGCTCGACTGCGATGCGCCAATTGCTGGGCGAACTGGCCACCGCGCTCGAGTTCTACACCGCACCGGAGTTCCGCACGGCCGCCACCGCCGATGCCGCCGACCGGCTTTGGGCCTTAGTCCAGGACGCCGAGCCCGGCTCAGACGCCCAGTTACAGCTAGTCAAGGCTTTCGCCCTTCACGCCGCGACCAGTCCGCAACTCGACCTGGTTGAGGAACTGCTCACCGGTTCACGTTCGCTGACCGGTTTGACCGTGGACGTGGATCTGACTTGGGAATTGCTGCTTGCCTTGGTGGCCGCTGGGCGCGCTGATGAACCACGGATTGACGACCAGTTGGCCAATGACCACACCTTGTCCGGCCTGGAACACGCCGCCTGCCTGAAGGCAGCTTTGCCTTCACCCGAAGCCAAGGCGGCGGCTTGGCTCCGGGCAGTCGAGGACCCGGCCACGCCGAATGCCACCCAACGGGCAGTCATCACCGGCTGGGGCCGGGTCAAGGACGCGGCGCTGCTGGAACCGTTCGTTGAACCGTACTTCGCGGCCCTCCCCCGCATTTGGCGCGACCGTTCCCCGGAAACTGCCGCTTCGATCGTGGAAGGGCTCTATCCTCACCAAGTGGCAGACCGGCCAGACATGGACGTGCTTGGGGCGACCGACCGTTTCCTGGCCGAACTGGGCCCGGACCAGCCACCCCTGAGGCGACTAATTGAAGAGGGCCGCGCCGCTGTAACCAGGGCCTTGGCCGCCCAGCGCGCCAACGGCGTTAGCCTGGAGGGGTGATCGCCGCCGCCGCCGCCGCTCCTAAGTTCGCGGAGTCCTGGCCCGAATGGGCCCGCTTCCTGATGGGCACGCCGCTGCGGATAGCGATCATCTTGATCGCGGCCTGGGTTGTCCTGGCGGCGGTCCACAGCATCATCAAACACACTGCCGCCCGCATGGCCAAGGCTCCGGCCAAACGTTTGCTCGCCAGCTCTCGCGCAGACGAAACGGGGGACGCCGAATACGCCGCCGCCCGGCGCGAAGCCCGCTTTATGACTCTCAGCACTGTGCTGCGTTCCACCACCACGGTGGCCATCTGGGTTCTGGCCATCTGTTTGGTGCTGGAATCCCTTGGAGTGAACCCTGGCTTCATCATGACATCGGTCGGAGTAGCTGGAGTTGGCTTGGGCCTTGGCGCTCAGAGCCTGGTCAAAGACATGCTGACTGGCCTGCTGATCCTAATTGAAGACCAATATGGCCTGGGAGACGTGGTGGATGCCGGACCGGCAACCGGCGTGGTCGAAGGCATGAGTCTGCGGATCACCACCCTGCGGGATGCGGATGGCGTGCTTTGGTACGTGCCCAACGGCTCCATCACCCGGATCGGGAACCGGTCTCAGGCCGGCGCCGCTGTCCCGGATCAGGATTCCGGGGCGTAAACAGGGCTCCCCCGCTAGATTCGGCGGCAGCACTCGTCTCAGTGATCAGGAAGCTATCGCGGCACGGTCCCGGCTAATGACACTGGTGTCCCGAGCCAATTCGGCACCCATGCGCTGGGCCAGCGAAGGAGCCTCGCTGCCAATCACCACCTGGACTATTCGCCCGGAAATGACCACGCCGAATGCTCCCAAGGCATGCAGCCCCGCTACGTCCACCAGGGCCGGGTTGGCCACCTCGGCCCGCAAGCGAGTGGAGCAGGCCACTAGGTGGGTCACATTACGCGGCCCACCTAGGCATTCGAGCGTCTTCAGCGTCAAAGCCACCTATATTCCTCCACGCCGGACGGCGTGGCAGACCGATTGGTTCGGAGCGATGTGACGAGGGTAACACGGCTTGCCCGCGGGCCGCCGCCAAGCTGGCGTTCCGGTGTCCCAGATTGGGGGTCCGCGGACCAGGCGGCCCAGATCCCTATCGCCACCAATCTGCGGCCAAGAAAACTAGTAACGGCGCAAACGCGGGTGGAGAGCAAACCGGACCGGACGGCATCGGCGGCAAGGGATACTGGACGCGGCGTAAACGCCGGTAAAGAACGAACCGCAACGGGCGGCATCGGCGCTAGTCGCGGCGTAAACGCCGGTAGGTCACCCGGTGCGGCCGGGCCGCCTCGGCGCCCAACCGGTCCACCTTGTTGGCTTCATAGGCGGCGAAGTTGCCTTCGAACCAGTGCCAGTGGCTTGGATCGTCCTCGTTACCCTCGTAGGCCAAAATGTGGGTAGCCACACGGTCCAAGAACCAGCGGTCGTGCGACACCACAACGGCGCATCCGGGGAAGTTCAGCAAGGCGTTCTCCAAGGATGACAGCGTTTCCACGTCCAAGTCGTTAGTCGGCTCGTCGAGCAACAACAGGTTGCCGCCTTGTTTGAGGGTCAACGCCAGATTGAGCCGGTTGCGCTCGCCGCCGGATAGCACTCCCGCCGGCTTCTGCTGGTCTGGGCCTTTGAACCCAAAAGCCGAAACATAGGCCCGCGACGGCATCTCTACCTGGCCAACATGGATGTAGTCGAGTTCATCTGACACGACCTGCCAAACCGTCTTGGCCGGGTCAATCCCGCCCCGGCCCTGGTCAACATAGGAGATCTTGACTGTTTCGCCAATCTTCAATTCGCCCGCGTCAAGCGGTTCAAGGCCCACGATCGTCTTGAACAAAGTCGTCTTGCCAACCCCGTTGGGCCCAATCACGCCGACAATTCCGTTCTTAGGCAGCGAGAAGGACAGCCCGTCGATCAAGATCCGGTCATCGAAGCCCTTCCGCAGGTCGCTCGCTTCAATCACGATTGACCCTAGGCGCGGGCCCGGCGGGATCTGGATCTCATCAAGGTCTAGCCGCTTGGTACGTTCCGCCTCCGCGGCCATTTCCTCGTAACGCTGGAGGCGGGCCTTGGACTTCGCTTGACGGCCCTTGGCGTTCTGACGCACCCAGGCGAGTTCCTCCGCCAGGCGTTTGGCGAGCTTGGCGTCCTTCTGACCCTGCACTTGGAGCCGTTCCTGCTTCTTCGCCAGGTAGACCGAATAGTTGCCTTCATAGGCGTACGCCCGGCCGCGGTCCAGTTCAAGTATCCACTCAGCCACATTGTCCAAGAAGTAGCGGTCGTGAGTGACCGCTAAGACAGCGCCGGGATAGGCCGCCAAGTGCTGTTCTAGCCATTGGACCGACTCAGCGTCCAAGTGGTTGGTCGGTTCATCCAAGAGCAGCAAGTCAGGCTGCTGGAGCAGCAGCTTGCACAACGCCACCCGGCGGCGCTCGCCGCCAGACAGAACCGAAACCGGAGTATCCGGCGGCGGGCAACGTAGAGCGTCCATGGCCTGTTCCAGGCGCGAATCTAGATCCCAGGCGCCAGAGTGATCCAATGCCTCTTGAAGATGGCCCATTTCCGCCAGGAGGCGGTCGTAGTCCGCCTCTGGGTCCGCCAGTTCCTCAGCGATCTGATTGAAGCGGTCCATCTTGGCTTGGGTTTGCGCCACACCTTCCTGGACGTTGCCCAGCACCGTCTTGGTGTCATCCAGCGCCGGCTCTTGCTGGAGCATTCCGACTGTGAAGCCGGATGCCAGCGTCGCCTCGCCATTCGAGGGCTGGTCTAGACCGGCCATGATCTTCAGGACCGAGGACTTGCCGGCCCCGTTTGGACCAACCACGCCGATCTTTGCCCCCGGGTAGAACGCCAGGGTGACATCATCCAAGATGACCTTGTCTCCATGCGCCTTACGGGCACGCTTCATTACATAGATGAATTCTGGCACCGCACTAGGTTACCCGCGCCTCGGCGCCGCGCCGCGTATTCGCCCAGGCGTGAGCGCAGCACGGCAGGCGCATGATCGGCCACATCGACCCCGACACCGTTAAGCTGGTCCGCAACCGGCCCATGCTGGCCAGCCCATCCCAGCCGGCGGCGCGGAGGGAAGGAGCCCAACCAGCTCCGGCCGTGAAGCCCGGCCGCCGCGCGCTGGCGCGGGTAAGCACTTCGCGCTCACCCGCGCCAGGCCCATGGTCAGAAGGGCACCGCTTCCTTCTCCCGTTTGGCACCACCTTTGGAAGTCCCTTTGGCTGGGCCGGCAGCCGCGTTGGCTGAGTCACCGGCCGCGGAGCTGGGCACCTGGCCGGTTGACCCGCTACCGTCCCGGCCAGCCGCCTCCAGCTCCGCTAGAGCAGCGTCCGCCTGAGCGAACGCTTCCGCCTCCAGGTCTTCCGGGGACAGCGACACATCCCTGAGCCCAGCACTCCCCAGATCGATTGCTGGGTCTCCGGCCGCCTCACCGGCGGCGACGTCCGGCCCGGGGCCGCCGTTAGGCTCCGTTAGAGACTCGACCGGCACCGGTTCACTGCTCCGGCGCTGGAAAATTGCTTTGCCCCACCGCAAGTTTGGGCCCACCGAACGGGCCGTGATCTGCATAGACGCACGCTCCTTGCCCTCCCGGTCCGTCCAGTGGTGTTGCGACAGGCGACCAGTGACAACCACCGCGTCCCCGTTCTTCAAGGACAGAAGGACGTTTTCCGCCAGGTCCTTTTGGCTGACCCGGACATCAAACCAGGTGGTTGGGGCATCCCGACGTTCGCCTTGCGAATCCCACCACCAAGCGGTCGAACCAACCCGGAACGTGACCCAAGTCGAATCGCGGCCATGGCGCTGCGGAGGACGGGCCACCCAGCCCTCAACCGTCAACGTTATTTCATTGTTCATTGCAAGTGCTCCTTCGGTAGATCGTGAAACGATCATGCCGCCTGCCACGGCGACCCGAAGCGCAGAAAAACGATGCCTGTGGATACGGGCCGGCGGCCTTACGCCGTGCCCGCACCGCCTCCGGCGCCCCTCGAAGCGCCCGATTCCGCCACCAAGGCAACCTCCACAACCAGATCGGCCAGCTTACGTCGCTCATCAAGGACCAACTGGGTCGGGCGGGCCATGGTACGGTCCACAACCACCCCCACGGCAGCCCGAACCGCGTTCTCCAGATCAGCGCGCCGGCGGCGCTCCGTCTTGCCACCAGTGAACAGACGGGCCCAGAATCCAGCCGGCGGCGGCACTTCCACCGATTCCAGCGCGTCCTTGAGGCGGGCCGCAATGTTCTGCACCGAAGCCAGCGAGTAGCCAACGGCCAAGGCCCACTGGTCAGGCAAAGCGTAGGCGGCGCCAGCCGCCCAAACCGATGTGGCCTGACGGATCTGCCGCGCGTCTGGCTGCTCCGGGACCACCACCCCTTCGGTCCCAATGATCGCTTCGACCAGCGTCTTGACCGTCGTGGCCTCGACTTTACCCACCCAGCCGCTACCAGCGGCCAGGTCCGGCATGACGCGGCCATTTGGTTCGGTGACCTCACTGGCCATGCCCAACTGCCGCGCCGCGGTGGCTAGATCGGCGGCGGTCCGCAGCATCGCCATAGTCCGGTGAGCCGTCCGCTCCATCAGCGCCTCGCGTAAGCCCTCAATCCCATCGCCCGTCTTGGCCGAGGTCAAGACCACTACCGGTTCGCGGACGCCACTCTCGATCAAGGCGCTGGCCAAGGCCTCGCTGATCCGTTCAGCGTTGGCCTCGCTGATCGTGTCAATCTGGTTCAAGACCACCATCGAGACTCGCCCCTGGTGCGCCCTGGCGCTGGCCACAAACCGTTCATAAAGCGCCGGATCAGCGTATTTTTGCGGATCGGTAACCCAGACGAGGACATCCGCCAGGGGCAGCGCCCGGTCAGCGATCACCCGGTTGTCCTGGCTGGCTGAATCGTAGTCCGGTAGGTCAAGCAGAATCAGCCCACGCAAATCACCAATATGCGACTCAAGGATCGAATCGCGCTTGATCCAAGCGTCACGTTCAACCCCCAGCCACTCGAGCAGGTCCTCAGCCCCGGTTCCCCACACGCAAGCCGTGGCCTTGCAAGTGGTTGGCCTGATGACCCCAACCTCTGAAAAGGTCATCTCCGCGACGGCGTTGAACAGCGACGACTTGCCGGAGCCGGTACCACCGCTCAACGCCACGACAGTATGGTCCACCCCCCGGTCGAGGCGCTGGGTCAACAACTCCGCCACCGCCAAGGCATCCAACGACGGCCCCTCATCCAGCCGCCGCGCCGTCAGCAAAGCAGCCTCCCGCAACTGGTCTATGCCTTGACGCAGTCGTTCGACCTGCTGGTCCGTCATTTGTCCACCTTCTTCGCCGCATACGCCAAACGGCTGGCAGCCCAGGATAAGGTGCCCGATGCCGTCCGCTCCAGTTCCCGCACCGTGTCAGTAAACACCGCCAAGGCTAGGCGCACTGAGCTAGCCCGCGCTTGGCGCAAAGCTTCGTGGCCGTCCGCGAGCACCGGTTCGAACTGATCGCCCAGCAGCCGGGCCGCGAACTCCCCCGGGCCCTCCGCGCCCAGCGCAGCCGCTTGAACTAACGACACCATCCCTGTCCTTGTCAACGCATCCGTAGCCGCCTTAGTGGCGGCGTCGTGACGCTCGCGCAACCGCGCCATCAAACCCTCTACCCACAAACCGTACCCGGCACTGCCGGCCAAGTCCTTACCCAATTCCGGTTCGGCCAGCCCCCGGCGCTCAAGCAGCACCCTGGTTCCTTCCGGAACTCCCGCACCTTGCCAAACCCCTATCATCGCCGCCCGAGCGTCCGTCATGATGGTGCGGAAATCCGGCTGAACGGCATCGGACACCGCCCGGCCAAGCGCTGCCAACGCACGGCTGACGCGTTCCCGGCGCTCCTCAGAGACCTCCCCCAGAAGATTCACGTCTGTCAACGGCCCATCCGGGCCAATCTGATCCAACCAAACTCCGGCCAGTCGCGAGTCGGCGGCGCTGGGCGTGGCCAGAGCGGTCGCTTCAGCGACTTCCGCGAGCTTCGCGTCGGTGGCTCCCCGCAGCAATTCGACCGATGCCTGATGGACGGCCTCGGCGTTAGCCAACTCGACTGCTTCTTCCGCCACCCGGCTCAGCGCCTCCCGCACTTCGGGGCAACCGGCCGGGCGTTCCGGGATGGGGAAGCGGGCGGTCAGCCAGCGGCGCACCGAAGCCACCGCGGACCTCGGCAGCACATCCGGCGCACCCTCAGCCTGGACAATCTGGAGCAGCGCCACCTTGCCCAAACCGGCTTGCTTGAGGCGCCCTTTAATGTCCTGCGAGATGGCCGGCCAGGCCCCCTCCGGCACGCGATTGACTACCAACGCGATTGGCTCTGGGCCGGCGGCCAAGCTGCCCAGCAGATCCCAAACGGAGGAATCGCCGTACCGCAATGCTGACGTGACCGCCAGCCAAGCGGACACCGACACATCTGGCTGCGCTCTCAATGGATCATTGCCGGCCGCGAACGGGTCACCGCAATCAAGAATCGCCCAACCCAGCGGGCCATCCAGCACTGTGACCAGATCCGCCACCTTCCGCACGCGGTTGTCGCCCTGCAAAGCGATGGTGTCCGGGTGGGCCAGCAACTGCGGGTAATCCGTGGCGGGTCTAAGTGCGCTGACGGAACTGTGTGAAGCCCCGATCAGGGAATTCGCCAGGACAGACTTGCCAACGCCCGTTGGGCCCACCAAGGCGATCATGGCTGGATCACCTATGGCGTCCAGGGCGCCAACGATCTCTTCATCCAGGTCACGGGCCAATGCCGCCCGTCTGGCCTCTGCGGTGACGGACGCCGCCGCGGGGAAGGGGAACTCAATTCGGTCCAACTCTTGCCGCAGCGAGCGCACAAGCTCACGCGACGTGTGGGCGACCGGCCGACTTTGCATGGTAAATACCTTCTTACTTCAGGGCGCATTAGACAAACCGTGACGCCAAGCCTGTCTCGGATTCTAGACGCAAACGACCGACTGGCGGACACCCATCGCGCGGCGGGAGCCGCCGCGCGGCCGGCCACGCCCGCCGCGCCCCCGAGAGGATTCGAACCTCCGACCCGCTGCTTAGAAGGCAGTTGCTCTATCCACTGAGCTACGGGGGCCAGGCTCCCCAGCCTACGCCAGTGCGGCATGTAGGCTGGGCCGGTGAGTGTTCCAGAGAACGGCGTGGAAGGCCCAATAATCTGGGCCGATTGCGAGATGACCGGGCTTAACCTGGCCAAAGATGCCCTCATCGAAATCGCCGTAATCGTAACCGATTCCGCTCTCAACCCGTTGGGCGAGGGAATCGACCTGGTGATCAAGCCTCCGGCGGAGGCTCTGGACCAAATGAGCGACTTTGTGCGCCAGATGCATACCGACTCCGGCCTGCTCCACCACCTGGCGAACGGCGTCAGTTTGGAAGAGGCTCAGTCACGAGTCATGGCCTATGTCTCCAAGTACGCACCGGCGCCTGG
>JAIRXP010000081.1 GCA_031268215.1 Bifidobacteriaceae bacterium | reverse complement strand
AACACTCCGGAAACCTCGGACCCCCCGGAGGGCCCAGAAACTGAAGTGGTGAGCCAGGCATGAACCGTGAGATCCGGCGAATCAGCCTGGTGGTGACGGCCATGTTCATGGCCCTGCTGGTGGCGACCAGCGTGATCCAGTACGGAACGGCCGCCGAGCTGCAGGCCGACCCCCGCAACTCACGGACCTTCTACAACTCCTTCGACCGCGACCGCGGCCTCATCATCACTACCGGCGGCGACATCCTGGCGAAGTCGGACCGGGTCGATGACGACTATTCCTACCAGCGGGTCTATCCCAATGGGGAACTCTATGCGCCAGTCACCGGTTACGTGTCGGTGATCGGGCCGCCCTCAGGGATGGAATTGACCGCCAACCAACTCCTTGAAGGTACGGCTGATTCCCTGTTCTGGACCCGCATTCAAGACATTTTCACCGGTAAGAAGC
Source organism: Bifidobacteriaceae bacterium (assembly GCA_031268215.1). Classification (GTDB taxonomy): domain Bacteria; phylum Actinomycetota; class Actinomycetes; order Actinomycetales; family WQXJ01; genus JAIRTF01. The sequence continues at coordinate 17,145 of JAIRXP010000081.1, read as the reverse complement.
CAACCGGCGGGGCAGTTGAGCTGACCATTGACCCAGCTATCCAAGACGCCGCCTCGAGCGCGATTGGCGATTCGAGGGGAGCCGCAGTGGCCGTGGACGCCAAGACCGGCGAAGTCTTGGCGATGGTGTCCAAACCTACCTTCGACCCTAATAAGCTCGCCGCCCATGACCCGAAGGCCGTCCAAGAGGAGTACGCGCGCCTGGAGAACGATCCAACTCATCCCCTTTTCAACCGGGCGATCGGCGGCAACCTTTACGCACCGGGGTCAACTTTCAAGCTAATCACCGCTGCCGCGGCACTTGAATCAGGCCGGTTCGATTCCAACACCGAACTCGAAGCGCCCAAGGCCCTGGACCTGCCAGGCAGTACGGCCAAGCTGACAAACTTCGGCGAATCAAGTTGCTCCGCTTCCGGCAAGATGACTCTGGCCGACGCGCTGAAGGTGTCATGTAACACCGCCTTTGGCTGGTTGGGCATGGAACTTGGCCAAGATGCGATCACGCGGCAAGCCGAGCGCTTCGGTTTTGGCCAGGACTTACGGATCCCGGTGTACGTCCGGCCGTCTACTTTCCCCAAGAACATGGACAAGCCCCAGACCGCCATGGCTGCTATTGGCCAATTCGATGACCGGGTTACGCCCCTGCAAATGGCCATGACCGTGGGCGCCATCGCCAACGGCGGCCACATGATGAACCCACAGCTAATCCGCACTGAGCGCGACGCCGACTTGCGCACCGTCGCCAAGACCAACCCGGACGAGCTGAAACGGCCCATCAGCGCATCCACGGCCAACACCCTCAAGGCCATGATGATTCAAGTGGCCGAGGACGGCACGGCCACCAGAGCCAGAGTCGATGGGATACAAGTAGGGGCCAAGACTGGCACAGCAGAGAAAGGCGAGGGCCAGGCCCCTGATGTTTGGACCGTCGGCTTTGGTGAGGCCAACGGCAGGATAATCGCGGTGGCGGTCGTGGTCGAAGACGGCGGCCCAGCCGGCGTCTCCGGCTCCGGTGGCACTGTCGTGGCGCCCATGGTGTCCTCCATTCTGAAGTCGGCATTCCCATGATTGCCCAAAGCGGATTGACGCTGGCGGACGGCCGCTACCGCCTAGTCTCGCGGATCGCTGTGGGCGGCATGGGCGAGGTTTGGCGCGCCCATGATACCCACACCGATATGCCTGTCGCGGTCAAGGTACTGCGCTCGGAGTTCACTGGGGACCAGACTTCGCTGCAACGCCTACGAATCGAAGCCCAGAACGCATCTTCTCTCAATCACCCAAATATCACGACGGTCCACGATTACCGGGAATACGAAGGCACCGGTTACCTGGTCATGGAGTACGTCGATGGCCAGTCGTTGGCGGATGTCCTGGCCGCGCACGCGACAATTGCGCCGCTGCGCTTGCTGCCCATATTGATCCAGGCCTCGTTGGGCCTTCACGCCGCGCACAGCGCCGGCGTGGTCCACCGTGATGTCAAACCCGGCAACATTCTGTTGGGACCGTCCGACCATGTGAAGCTGACCGATTTTGGCATATCGGTCGCTCAGGGCCAATTGGCCCTGACTGATACCGGCAAGGTCATGGGCACGGCCCAATACTTGGCCCCGGAGCAAGCGCTGGGCAATCCCGCCACACCAGCTGGCGATCTGTATTCCCTGGGCGTGATCGCCTATGAAGCCCTGGCTGGACGCCGGCCTTTCCGCGGAGCCAACTATGTCGCCATCGCGTTGGCCCAGGTCAATGATGATCCGCCGCCGCTGCCGTCCTCAGTCGAAGGGTCACTGGCGGCGCTGGTGATGCAACTGCTGGACAAGGACCCCGCTTATCGGCCTCCCACTGGCGCCCAACTGGCTGGGTTGCTCAGTGAGGTCCTGGAGACTCACCGGCAACTGGCTGGGCGCTTGTTGGGCAGCCCAGTCTCCCGGACCACTGGTTCGCTGGTGCGCCCGCCGGGGCGGGCCGCCGCACGGGACCTCGATCACACCGCCGAATCGCACTCCGTTCCGACCAGCGCCCTGATGCCACCCACGGTGCCAGCTGATCTCCAGTCCCTCCCGCAAGGACCGGCCTGGGGAGCGGCGGAGCCCATGGGCGACCCCCGGTCTGCTCCCGCTTATCCGCCGGCCGAACCAAGGCTGATGAGTCCCGTGCCCATGCAACCCATCGTTCGGGACCCCACGCCAGCCGAACCTATCCTGATGGCACCTGTGCCGCTGGAGCCCATTTTGCCGGCCCCGGTCCCGGCGCAGCCGGCACCGCGACCGCCCACGGACCGGGACCAGACTAAGAACGCTCCTAAGCGTCAAGACTGGGGCCCAGATGAGGACTGGGAAGAAGCTGGAGATTGGCAACGAGTACAGACCACGCCACCGGACCAGGAGTGGGACCAAGACCGGCCGCATAGCCTCCGGCCAGGGGCGCAACAGCGCCAAGACTGGGGACCGGATGAGGACTGGGAGCAACCAGGGGACTTAGACCACCAAGAGGACCGGGATCAGGAGATCGGGCCGCGATATCCGGCTCCCCAAGCGGACCACCGTGACACCGATCAAGCTCTGGTCCGCGGCCAGCGCCGGGCAGGGCCGCCCCGCCGTCCGACGATGCCTCTGCCGCCCGTCGCGGAACCGGACTACCCCGGGTATCCGTTGCCGTCGGCATCGGAACTCTCCCTGGCCGTGAGTTCGTTTGATAACCCCGGGGAGAGCGGCTCAGGCGGGCGAAGGGGCTCAGGCAGGCGGATACTTGGCCGGCGGATCCGCTGGGGCTGGATCTTGGCGGTAGTAGCCGTGGCCGCCGCGGCGGCGATTGTGACGGTCATCGTGATGAGTGTCTGGGAGACCGAACATGATGACCAGGAACCTCTTCAGTTCAGCAAGCCCTACTGGGTCGTAGAGGTAACAACCCGGGTGGAGCAGTAAGTATAGTTAGCATGATGCCCGGATTGGGCCCAATCACGGAAAGGTAGATCGGTGGCGGATTTCACTCCACGGATTCTCGCCGGCCGCTATGAGGTCGGCGAGTTGATCGGCCGGGGCGGTATGGCTGAAGTTCATGTCGGTCGCGACGCACGCCTGGGGCGAACCGTTGCGATCAAGCTCCTGCGGTCTGATCTGGCGCGGGATCCCTCCTTCCAGACCCGTTTCCGGCGCGAAGCCCAAGCCGCCGCCTCACTCAACCATCCGGCCGTCGTTTCGGTCTACGACACCGGCGAGGATGTAGTAACGGACGCCAACGGCGGCACCCATCACTTTCCGTTCATCATCATGGAGTACGTGGAGGGTCACACCTTACGCGAGTTGATGCACGATGGCGCCGCGCTGCCCATCGACGAAGCTACCGATATCACCATTGGAGTTCTCTCCGCCCTGCAGTACGCCCACCACGCCGGCATAGTCCACCGAGACATCAAGCCGGGCAACATCATGTTGACGGTTTCCGGCCAGGTCAAGGTCATGGACTTTGGGATCGCCCGGGCTCTGGCGGAGACATCCGAGGCCGTCACCCAGACTCAGGCGGTAATTGGCACCGCCCAGTACCTGTCACCGGAGCAAGCCCGGGGAGAGACAGTGGACGCCCGCTCCGACCTGTATTCGACCGGTTGCGTTCTGTTTGAGCTGCTCACCGGCCGGCCACCGTTCCAGGGCGATTCCGCCGTGTCGGTGGCCTACCAGCATGTCCGCGAGCATGCCGTCCCGCCTTCAACCTACGCGCCAGATGTGCCGCAGGTCTTGGACCAGATAGTCCTCAAGGCGCTAACTAAAGACCGCGACCATCGTTATTCGACGGCATCGGAATTCTTAGCCGATCTCCAATCCTCGAAGCGCGGCGGTCGCGTTTCGGCGCCGCCGGTGGGTATTCCGGTGGGTGACGCGACCCAGGTGTTGGGCGGCACTTCCGCCACAACCATGGCGGCCGTACCGCCGGCTATGTTCCCTCCCTCCTTGCCGACCTCGAATACTCAGGCGTTCGGCAACGCCGGGATCTTGCCGGAATCCGGGGATGTAGCCGCGGATGAGGCCGCGGCCAAACGCAAGCGGACAGTCTTGATCTCTGTAATCGCTGGGGTGGTGGCCCTAGTCCTGATCATTGTGGTCATTTTCGCTCTCCGGCCCAAGTCGGAGGCTGGCCCCGATCCGAGCCCGTCTCCTACCGCCGAGCAGGTCCCGGTGCCAAGCTTGGACCCAGACAAGAGAACTGTCCCCGACGCGGAGGCGCTGCTTAGGAAACACGATTTCGAGCCCGAGCAAGGCACCCCGGAGAACCACGACACAGTGCCAAAGGGCATGGTCATTCGTTTTGACCCGGAATCCGGGCAGTTGGCGCCAAAGGGTTCCACGGTCCAGTACATTGTGTCGCTGGGCAAGGCCGAGACGACGGTCCCAGAGGTCGCAGGCAAGACCCCAAAGGAAGCCGGCGAGCTACTGGAGGAGGTCGGCCTCGTAGTCAATATGAACCAGGAGTCAGTGAATCATCCCAAAGTTCCCAAGGGCCGCGTGGTCGAAACAGATCCACCCGCTAACACTCCCGTCAGCAAAGGTGACGAGGTAACGCTCAAGGTGTCCAACGGTATGACTGTGGTGCCCTCCTGCGTCGGGAAGACCCAGGATGTTTGCAGCAACGAGATCTCAGATGCCGGCCTGAAACTTGGCTCAATTATCGAGGACACGAACTCTGATCAGCCTAAGGGCGTAGTCACCCGTTTGGACCCAGGAGAGAAACAAACCGTCAAACAGAAAGACCCGGTCAATGTCTACATTTCCACGGGGTCTTCGGATCAGACGGTTAAGATCATTCCCAACGTCCAGGGGAAGCAACCGGCGGCGGCTCGAGCCGACCTGGAGGCCATGGGATTCAGCGTTACTGAGACGCAGGGCTATTCCCCAGAAATACCGGCTGGCCAGGTAATTGGAACAAACCCGGCTGCAGGGGGCAGAGCCGCGGTCGGGTCCAACATTTCGCTGATTGTCTCACTTGGGAAAGACCCCAATGGGCCGTAGCCCGCAGCGTTAAGGGCAGGCCAGACCGGGAGCCTCGCGGTTGATCGTGACAGTCTTCCGGCCTTTGCCGCGCCGGCGACCCGGCCCATCAGCCGGCGGGCTGGCTCTGTTCAACTGATTGGGTCGGAGTGGGGCTGGCCGGCGGCGGGCTGGCCGGATCATCAACCGTGACGTTATTGAACGGCAGCAGCGGAGAGACCCAGGGGAAGAAGGTTGTAAAACAAATCACCAGCACCGCCGCGGCGGCCGCGGCGAACAAGAATACCCTGACCCACCAGGGGCCCGGCGCGTGGCGCCATAACCATCCGTACATCCTGCGTCCTACCCTTCCGGGATCAATTCTTCGAGCGATCCTTCGGTCTTGTCGGCCCAGTAGGCCAACTCGCCCCAGATGATGTAGCGCTGCTTCGCGGAGAACATGGGATGGCAAGTCGTCAGAGTCATGATCCGCTTGACTGGCACAGCCCCCTCCTCATTTGGAACCGGCCAGACAACCCGCGTGGCCTCCGGGTAGACGATCTCCCGGCCGTAGACCTTGTAGACAAAGTAGTACTGAGAGGTCTCCACTATTATCGAGTCGCCGTCGACCAACTCGGCCACCCGGTTATAGGGCTTACCGTAGGTGGTGCGGTGAGCCGAGGTCGCGAAGTTGCCGACCTCACCGGGTCCCTTGGTGAGTGGATAGTGGCCGATCAGACCCTTATTCAGGATCTTCTCCTTGTGGATGCCTTCCACCACCGGCACGTTGTAGTCCAGACCCCAACGTGGCACATGAATAGTTCCCCAGCTTTCGCCGAAGCCTGGCACCGGCAGTGGGTCTTCATCAACTGGGGGTGGGTTGACCGCTGGATCGTAATGGGGCGCCAATTGAGCTTCTGGCGGCGGCTCAACCCAGTCTTCGTCAGCGATGATCTCCTCACGCACGGCGTCCGCTTCCGCGTTGGCCTCCACGTCCGTCCAGACCAGTTCCCAGACCACGTAGAGCCCCAGGATCACTCCGAAGGTGATCAGTAATTCGCCAATCACGCCAACGGCGGCAGCGCCACGGTGCCTCTGGTCAGCCGGGGCCTGACCCCGACGGGGGGCGCGGGCCGGGGGGCCCTGACCGTCCGTTCCGCCCCCGTAGGCCGGCGCGTAGGCGGGGCGCCCTGAGGCGCCGGCTGGCCGGCTGGCCGGATCCACGGCAGGGAGCACCCCGGTTGTGGCCGCCTGGCCCGCGGTGACGGCACCAGGCGCCGCCTGGGCTCCACGGCTGGCGGCCGGTGGCAAGCTCACCGGGCGCCAGCGCAGAGCGTTCCGGGCTTGGCCCTGGTCGGGTTCGTTTGGCGAAAGCGTCATTCTTCAATCCAGTCTATGGGCTCCCGGCACCCTCTTGGTCAAGTGCCTTGGCGTACTTTAACGCCGGTCCCACCGCCAGGTCACCGGCAATTGTCAATTCTCCCTCATCTACTGTGCTCCAGGATGCGCCCACCCGGCTAGCCCGTTCGCGGTAAGCGCGGACTAGCGGAGCCGAGTCGAGACGGTTGTGCATCTCCCGGACCGGCCCAATCGCGGTGATCGAGTACGGCGGCGAGTACACCCGGCCGCCAACCAGAATGACATTGCCAACACACCTTATGGCCGTGTTGGAGGCCAGCCGGTGGCCCTGGACCGCCGCCGCCTCAGCCCCACCTGCCCACAGAGCGTTGAGAACGGCATCGATGTCCTGCTGATGAACCAGAAGGTCGGAGCCCGCGGAGCCCGGTTCGGCCAGAATGTCCGCGGAGGGATTCGCGTCGCTGAGGGTGACCGTTATGCCGGGGCCCTTGACCGCCACCGCGCCGGCCGCCATCGCGACTTCAGCATCTGCGGCTGCCACGTTTGGTGCCGCCGCGCCAACCAGTCTTTCGACAGTCACGGCCAGTTCGCCTTGCTGTTCCTGGAGCTGTTCGACTTCACGGTCTCGCGCCGTCACCATGCCGCGCAGGCCCGGAGCGTCCCGCAAGTCCGAATCCCGGTTCGACCCTGCGTTCCACGCAAACAGCCACCCGGCCAGCACTACCACCAGGCCAACCGACATGGCCTGGCGTGTAGAAGCCTTCCGGCGAAACCATCGCATGCGCTCCAGTTGCCCTTACCCTCGGTGATTTGAGTACGCTGTACCAAGATATCTGCCAATTCCGCTCATTTCGTCCGCGCCGCCAGTGCGGCGCCCGGTCTGAGCCCAACGCGGAGGGAGAACAAGGTGCCTGAATCAAGGACTCGGCACAAGAAGAAGCGGGCGTACATCGCCCCGCCGGTCTCTAAGGCCCCCAAGGCTTCACCTAGTTGGTGGGCGCCGGTGATGGTGGCTGTGATGCTCGTGGGCCTGGTCTGGGTCGTGGTCTACTACCTGTCCCAGGCGGCCTACCCGATCCCTCAGCTCGGGGCCTGGAACCTGGCGGTTGGGTTTGGGCTGATCCTGGGTGGCTTCGGTATGACCGCTGGTTGGCGTTGACGGTTCTCCCCAAGTGGGGATAAGCCTGGGGAAAACTACACTTTTGTAATTCCTGGCCCCAGGCGGTTATCCACAGTTCAGGCCCCCAGCGGCCTGCTGGGACTGGGTTTTTCCACATTTGATCCCGGTCTATCCACAGGCTCCTCTGGAAAACCGGGCCGGTCCGTCCGGGCAAACAAGGCGGTTCCAGTGGCCTGGGCGATCCGAGCAGTTCAGCGGCCCGGCGGCCAGTCCGGGCCAAGCCGAGGGGTTCCGGACACTGGCCCCGCAGGCGCTTCCAGGGCCCGTACTGAACCGGGGTGGAGGCTTCCGGCGGACGCCCTTGGCCCCGATGGCGGCGCCGTCAAGTACATCACCAGGACCGTCAGAACTACCACCGCCGTGGGGGCCAGAACAGCCCACAACCGCCGCCTTGCCGGCGGCGCATAGACTATGGCCAGGGCCATCAGGCCGCCGGTTACCAATCCGCCAAGGTGCCCCTGCCAAGAGATGTTGGGCACAGTGAAGCTGATGATCAGGTTCAGGCCAATCACCATGGCTATTCCGGAGACGTTGGCCCTCAGTTTGCGAGCGCTCAGCAGCGTGGCAGCGAACAAACCGAAGATCGCTCCGGAAGCTCCCACCGTGCCGGTGTAGGCACCAGCTTGGGTGTAGTCGAACAACCTGAAGTAGATCAGTATCATGACGTGGCCGCCAAGGGCAGAGCCAAGGTAGACGGACAGGAACCTGGCCCGGCCCAACTGCTGTTCCATGAAACTGCCGACTACCCAGAGTGCGTACATGTTGAGTAGTAGATGAATTATCGAAGCGTGCATGAAGGCGGCCGTAACTATGCGCCAGGGTTCGTACCACGCCAGTCTTGGCAGGAACATCAGGTCCAGGCTCCACTGGTCGCCGCTGGCCTGCTGGCCAATGTACATGGCCACACACAGGCCAATCACGGCGATGGTGATGACCGGATAGCCGCCGCTGACCGGCGCTCCCAAGGCTGAACGGGCCACGGGCATCCGCCGCGCAGCCTGGTGGACACAGTCCGGGCATTGGACCCCGACCGCGGCCCGCACCTGGCATCTGGGACACACCGGCCGGCCGCAACGCTGGCAGCGCACATACGCCTCGGTGCCTGGGTGACGGTAGCAGTGCGAAACTGACTCACCCGCCGGCCCCGGCCCGGCGGGTTCACTCACGGCAGGACTTCGACCGAATTGATTGTGATGGGCTGGACGGGACGGTCATTGCGGCCCACGGGAGTGGTCGCGATAGCGTCCACCACGCCGCGCGAGGCCGCATCGGTCACCCGTCCAAAGATGGTGTGGGCGGTGTTGAGATGCGGGGTGGGGGAGACGGTGATGAAGAACTGCGACCCGTTGGTGCCATGCCCCAGTCTGACGCCAGCGTTGGCCATGGCCACCAGGTAGGGCTCAGTGAAGGTGCGGGTGGGGACTATTTCATCGTCGAATTGGTAGCCTGGGCCACCAGTGCCAGTGCCCAGACGGTCGCCGGTCTGGATCATGAAGCCGTCTATGACGCGGTGAAAGATCACGCCGTCATAGAACGGCCCTTGCCCGCTTTGGCCGGTCGCCGGGTCCTGCCAGGCCTTCGAGCCTTGCGCCAGACCGACAAAGTTGGCCACTGTCTTGGGCGCTGTGTCCTCAAATAGCTCGAAATGGATGTCACCTTCGGAAGTGTGAAGAATCGCTTGCATCTGGCCATTTTGCCACGTCGCGCGGCCTAACTGGACCGGCTCGCCGGACCCCGCGGAACGGACAAACTCCCCGCGGTCGCACCAGTCCGGTCAAAGATGGCCCTAGCATTGGATAAGCATGTTGCCATGCCGGGCAACGCCTTGACAGATTCTAAGGAGAATCCCATGGCCAAGTTAGGCTCCCATTGCTTTAGCTGCCTGCGCCGTACCAAGCGGTTGTTTGAGGACTCGCCGCTGTCTTCCGCCGGTGCGGGTCTGGCCGGTACGGCCAAATCTGTCGCCACTAATGTAGGCGAACTACTGGCGACCAAGACTGGTCCGCGGTTAGGCGCGGCCTGGGAATGGGCCTCACCCCGGGTTGAGGCCGCCTGGCGCAAAGGCATTACCGCTGCCGCTCCCAAGGTTGAGGAGGCCGCCCGCGCCTTGGCGCCAAGGGTCGATGACGCCCGCGACGCCATAGTCGAACGGGCTCTTCCAGCCATTGTCGCGGCGGTCGATTCGGCCGCCCGCGCCGCCGCTGGTGCGGCCGCTGAGCCCGTCAAGAAGGCGAAGAAGGGCCGGGCCGGCAAGATCATCATCTGGAGCCTGGCCGGAGCCGCCGCGACCGGCGTTGGCTATTGGCTGTGGCGCCAGACAAGGCCGGTCACTGATCCGTGGGCGGAAGAGGATTGGGATGACTTCGATTCGGCGCCGGAAGAGGATTTCGCCGATGCCGCCGGTGACGCCGCAGAGGCCGTAGGCGAAGCCGCTGGTCACGCTGTCAAAGCGGTGACGGACGCGGCCAAGAAGGCGACTGGCGCGGTCAAGAAGGCTTCCGGAGCGGTCAAGAAGGCCGCCGCCGATGCCGTTCACCCCGATCCCAGCGCCGACCCAGATCCCGAAGAGTCCTGACCGGCGTCATTATGCCGGCCCTGGGCCGGCCAAGAGTTGGTGTACGCCGGTTCAGGGATTCAATGCGGCCCGGATAGCCTGGTCCACGGTCTGGTCAAGAAACTGGAATCCATGGGCTTGGAGGACCGCGGGCCGGATTGGCTGTGAGGCCAGGATCAGTTCTGAGGCCGAGCCACCCGGAACGGCCCTCAGCGGACTGGATGGTAGCGCCAGCCAATGCGGCCGGCCCAGTTGCCCGGCCACGGACCGAGTGATCTGACCGGCACTCGCCAGAGATGGACCAACCAGGTTCACTGGCCCGGACAGCGATTCCCGCTCTAGAGCGAATCCCCAGGCCCGGACCTCGTCTTGGAGCGAAATCCAGGGCCAGTACTGGCGGCCCGTGCCGAAACGGCCGCCTAGCCCGGCTTTGGCCATCGTGATCAGCGGCGGCAACAAGCCACCTTGCGCAGCCAGAACCACGCCCGTACGCACCCGTACCAGGCGGGTGGCGGAGGCGGCCGGCAACGCCGCCGCCTCCCACCCGCGCGCCACGGCGGCCAGCAAACCTGTGCCGGACCCGGCCTTCTCCGTCAGCGGCTCCACATGTCCGCCCGGCCCTGTGGGACGGGTGTCATTGCCATACCAACCAGTGGCACTAGCGGATACCCAGACCGCCGGCGGGCGGGCGGATCCACCAATGGCGACGGCTAGAGCGCTGGTCGCATCGACGCGGGAGGACATGATCCGCTGGCGGTATTCCTTAGTCCAGACGAGGCGGGCGATAGGTGCGCCGGAAAGTGAGACTACGGCATCGGCCCAGGCAACCGCTTGTGGGGGAACTGACCCCGGGCGGCCAGTCCAGCGGCATTCACCTTCGGTGGTGGCTTCATGTCTGACCAGAGCCCGGACCTCATGGCCGGTTAGGAGCAGATGCCGTCTTAGCGCCCGGCCAATCAGGCCCGAGGCACCAGCCATCAACACCCGCATACCGGCCACTTTACATCGCTCGCCGGTCCCACCTGTTGAGATGAACCACCACTTTACCGCAGACGAAGCACGGCCTCTATTTACTTGGGCCTGCCAGTTCTTTACCTTCACTTGAGGAGGAATCCTATGACGGCTTTGATCATTACCGAATCTTGCTTTGGAAATACCACGGCTCTGGCGGAGGCGATCGCCCAGGCCCTGGCCTCGGATGACGCCATGGCGGTCGAGTCACTGGACGTAGGGGAGGCTCCCAGTTCGGTGCCAGAGGACACCGGCCTGCTGATCCTGGCCGCGCCAACGCACGATTACTCGCTGCCGCGCACCCACACCCGCCAGCGCGCCCGCCAGCGCGGTTCTTCCGGCGCCGAAGAATACGGGCTGAGGGAATGGATCGCCGCCCTGCCAACGGCCCCAGACGTGAAGGTGGTGACCGTTGACACGGCACTGAAGACGGGCTTCATGCCCTCGACAGCCGCCAAGACGGCCGCTCGACTGATGGGCCGCGCCGGCTTCGCCAACGTCCGGCGCGGCGCCACCTTCTACGTCTCGGATTACGCCGGCCCTCTGGAGGACGGCGAGATCATTCGCGCCCGCGCCTGGGCCACCACTCTGGCCGCCGGGCTCCGGGCCCTATCCGGGCGGCGGACCCGCTAGCCAGTTCATCCGGGCAGGCGGCGCGCCAGCCGGTAGGCCCAAGGATCATTGGGCGGCCCAATCCCGCCCACCGGCTCGTAGCGGCCACCATAGACCGATTCGGCGTAGGCCTCGACCGGGCCCGGGTCCACCCGCCAACCACTGGCCGGGTCGATCAGAACATAATCCGGCTGGACTTCGCTGGCGTAATCGCCCAGCCAGTAGACCGTATAATCGGTGGCCAGGCGGGTCACCAGGCCACGGTCAGTGGCGACAGTTGAGCCTGGCGGAATCGCTTCCAGGACCTCTGAGACCTGGGCCGCCCGGGTGGGCGCCCGGTAGGTCGCGGGATTGAAGAGGCCACCAAGCGGAAACCACCAGAGCGCCACCACGGCGAAGGCCGTGATCACGGCCACCATCAAAGGCGGCACGGCCCGCACCCACACCCGTTTGGATCGCTTCCAACGCCCCCAAGCGTCCACCGCCGCCAGGAAGATGACCGGCATCAAGATCATTGAGTAATGCCAGGTGGTTCCCCAATGCGCCGGGTCAGTTGAAGCGAAGCGCCAAGCCAATGTTGGCAGGGCCACCAAGCTCCAGCGGGAAAACCAGCAGGCGCCCCCAACCACAGCGGTTACCAGCAACAATGTGCGCAGCTTGATGGGCGGGCTGAGCACTCCAACAATGAGACCAAGCGCTCCGCCATTGCCGCCTAGTTTCTCCCAGTAGAACCAATCGCCGTGGCGGAACGCCGGGATGACGACTCCCAAAATCAGGATCATGGCCAGCGCGCCGGCGGCGGTCAACGCCATTCCAATGCGGAATTCGGAGCGCCACGTTCGTGGTGTTTCCGGGCCCGGTGCCTCTTGGCCCAGCGCCGGTGCCCCCTGGCCCGGTGTTCGGCGGGCTACCCAGCCCGGCGCTCCGCCGCCGGCCCGGCCCTGCCGCTGACGCCACCAGCCATGGACCGCCATCACGGCACCGAAGGCAAGCACCGTCAAGCCCATGTCCTCCTTGACGGTGAGCGTGGCCGCCGCCCACAGGGCAGCGGCCCGCCAACGCTGGTCCAAAGCGGCCGCCAAGGCGAACGCCAGCATGGGCACCGCGAAGGCGTATTCGTGGAACTGGGCGTCCACGCCGGTCTGCAGGCCCCAGGACAAGGCGTAGGCCACCCCAACACAGATCCCGAGCCAGCCGCCCAGGCGCCGCCGCGCCACCGTCGCCACCGGCACCACCGATAGAGCGACCAGGAAGCACTGAGCCACCAGCAAGGTCACCGGAGAAGGAAACAGCAGGTAGAAAGGGGCCAGCAGAACCAGGACGGGGGAGAAGTGGTCACCAAGTTGGATCACGCCCGGGCCCTTCAGATCCACGACTGGCGGCCCGAAGCTGGCGTAGCCCTTGACCGCCTGTTCAAAGATCGCCAAGTCCAGTGACGGCGACACTTGGCGGTGCCATTGAGCCAACGTCAGCACCAGATAGACGCCAAGCCCAACCCCCGCCAACGCCCAGGCTGCCCAGTCCACCCGCTGGCGCGGGCGGCATCGTGCCCTAATGGCCATACCCGCGCCCATACGTTCCCTCCTGGTTACTCCTCTTTACCAAACACCGTAATGCCCAGGCGCACGGCTAAGGCCCTCCGCTTCGTTAGGATTGGCCATGTCAGGCACGGGCCGGCGCCCCGCCGCCTATTCACCACTTGAGCACGGGGCGGCTAATGGACTGGAGACATAAGTGAGTGGACCTAAGGGCTACGGGTATTCAGTAGTCTCAGCGGAGGAGTTGCGCCGCCGTGAAAACGCCGTCCGTACCGCCCAAGGCTTGGCGCTCACCCTCGCATCAGAAGAAGAACCATGAGCCAGCCCCGAACAGCAGGCACGTTCTACACCGTCACCGCCGAGGTCTGCGGCCGGACCGAAACCGGTCCCACCAGGTCACAGAACCAAGACGCCATCGTGGTGGCCGGCGCTGTCACGGCCAACAGCGGGACGGCGCTGTCCTGGACGGGCTCCGTCCCCACAACGGGCCTGCGGGTCGCCGTAGTTGACGGGATGGGCGGCTACGCCGGGGGCGACTCAGCCGCTGCCGTCGCCGCCAACGCGCTAACTAACGCTCCACTAACTACCGAACCCGGAGAAATGGACGCCTGGTTCGAGGACCTTTCCATACGGATAGCCCTGGCCGGACAAGCCTGGAACACTCCCGCCATGGGCGCTACGGTGGCCCTGCTAACGCTGACCCCGGCCGGGCTGGTCATAGCCAACGTTGGTGACTGCCGGATCTACCGCGTGATTGACGGCCACATGGATCAGCTCAGTGTTGACGACCGCACCGAGGACCCCAATTCCCATGCCGTCACCCAGGCCTTGGGAGGAGCGAACCGGATAGACGCCCACACTTGGCCGCGACCCTACGCCGGTGGCCTTGAACGGTATGTATTGTGCTCCGATGGCGTGTGGGACACACTCAGCCCGTCGGTGTTGCGGGACTTGTGTTCGGCCGGACGGCCGCCGGACCAGATTACCCAGGCGATCGCCTCTTCCATCTACGCTGGACGGGCGCGCGACAACTGCTCCGTCGTCATCGTCGACCTGATAGCTACCCCGACCCAGGTGTCACCGCAAGCTCAGCGGGAGGCCAACCCGGAACCCGCCGCCTGGCGAATTGGGGTCCGGACAGGAAGACACGCCCCGTGAACGACGCCCCCACCCGGCGGGAAACCCCAGCCAACAGTGGCGCGACCCGCCGCGGAACTCCTCGTGGGAGATTGTCGGCGCGCACGAAATCTGCCGAGCGCCCGAGGGGCGACAGCTTCCTCCAAGGCGCTGCCGGGATCTGCGCCCTGTCCATCGCCTGGCATCCGGGGAGCTTCCCACTCAAGCTACGGGAGGCACGTCGAGCGATTGACTCATGTGCCCCCCTATAGCCTTGCTCTGCGGGATTCAAGATGGATGCCGTTGACAGCCCATTACCTTCTGGTCTCTGCCTGGCCAGGCCGTGCTTGGGCTGTTACCCCCGTGAAATGACGAAAGGGTCATTCGATGACAAGACCACGGAAAGTGACGACAATGCTGCTCTCCACGCTGGCGCTCAGCGCTACCGTTTTCGCGGGCGGGGCCCTCGAACCCAACCCCGCCGCCGCGGATACGGGTGGTCCGCCGCCATGCGTCTCCTCCACCTCAGCCGTGACCTACAAGAGAACCATTGTTGCCAGCAAAGGACCTCTAAAGGGGAAGTTTCACCTGGGGTACGTCGCCAATGGTGCCGGTCTCCTCCGCCAATAGCAACAACTGCATCGCCAGAAACTACCCCAAGTACGACTCGGGTAGCGGTATGCGGGCGGTGCAGAACGCTCTCGCATTCACGGACTATGACCTCAAGAAAGGCGCCGAGAAGTACAGGCACGCCGGCCTACTCGTGGGCAGCGCGGCGCTGGCGGCCAACAACTGGGGAATCGACGGTACCTTCGGCGCGAGGACCTACGCAGCGCTCAGACAATTCCAGAAGGACAAGGCCTTCACCTACGGGACTGACGATGGCTCATATGGCCCCGCCAGCCGTGATGCTCTGTACTTCGGAGAAGACCACATAGACCCGTCAGGCAGCCCGTTCCCCGGCCACAAGCTGACCGTTAAGATCGGCAGCGGGACTAACGGAATGGTGGCTCTAGCTGTTTATGCCTATAACTATGGCTGACGGTCGCCGCGAACCGACCGATGTTCCTGCATGTCGGCGGGCCACCTTCTGCGGCCGGGCCGGCGGTGTACGGGTTGTTCGCCGCGTCCTCGCGGTGGGTGCCGTTCTCGCGCTGGGTGGACTGGGCTTGGGCGCATGTCAGTCAGGCGACGGTACCCCGCCGCCGGAAGGGGCCGGGGAGCAAGAGCGACTGGGAGGGTTCCCCGAGGCCAAGCGCTGGATTGACCGTCCGGAAATGCCCTTGGACTATTACTTTGCCCTGGTGAACCAAGCGAACTTACGCCCGGTTGAGTTAGCGTCTGCGACCGGCGGAGAGTGGGAGGCTAAACAGGAGGAAGATATCGCCGAATGCATGAAGGGGGAGGGGTTCGAGTATTACCCAAAGGATATTGCGCCGGCCGCGGATGGCCCGAGCGACATCGCCGGGGGTGCGCCGTCTACTTTGCAGGTGCCGTGGCTGCCGGATGATCTCGCTCTTGTAGAGCAGTACGGTTATGGCCGTTTGTCGCCAAACACCACCGAATGGCCCGGCGCCTCTCAGGCTGATCCTGAGGCCTCTCCAGCCCCGGATCCGAACGCGGATTATGCTGAGTCTTTGAGCCCCCAAGCCCGTCATGAATATGATGTGGCGCTGATGGGAGCCGAATTCGCCGCTTATGACCTGGCTGATTACGAGACGGTGGCGGCTCCAGAGATGGGCGGCTGCATGGGCAGGGCCTGGGAAGCGCATCCCTATCCCGCGCTCGTGGCGTTGGGCGAACCTCCGGTTGAGACAACCTACAAGGGCCTAATTGAGCTGCTCTGGGACCTGGCTGATCCGTATGAGCGGTCAGCAGAAGGCTATTTGGAGGAGGGTTCCCTCAGGCAGCAGAGGTTGATGCTCTTGACGCTGAGTGGTTGGAGTGTTTCATCAGGGAGGGACCGCATAATGTGGCAGTAGTGCCGTCGGCTGAGTCTATTGACATACGGACCCTGAACGAAGGCGAGTCTATTATGATCCCGGGCCCTCTGGTTGGCCCTTCCAGTGCTTGGAATGCGGCGGTCGACTCCGGCCCCGACGGGGACTACTGGCTCAAGCCGGAGCAGGCAACGGCGGAGTACCAGTCTTTGACAGGGACTCCGAGGGAGATTGATATTGCGGTAGCAGATTTTAAGTGCCGTGAGGAGACCAGCTACGTGGACCGCGTGCTGGAGATCCTGCGGGAGTCGCAGGAACGTTTCATTGCCGCACACAAGTCAGAGCTGGATGAGATGGCGGCGGCTATTGAGCAGTATGTCAATGGCTAGCGAACGGTCGTATGCGCGGTGATTAGGCGGCGGAGCCTGTCAAGCTGTTTGAGACATGAGTTGTGGGGATTTGGTGTCTGCGTGTTCTTCTTTGAGGGCGGTTGATCCAGACGCTGCGCCAGGGCCAACGCTTTGGCTGGCTCGAACGCCTAGTGCAGGCCCCACCCTCCTTGGGTGATCTGGACTCGCTGCCCGGAGTCAGATCCGGGACAGGTGCCGTGTTCACCGCCGAGACGGCTGCCTCCACACCCCGCCGCCATCCAGCAAGCCAATCATGACCGCGACCGAACCGATCCACAGCCAAAATGGCGGTCTTCATCGTTTGGTGGCCTCCTCCAGGATTCGCTCGATCTCCGCATCGGAATGGGACGGGGCGTAGTAGAACGGGAACGTGTTGGCCCACAGTGTGTATGGGCGGTCGGCTGAGACTAGCTGAATTCTTGCGTAGAGCCTTTGGGGCTGGGGAGCCTCTGCAGACGTCTTTGTAAA
>JAIRXP010000102.1 GCA_031268215.1 Bifidobacteriaceae bacterium | reverse complement strand
GGGTCCAGCGCCAACTCGCCATGTCCTGCGACGAGTGGTCCGACGGGGTGTGGGTGGTCGACTCCACTCCGGTCGAGACGGGACGCTCCCGCCCGACCGTCCAACGCTCTGATATGGCCCGATACGCCCAGTACGGGTATTGCGCGTCCCACTCGCGTTACTTCTGGGGCCTGCGCGTCCACATGGTGTCCACGCTCGGCGGCCTGCAAATGATCGCGATCCTCGGAGCCGAGGACGCACCGGACCGAATCGAATTCGCCCTCGATCTACCCAAAGGAACCGAACTGATTCAGCAGCCGGACGGATCGATCGCGATATTCGCCGAAGTCGAGACTCGCTCTGTTCCAGACTCGGAAGCGCGCCGAGTAACGGCAGCAGCGGAGGCAGTCCTTGGGCGAGACTTCGATGAGAACACCGTCATAACTGATCGTCAATGGGAGCGGCTGGCTGCGATTCCGGAGGCAGAGACTGTTGTTGCGAGCCAGCTCCAGGAAATCGGCTCCGTAGCAGCGCCCTGGGCAGTCGACAGCGTGGGCCGTTCACTGCCTACGCACTACGAAGTCACGGGAGGCAGCCTGACCCAGGTAGTAGTGACGGACCTCAATACAGCTTTCCCGGTGACCGCAGACCCGACGTGGGTTTGGTGGGTCGGCACGACAGCGCTTTGTGTAGTCGACCTCGGAACCTATGTCCTCCCCGGCGGGGCCGCGGCAAAAGTGGCGAAGGGAATCACTAAGATCAAGTCAGCGATGACCAAGTCCGCCGCTCTCAAGAAGGCCGTCGACAAGTTGGGAGGGATGCAAAAGGCGCTCAAGACAGCGCTCCAATACATGAAAGACAAGAGCCGCCTGTCGAAAGCCAACCAGGCGTACGTTCAGCAGCTATTCAAGGGGGGCGGCAAGCTTCTGTTTGATGCGATCGGGCTTGGGTCATGTTACGCCCTGGTCATGGAAGGCAAGTAGGGAGAGGCAGAGTTCATGTTGATTCAAGTCACCGGGGCCGTAGCGATGTGTTGTTGCGCTGTGTTCTACGGTCTGTGGCAGGCCGGTCGGGTCGGCGGCGAAAGCGATTCGGTCGTGTCCCGGATCGGAAAGCTCCCGAAACAGTGGGTGTTGATCCCCTTCGTTGGGGTGCTGGCCAGCTATTGGATTCTGAGTATCCTGACCCCCAAGCCACTCAATGCTGTCACGTTCGCGTTGGTCCCCGCACTGGTCGCTTTCGTTTTGGGCTTAGCCGCGGCAAGAAAGCGGGGTCGCGCAGCGAGATCTTGATTCCCGGCGTTCCCGCAAAGGCGTCTGCCCGCCTGGCGCGTGCCCGGCACCGCGCCGCCTCCACCGGCCACGATCCAGGAACCACCTCGGCGAAACGAGACCTCAAGATACCAAGGCGCCGGCCAGGCGTTCCAGGGCATCGGAGATGACGGCGCGGGGCGCTGCGGCGTTGAGTCGCTTGAAACCGGCGCCCTCAGCGCCAAAGCTACTGCCTTCGGAGAGCCACAGCTTTGCCTGATGCACAATGGCGCGGTCAACCTCTGCGGGCGGAGCATCCAGCCCCCGCAGGTCCAACCAGGCGAAATAGGTGCCTTCCGGACGAGTGAAACTGACCCCAGGCAGCCGGCGGTCCACGAATTCCCCAATCAGGTCCAAAGTGCCGTCAAGATAGGCGATTAGTCCATCCACCCACGGATCACTCAGGTGGCCATAGGCCGCTTCGCAGGCCGCCAGGCCAAGGGCCGGATGCTGGCTGAGGCCCTGACGCGTATAGGCAGTGGTCAGACGCCGGCGTACCACCGGGTCCGCAGCGAAGACATTGGCCAGTTGCAGACCCGCCAGATTGAACGTCTTGGACGGTGCGGTGCAGGTGACGGTGGCGGCATCCACTTCTGGGGACAGGGAAGCGGTGACCGTGTGCTGGGCGCCAGGATAAACGAAGTCCTGATGGATTTCATCAGAAATGATGCTGACGCCATGGCGCAAGCAGATCTCAGCCATTCGTTCCAGTTCAGCGCAGGTCCACACCCTTCCGACCGGATTATGAGGCGAGCAAAGCACAAACGCCCGCGCCTGGCGGGCTTTGACCTCAAAATTGTCGAAGTCAATCTCCCAGCCAGCCCCGGACTCCACCAGCGGATTGGCCGCCACCTGGCGGCCGGTCCGTTGGACCGCCTCGAAGAACGGATGGTAGACCGGCGGTTGAATAATCACGGCGTCCCCCGGTTCAGTCAGCACGTCCAACGCCAGATAGATGGCATGGACCACGCCCCGGGTAATGACTGCTTGCCGGGGGTCGATTTCCCAGTTGTGACGGCGCGCGAACCACGAACCGACCGAGTCGTAGTACCCCTCAGTGGGCACCGAATAGCCGAATATCCCGTGCTCCGCCCTCTGCGCCAGCAACTGGCGGACATGGGCTGGGGCCTTGAACCCCATGTCCGCCAACCACAGCGCAGTGACATCTGGGGGCATGCCATAACGAGCGCGGGCAAGACCAAGGGCGCCAGTCCCCTCCCGGGGGATCACCTCCTCGAACTCAGACCAGGCTCCCCCGTCCGCCTCAACCGCCGTCGCTGCCGTCGCCTGTGCTGCCCCGAACTCCGGTCCTTCTGATAGGGCACTAGCCACTGGCCAAAGCCTGTTCAAGATCCGCCCGCAAGTCTCGCTCATCCTCCAACCCGACCGACAAACGCAACAAGCGGTCATCAATCCCCACCTCCAAACGCACCGCCGGCGGCACGTCGGCGTGAGTCTGGGTCAGCGGATACGTCAACAGCGACTCCGTCCCGCCCAGGGACTCCGCGAACTGAATAATGCGGACTGACTTCAGGGCGTTAACGGCCCGGGCGGCATCGGACACCCTAAACGAAATCATGGCCCCGTAGCCCGAAGCCTGGCGCTGGCTGACCGCGAAACCAGGATGGTCCGCGAAACCGGGATAGTTGACCTCATGGACGGCCGGGTGGCGCCGCAACCAGTGCGCCAACTCGTGGGCGGTGGCGGCCTGGCGATCCAGCCGGACGGCCAAGGTCTTGACTCCCCGCAGCGCCAGCCAGGCATCGAACGGCGCCAGGGTTCCTCCAATAGTGCTGCTCAGGGCCCCAATCTGGGCGGCCACATCGGGGTCAACCGCCACGGCAACCCCCGCCAATGTGTCATTATGACCGGACAAATACTTGGTGGCGGAGTGGACCACAATGTCCGCACCCAACTCCAGCGGCCGCTGGAAATACGGCGTCAAGAACGTATTGTCAACAATCAGCCACGCTCCCGCCTTATGAGCGGCGCGGGCAGCCGCGGCGATGTCGATCACCTGCATCATCGGGTTGGAGGGCGTCTCAATGAAAACCGCTTTGGTGGCCGGGGTGATCGCCTGAGCTATAGCCTGGTCACTCCCGGCCCGCGTGAAGGCCAGCCCGTTCTTGGCTGACACCTGGCTGAACAGGCGGTGGCTGCCGCCGTAGACATCGGCACTGACAACGATGTGATCGCCGGGTTTGAACAGTTCCAACACCGTCGCTATGGCCGCCATGCCGGAGGCGAAGGCGAACGCCGCAACCCCAGACTCGAGCGAAGCAACGGTTGATTCAAAGGCGGCCCTGGTGGGGTTCTCAGTTCGCGTGTAGTCAAAACCGGTCGATTCACCAACGGCCGGATGGGCGAAGGTCGCGGTTTGGTAGATCGGCACCGAGATGGCGCCGGTCGCGTCCGGCAAGGGGCCGGTCCCGTGGATACATCGGGTCGCCAAGTGGGCAGCCCGTGGCTGGTTGGTTGGCCGTTGGACAGCGGACCCGGAGTTTGGTTCTGGAATCCGCTCCGCAAGTGGTTGGCGCACGATGCCGTCCACGGCGCCGTCCGCCACCGTCGCGCTCAGCGATTGGGTTGGGTTCATGGTTTGGTCCTTGGTCAATAGTGCGGTTAGCTTCGGAGTGCGCGCCGGGCGACCAGGATCCTTTACTTAACTGTGCTGGAAGGGGTCAGGCCCGCACGCTTTGGGACATTCGACGCATTCGGGCGCTCCGCGCCCATGGCTGGAATCGGTTCACGGGCCGAAGCTACCAGCTGGGCACTACCCGCCGCATCTTCAGCGGGCTTTTGTAAAGGTCCGTGCTCCGCCCACAGCGCAGCGGTGCCTCCACACACATCACACGCCGCTTCATGCGAACACGGTCCGGTCAACCACCGGCACCCTGACCTGCCACCCAAGTCCGACCCGTGATCCCCCAGGCGTCACTCCACGCACTCCCCTGAAGTGGGGCCGTGGGGTGGCGCCGCTGGGGTGGGGCCGTGCCGGGGTTGGTGTGGTGGTTGGGTGGTGGGGGTTGGTTATGCTCGGTTTTGTTTCGTGTTCTTGTGTGGGAGGAGATGGTTTGGGTGTTTAGGTTTTCTGGTTGGCAGGTGTTGGGTTTGGGTGGGGATCCGGTTCCGGGTGATCCGGTGGTGGTGTGTGAGGGTGGGGAACGGTATTTGAAGGTAGCTGATGCTATCGCTAGGACGGCTAGGTTGTTGCGGGGGTTGGAGGCGGGGGTGTCTGATGCCCGGTCGGTTGAAGGGTTGTTGGAGGCCCGGGATCGGGTGGTTGATGATGTTGCTAAGGCGGAGGGCCGGTATCGGGAGGCTGGTGGGGCGTTGGTTACGTATGGGCGGGTTTTGGATCGGGTTCAAAGCGAAGCGGATGGGGCTTTACGGGTCGCGAAGGAAGCAGCGTCAGAGGTTGCGGAAGCCGAACGGTTGGTGGGTGTTTACGAACGGCGGGCTGGGGAGGCTTTAGCACAGGAACGGTTGGATGACTATCAACGGTATCAGCGGTTGGTGTTAGTTCAGCGTGAGCGGATGGTGGCTGGTCGGGAGCGGGTTGTGGTGCAGGGTCGGGTTGTTGAGGGTGTGGTGGCGGATCGGGATCGGGCGGCTGGGGTGGCTACGGATCGGATTGAGGGGGTTGTGTCGGGGGATGGTTTGAATGATTCGTGGTGGGATCGGTGGGGGGAGGGATTGGTTTCGTTTATTGCTGGGGTGGCGGAGTTGGTGGCGATGGTAGCTGGGGTGTTGGCGTTGGTGTTGTGTTGGGTGCCGGGGTTGGGTCAACTGTTGTTGGTGGTGGCTGGGTTGGCTGGGTTGGTGGCAGCGTTAGCGAATATTGAGGCTTATGCAAAACTCGACTTATAAGCGCGTCGCGGCGCGTCGCCAACAATAGGACAGCCCATTCCGGGATAATAGAAAGCGATAAACATCCGAACTCCCGGAACAGGCTGCCGC
>JAIRXP010000065.1 GCA_031268215.1 Bifidobacteriaceae bacterium | reverse complement strand
GCCGGTGGGCCGGCCGGTGAGACGGGCGTTGGCGTTCGCCATAGCGGGCATGCTGGCAATTACATCGCTTGACGGCACCCTCTGGTACGCGGAAACAAAGGGTCTTGAGCGAGAGATAGCTTCGGCACATGCCGTTGCGGAGACGCTGCCTTGTGCTGGAGCCAGGGCACGGTTGGCCGCTAGTTGTGAAGGCCGGCCAAGCCAACAGCTATTGCTCTCTCCTGCTGCTGCTGCGCAAGACCTCCCGTCGACCAGAATAGAATGCCTGTGGGAACATGGAGCGAATTCCATCACCACGTGTGACCGGGGCACGCCTGGAGCAAGCTTGTCGGTCGCGGTGTGGGGGAACTCACACATGCACCAGTGGTTAGGAGCGCTGGCTGCTCTTGCGGAGGAGTTAGTTCTCGATGTTCGAACCTACTTGACGGGAGGATGTTTCCCGACTGACTTTCCCAGACTCTTCGTGGATCCGGTCGAGACTGAACAGTGCCTTTGGTGGTCAGATCAGGTCCTATCTCAAATACTAGATTCGAGGCCGGACTTGGTGATCATGGCGTCGCGAACTACCGACGATCTGTGGAATGACCTTACGGCAGAGCGTTCTCAGCTTGTGTACCAGGCGTACGGCGACACTTTGCGCGCCTTGTTGGATGCGGGTATTGCGGTGCTCGTGATTCGGCGTGGGCCGGAGCCTGAGTACAACATTCCTGACTGCTTGGCGATTCAGCGCGATGATGCGGACGCCTGTGCCGGCAGTAGGCGGGATTGGGTGCGGGCGGATCCGCTTTATGATGCTGCGGTTTCACTGGGCTCTCCTTTGGTCCATTGGTACGATCCAGTCGATCTGATTTGTGATGTGTCGCAGTGTCATCCTGTTGTCGGTGGAGTGATCGCTTACCATGACTCGAACCATCTATCCGAGACCTTTACCCGCTCTGCCGCTGACGGTCTACGCGGTCCCTTGGAACGGGCGCTATTGGCTACCAGCTCACAGTGAGCCGGACGGGTCGCAGCCGGCCGATCCGGCTTAGCCTCCTAACGTGGCGGCGATCTTGTGACGGGCGCGCTTGAGGGGGCCGGAACCCCTCAAGGTGTTTGCGACATGGGTTGTGGGAACTTAGTGCGTGTTCTCCTTTGCGGGCCGGTTGATCCAGGCGCTGCCCTGTCAATGGCCATTGGGACTTCCCTGTGGGTGGCCATTTGATTTCCCGGCCGATGGCCAAAACGGGTCCTTCCGTCACTGGGACTCAAACGTCAACCCCTGGGTCGGCAAGGTGCGTCTGTACTTGTCAGACGGCATTTCTGGTATCTCGGTCGAGGTCGTGGAGGAAGCCGAAACCGACGCTCGGGGGCCGATGGCGGGTCCAAATGAAACAGCTGCAACGTCGATCACCCCGGAACTGGCGGCGCTGATCCTGGCTGACTTGGAGGCGGGCGAGTCCGTGCGCCGGATCGCCCGTAAGTACCACCTGCACCGCTCCACCGTGACGCGGAACCTCCGCAAAGCGGGGGTTCCTTCACTCCAGCTGACCGGCGAAATATTCAACTGAACATTTCCTCGGATAGCTGGCCGCGTATGTCGGTTTGGTGGACATCCCGCAAGTTCAGCATTTCTGAACCCCGGTAGCGTGGGAACTTGCGGGTCTGGTCGGCGGTTCCAGGGTAGCCGAGGCCGCAAGTTCGTGGAGGGCGAGGCGCCTCGCTCGGGGGCTCTTCGCGCCGAATTCTTGCGTGGCGCCGGCCAAGCGTTCGCGCTCAAAGCGTCTGAGGCGCGCCGTTGGCTTGCGAAGGACACGGTGGTGAGCTACACTGTGGCCCAAGAGGAGAAGAGGGGTGGCGGACGTGGCCGCGAACGCTGTTGTCAGGGCGCGAATCAGCGCCGACGTGAAAGATGAGGCCGGGGCGGTGCTGGCCGCGATGGGCCTGACGGTCTCTGACGCCTTCAGGATGCTTCTGACCAGGGTGGCGGCGGACAAGGCGTTGCCTTTCGAGCCGCTGGCGCCGAACGCGGAAACCGTCGCGGCGATCCGCCAGGCCCGCCGGGGAGGCCTGCCCAGGTTTGCCGACACGGGTGCCCTTCTGGACTACCTGGATGCGGACGACTGAGCGGGAGGTCGAGGCAACTTCCCAGTTCAAGAAGGACCGGAAGCGGGAGTTGCGGGGGCGCCATCGTGCCACTTTCGACGCGGATTTCCTGGCGGCGCTGGCTTTGCTGCGCGCCGACGCCGATATACCAGGCAGATACCGCGACCACGCGCTTGGGGGTGTCTGGCAGGATTGCCGCGACTGCCACCTAAAGCCGGACCTGGTGTTGATCTACTCGAGGCCGGACTTGGACACCATCCGCCTCATCCGCGTCGGATCCCACAGCGAACTCAGCCTCTGAAAGAGGGGAAGCCGGCCGGGGAAAGCCGGCGGCGCCATCGACAACCCAAGGCGTAAGTCAGTCAATCCTGGAAGCGATGGGCTGGCGTCCAGAACGGCAGGTTCGACTTGGTTGTCCGCGAGTTGGTCATTATCCCGACGCTGTGGCGTGCCCGGGTCACCGCCACGGAGAGCTTCGCCCGCGCCTCGGGCTTGAGAGCCGCGCCTGTCTCGCCGGGCCCGGCGGCGGTCTTGTGGCCGGCCATGTACTTCAGCAGTTGCTCCTCCGTGGTATCGGTTCGACTGAGGATCCTGTTCGTGGCCTCCAGGCCGTTGGCGGCGAGGAGTTGCGGTTCCAGGGTCGGCCAGTCCTCCAAGCGCACTGCTGGGCATCGGACCGGACCCATGAGGTGGTCCAATCCGAGTTGACGATCCTGTCGGAGGACTACACCGAGTGCCGCCAGTTCATTGACGACGCCCTCCACCTGGCCGGGAATCCTGTCGCTCTCTACGACAGGTCCAACGCCGACACCCGCCGCCTGGCCAACCAGGTCTTCTTCAAGAAGCTGTACATCAACGATGTCCGAAGTAAGCGGGAGCTTGCTCACGCTTGTGAGGACGAGGCAGATGTTGACGAGCGAAGCGAGGAACACATCATCGAAGACGCCGTGGGCACCCCGCCGCGCCCCACTCGCCGCGTCGAGTCCAAGCTGCAATACCCGTTCGACCTCTTGACCAGGAAGGACGTGCAGGAAGAAGCGCTGGCAATGGCGGGGGAGAAGGGCTCTTACAGCTATCCGCCCCCGGCTGGTTCAGTGGCACACTGTTTCAGCCCGACACATTTGGGGTCCAGCATGTATAAGTCCGGGAATCTTGCCCCCAAGGCCGCAGACCTGTGTTCGTGCTGGTCAAACCAGGTTTCAGGGTGGCAGACCAATGGCAGCGGCGGTCTCCTGACAGATGTTCGGGGAGAGGTCGTGGTTCTAGATGTACAACCTAGAACTTCGCTCAGCCCTGAACATCAGGCCCGGTTGCTGGCCGAGTTCGAGTCCGGGGAGTCCATCCGGGGGCTGGCCCGGAAACACAAGCTCCACCGCACCACGGTCATC
>JAIRXP010000037.1 GCA_031268215.1 Bifidobacteriaceae bacterium | reverse complement strand
GAGCCACTAAACCGCGCGCAGTTGCCAACACCGCGCCCCCCGCAGGCCAACACCTTCCATCCCCCCACGCCCCGGGCCAAGTCAACGACGCCAACAACCAACCCCCTCAACACACCCCCAAAACAACTTTGCTTAAGGCCCTGGTTGGGGAGGTTGTCCTGGACGGTAGCGACGGTCTACTCGCGAGTCAGGCGCGAGGCGCTCGTTCTTTACAAACGTCCATGGCGGCGGTCTTGGCCTTGACGCCACGCCCGCGCCATGGCAGGGTCAGAGCCGTGACTCGCACTTCGCTTCAGGTCTCCGTCCGCGCCAGCGGGCTGGATAGTGCCTGCCCGAAGTGCCGAATGTGTTTGTGTCAGGCGTAACGCCCAAACCAGACCCATATTCATAGCACCCTGAGCGGTTCGCGCCGATGAACGCCCAGGGTGCCCGCATTCAAGGAATTCACAGTCATGACCGCACCTGCCTATTCACCCACCTTCGCGCCTGTCCTGCCGTGGCGGCGTAAGCCCGCTTATCGTGGCCCGCTAGTCGTCATTCCCGGTGGTCGGGCTGCTAGCCGCCGTTTGGCTGCGGCCGCCTCGACAACCGTACCGGTGCGCCGCGTTCCTGGTGGCTTTCCGCGTGAATCCGCCGATGCCGCGCAGGCCTTTCGCCGCCGTCTGTCCAATTTGCCGTTGCAGCCAGAAATACGCCTTGACCGGCGGCGCCGGTCGGTGCGGGTGGATGGCTCTCCCCGGCATTTGACTCCCCGCGAATTCGACCTCTTGGCGGCGCTGGCCGCCGAGCCGGGTGAGCCGATTAGTCGCGAAGTGCTCCTCAAAGTTGGGGCCGGCGAGCGCGAACTCGGCGAGGGCAGCCGCACTGTTGACGTACACATTGCCCACTTGCGGGAAAAGCTGGGCCTGCCGGGTGTGATCGCGACCGTCAGGGGTCGCGGCTATACGCTCAATCCGGCTTTCCCAGTCGAAATCGGCTGAGAACCCCGTGCCTTCGGCCGCAGGCCGAAGATCTTGTGGGGCTCTAGGAGGCCGGCCTTTCACCGGCGTCCTAGGAGCCTGTTGTCCGGCAGGCTCCGCCTGTGTTGACGCGGTGGGAGCAGGGCTCTCGCCAGCGGAAACGCAGCAAACAAGTACTGTTGGAGTGCCTAGGAGCCTGTTGTCCGGCAGGCTCCTAGGCTTAGGGGCCATGGGAACTGTGCGTCCGCCGGCGGTGGCTGGGCTGTTTTATCCGTCATCGCCGGGTGAACTGTCAGCCCAAGTCAGCCGCCTGCTTCGGGAAGCTGGTGGGCCAGAGCCAGTGGGCGCCGTCAAGGCGCTGATCGCACCGCATGCGGGCTACGTTTACTCCGGTCCAACGGCAGCGATTGGTTACTCCGCACTGACCCGGCGCTATGAGCGGGTTGTTCTCTTAGGCCCTTGCCATCAGGTCGGCACGCCGTACCTTGCCTTGCCGGCGGCGGACTCCTTCGCGACGCCTTTGGGTGATGTGCCGGTCTGGGCGGCTGGTGCCCGGATGGTGGCGGAACTGCCTGATGTGATTGTGGGCCCTGAGGTCCACGCCCGTGAGCATTCGCTGGAGGTGCAGTTGCCGTTTATCCAGACTGTCCTGGAGCCGGGGACGCCGGTGCTGCCATTAGCTGTTGGTTGGGCTAAACCTGAAGCGGTCGCCCGGGTTCTGGAAGCTGTTTGGGGTGGCGGAGAGACGCTCATTGTTGTCAGCTCCGACCTCAGTCATTATCTCCCATATGCCACCGCCCAGGAGGTAGATGAAGCTACGTTGGCGCAGGTCATGGCGCTGTCCCCGGACCTCTTGGGCGAACAAGCCTGTGGTGCTTACGCTGTCAATGGCCTGAATCTGGCTGCCCGCCGCCGCGGCTTGCGCCCGCGGGTGCTCGAGTATCGCAACTCTGGCGACACAGCCGGCGATCATTCTCGAGTGGTCGGCTACGCTGCTGTCATTTACGAACAGGAGGCCGATCATGCCGCATGAGGACCCAACGGTAGACGGCAAAGAGATGATCGCCTTGGCCCGGGAGGCGATTCAAGGTGCCTTCGCGGGTCTGGAGCCCGGATATGTGGAATGCCCGGCCTTCTTTGCCCGCCGCGCCGCCACCTTTGTGACTCTGACTCAAGGCGGCGCGCTGCGCGGCTGTATTGGGTCGCTCGAAGCCCATTTAACCCTGGGCGAGGACATTCAGCGCAACGCGATTGATGCGGCCTTCAAGGATCCGCGTTTCCCGCCGCTCACCGCCCAAGAACTAGACCGGATTGACATTGAGATCTCAGTCTTGAGCCGTCCCCGACCGGTGGGATTCGCTAGCCGGGATGAGCTGCTGGGCCGGCTGCGCCCAGGAGTTGACGGGCTGATCCTGGAAGCGAATGGTCACCGGGGCACCTTCCTGCCTCAGGTCTGGGAGCAGTTGCCCACGCCCCAGGAATTCGTGTCTCACCTGGTCCGTAAAGCGGGTCTGCCGGCTGGGTACTGGGATGACTCGGTGCGCATTTGGCGTTACACGGTCAAGGCGTTCAGCTAGCCCGCGCCGCCACCATGTTGGGGTGTCTGTATGACCGGCGAGCGGTTCGTGATGCGGACAGTTGAATCCGGCTGTGGCCACCGCGGGACGCGATGGTTAGGGTTTGGCGGCAGCGACTAATCGTCGGCGGAATACTGCCTCGCCTCCTGGCGTTTCCCGTATGGCGTGCTTTAGGTAATAGCTCGGTAGTCCAGGGCGGACCAGTTGGTTCGGCCTGAAAGCGGGCGTAGCGTGAAACACAAGTTCTTATGTGAGATCGAGGAGCGGCAACATGTCTAGGGGCGGCGAGCGGAATATCGGATTTGACTGGGGGCGGGTTGGGCGAACCCAGGGTCTCCATGCTCCCGGCGGACCGCATGGCGGCGTGGGAACGCTGGCAGCCAGGGGCGGCCACAGGGCCGGCCCCGTGCCTGGCGGACCCGCCTGGCGGCGGGCGCTCCGCGGTCTGGCCGTGCTGACGGCCGTGGCCGTCGGTTTGCCGGTGCTGGCACCGGTCTCGCGTGCTCAGGACCCGCCGGACCCGCCGGACCCGCCTGCGGAGGTTGTGGTGACTAAAGAGGACTTGGATCCCCAATCCCAGGTGTTGCGGGTCGAGGTCAACTCAGACCAGAGCCTAGGAAGTTTCTTCGATCTGGTTGGTGTGAACAACCAATTCGAACTCGATTATGCCAATTTGCGCTTGGAGGACACCAGCTTGACTCTTGTTGGCGATTTTCCAATCCGCGTAGAAATATCCGGCAACTCACCGGACAATCTGCCGTTACGGCTGAAACTTGACGGTGTGCGGATTATCAATCCGCAGGGGGGACCAGCTCTCAGGCTGACGGGGGATTCCAACACCCGGATCGCACTAGCGGGCAGTTCGGAGCTTGCATCGCAGGCGGCCGCTGGACTAGACGTAGCGGCGAACTCCCGCTTGACCATCACTGATAGTGGCCCGACCGCCGGTGCTGTCCCCAGTCTGGCGGCCCAAGGCGGTGCCGGAGCCGGAATTGGAGCAGCATCCGGAGCCCAGTCCGGATACGTCACCATAGATGGCGACCTCAACCTCTATGCCGAAGCCGGGGGCACGGAAGTCAGCGCTGCCGGTATTGGCGGGAGTGCTCCCAGCGCGGTCCGGGCAGTAACCATCAACCGGGGCAGCGTGGTGGCGAAAGGAACCGGAAATGCCCCCGGGATAGGCGGCATCGGGAGCGTAATTATCAACGGAGGGTTCATCTCAGCGGTGGCTGGGACCCCGGACAGCGGAGACCGAGTTGCGGCGGTCGGAGGCCTGACCCCGAATCTGTGCGTCAACGGCGGCATCGTCCATGGCGACACCGGTCTGGCCAACCCAAAGAACGCTGACCAGGAGGCGGTCTACCCGGTGTACGCCGCACCCGGCCTGGCGGACATCAACGTGACCGGGGCTAGCTGGCTCGGGCAAACGGCCACTCCGGACCAGACGGCCTGGGACGCGGCCCACGGAGGGTCTTTCCCCGCCGATCAAGAATCGGCCGTCTTTTGGGCTCCGACCGGTGCTTATGAGGATCTGAACTATACGGGCAATGGGGGCGAGACTACTGGCCAGCTGGCCGCCAACGTCAAGGACTCGGCAGCGCCGTACGTGCCAGGTCAGTGGACCAATGTGCTCGCGGCTCCGTTGACTGTGACCGCTCAGGCCAATGGAACCGACGGGCTAGAATCATCGACTGAGTTCGAGCTGACTTTCAGCCCCGCTGTGCCGGGTTTGACAATAGAGAACCTTGAGTTGGCGAACGGTAGCGGCGCGGCCGTCCTGGGCGCGGATATGAGCACCGAAGATGACGGAGCCACTTGGACGGTCCCGTTGGCCGGAGTCTTCCGCGAGGGGGATGTGTCGCTAACTGTCACGCCTCCAGCGGATTCGAACACCGACTATGCAGCCCTGCCAATGCCGGTCAGCTTTCAAGTCAACAACAGACTGGATGTGATCTCTGGGGGAGCGGCTAAACGTTACGCCACGCCGCTGGCGGTTGTGGCGTTCACCTCGCAAGCGGCCGGTACCTATTTCTACAGAGTTGTGGACGCTGGTGACACCGCCAGCATTCCTAGTTCGGCGGCTGAGTTGGTCGCGGATCATACCGGCACCGATACTCTCAGCGGCGGCGACGGCACCGGCGGCAATAACCTGAACAGTCTGGTGTTGAAAGGGGCGGCTCTTGGAATGGCCACACCGGGCGCGAAAACCGTGTATGTCGTTGGCCGGACCTCGCAGACCGAGCAACTGACCAGTTTGTACGCCATCGATATACCTGCGGCCGGTGACGCGATCGAGCTGACGGATCAAAGCACGGCCGCAGGTGGTGTGGTGATCACCGCTACTGGACCGGACTCTTACCAGTTCACATCGGGTCTGACGGATACGGTGCAGGCTGTGCCAGGTTCAGTGCAGGGATACTGGTCGCAGTTGAACGGCCAAGATGGTCTTCGGCTCGATTCTGATCCAATCCTGGCGAACGGACTGACGGGCGCCCGCGTATTGAGGGCAGATGGAGCGGATATTGACTTCTCGCAACCGTTGGCGTTGACTCTCCGGGACGTGGCACTGGTGACAACGGGAAGCGGCCAGCCTGGGATCGCGTTGACACGGCGGGCGAACGTCGCCCTGAACGTTGAGGGAACCAACACCATCGCGGCAAGCGGCGATGAGAGTGGCGGAATAGATGTGCGGCAGGCCAGCCCAAGTGCCGTAGGTCAGCTTGCCATTGCGTCGCAGACAGGCGGGAAGTTAACCGTTACCGCCGGCCGGTACGCTGCGGCGATAGGCGGAGGGGCGCCTCGCGCGGGTGGCGGCAAAGTGAGCATTGGCGGCAATGTCCAGATTAGAGCCACGGGGGGACTTGGGATCAGCCCCAGCTACCCCAGCGGAGCGGCGATCGGCGGCGGATCAGGCGCCGTGGCGGGGCAAATCACAATCGGTGGCGAAGCCCGCGTCTTTGCCGAATCGCCCGTCGGCGTCAGCGACTCCGGTGCGTCCAGCGTGGCGATCGGAAGTAGCGGAGTGGGAATCGCAGGAAACTATCTTGGGTCTGGCGACAACTGGATACTGGTTAAGGACCAGGCGGTCGTGGTGGCTAATGTTCCGCGGTCCGGAGCCACCAATCCGGCTATTGGTGTGTTACCAAGCTGGTCCGCGGACTTATCAGTCAGGATCTCAGGCGGCACGGTGGTGGCGCGGTCTGCTACGGAAACCGCCGCTGCGATTGCTACGGGACCTAACGGCAGAGTTGTGATCACGGGCGGCTCAGTGGCTCCGCTGACCGCTAACGGACAGGTTGGTATTGCCGATCCGGTGGATGCCGCTGACAATCCGGTCTATCCGGCTTACGTTCCGGCCGCAGCCGCGGATGGAACCGATCTGACGAATAAGGACATCGACTTTGGCGTCAATTACCCATTGCATACGCTGACCGCGGAGCAGCGCGCCTGGCTGTCCTCAAGTGGAGATTTCTTCCCGGGACCCGCCTCGGTGCCGCTAAATGACCCGGCGCACGCGGCCAACAACACCGACTATTTGGGAGCCTGGGCCTGGCTGCCGGTGGCGGTTTACCCGTCGCGGGCGGGACAGGCCCCGGATTATGACAGCGCCAAGAGGCTCGGTGTGGATGTCCAAGCGGTTGTGCCACATTTTCAGGATTCACGCACTAACGTGATGGGGCTGCCAGTTGATTTGCAGGTCAGCGCCAACGGCAGCCCGGGTCAGGCCACTTCGACCGAACTGCTGCTGCGCCTGGAGCCTGCCCTGCCTGGCCTGACGGCCGCTGACGTGCAGTTGGCGGCCGGCTCCGGCCAGGCGGAGGCCGCAGGGGACCTGGCCGCACTGGACGCTGGGGCCACTTACACCTTGGGTTTGGAGACGGTCGCTGGTGAGGGAACGGTCACCGCCAAGGTCCGTACACACGGTTTCTTGAGCATTCCCGATGCCGTCGTTACCGTTTACCGGTCCAGCTTAGTTGGCGTTACGCCGCTTAACGATGGCGAAGGCGTGCGCTATTTCACCTCCATCTTTGCTGGCGCTGGATTTAACTCCACCTGGGCGGGGAAGATGTATTACCGCTACGGTGGCCAGGCGCCAGCTACCGCTGAGGCTCTGGCAGATGAGCCGGACCAGACGCCGGCCACTGTAGTATTGGGGGAGAACGTGGTTCCGGCGGCGATCAACTATTCGGTGCCGGCGGGTGAGGAGTTGAAGCTGTATGTCACTGTCAAAGGTGAGAATGACGAGTTTAGTGGCCTGATGACGTTCACGTTCCCGGCCTATACGGGGGACGGTTGGTTTGTTTTGCCCAGCGAAATGATGGCGAGTTCTATTGTTCAGACGGTTCAGTCAGATGGGGAAAACTTCCGTTTGACCGGTTTGACCGGCGGTTTGGATTGGTTGAACAACCGGGACCTCCTAGTAGCGCGGGTCCCAATTGAAGTCGGGGCAACGCCCAGCACAGCTTGGACGTACAAGGTTGACGGCGGGTCTGTTAATGACGTTACCCTGGCGCTGCGCGTAAACGGCCTGACTGCCAGCGGGCTGACCAGCACCTCGCCGCTGTCGCTTGTCAATGGCGCGATGGTCGACTTGACGGTTAGCGGTACCAACACCTTGACCGTGCCGGTCGCTCCACAGCCGGCCGTTGCCGCCGTCGACGTGCCGCAAGGCAGCAGGATTCACATCACGTCAAGACCGGAAGAGAAAGGCGTTCTAGCTGTGACCGGTGGCGGCACAAACGACAGCTATTACCGGGGTGGTGCCGGTGTCGGCGGCAGCCAAGGCGGCGGGGCTGGCACCATTTCGATTGATGGCTCTGTCGTTATCAAGGCTCAGGGCGGCAAGGCCGCGGCCGGAATAGGCGGCGGCTCTACGGGCAGTGGTGGGTCAATCACTATCGGTGGCTTGGCGGTTGTTGAGAGCAAGGGCGGCACAATCGCCGCCGGAATTGGCGGAGGCTATTACGGCGCGGGTGGCGCTATCACTATTAGAGGCGACAGCGTGGTCAGCGCGACCGGTGGGGCAGATGGCTACGGGGGCGGCGCCGGGATAGGCGGCGGCCAGAGTAAGGACGCGGGCCTGGTGACTATCAACGGATCCGCGTCGGTGACCGCCACCGGCGGGAGGTTCGCCGCTGGAATAGGCAGTGGGATTATGCGCGACGGTGGCCCGTCCGGGACTATCTTGATTGACGGCTCCGCCAGTGTTACGGCCACCGGTGGCGACTTTAGCGCTGGGATTGGCGGGGGCGCCGGCGCGTACGGCCCCAAGGTCGTCATTTCCGGTGACAGTGCGGTGACTGCCGCTTCTGGCTCCGATGGCGCTGGGATTGGCGGCGGGGGCAAGTATGGATCCTCCGCCGGCGGCATGGGAGAAATCGAGATCAGCGGCAACGCGATCGTGACCGCCACCGGCTCCGGGTCCGGTGGATCAGTAGCTATCGGCGGGTTCGGCGGTCCGGGCTCCTTTGATACGGATTTCATCAAGATCACGGGTTCGCCAACGGTGCTGGCGCTGGGCAGTGGCAGCTCGGGCGGGGTGATCGGTGGCTCATCGAGTTACCGAGCCAATGGGACCGTGGTGATCGAAGGTGGTTTTGTGACAGCTCGGTTCCGAAGCAGTAGTACCAACTACGCCATCGGCTGGGTGACTGCAGGAGTGAAGGTCACCGGCGGCAGCATCTATTGTCAGGTCTCCGCCGGGACCAATTCTGGCATTGAGAACCCCGTGAATGGCGACGGTGACCTGCTCTATCCGCTGTTTATACCGGCCTATGCGGGCGGCGCTGACTTGACCGATCTTGACCTGACCGCCCCGCCGTTCCCCTATGAGCAGCACACCATAACCGAGGCGCAGCGATCATTCATCGCCGCCAAGGACTCCGCAGCCTTCCCGGCTCCGGCTGGCGTTCCGGCCGGAGCGGGCGACTCGGCGAAACTGGCAGCGGAGTTGTGGGTCCCCAGCGCCGACTTGAAGGACATCGAGTTGAGGAGCGTGCCTGGGTTTGCGGCCACCGTGACCACAAAGCCCATAAACACTTATAGCACTGCGTTAGTCACGAACGTACTCCGCAACCAAGTCATCGCCCTGACCGCCGTGGCGGACGGCGAGCCGTACGAGGTCACCTCGACCAAGCTGACGCTGACCTTCGAGCCCCCGGTGCCGAATCTACCCCGCGCCAACGTTGAGGTCCTAAGTAGGACCGCTTCGGTGACAGCGGATACCGCCGCTTGGTCGTCTACCGACCAGGGCAAGACCTGGGTCATACCGCTCAAAGGCGTATCAGGGCAGGGAACTGTCGATGTCGTGGTGAACAGGTTGCCGGCGGGTTGGGACGGCTACACGGTCTTGGGCGGAACGGCCACCACCGTGAACCGGAAGCAGGTGGCAGAGTTGCGGCCGGGCCGGAATTGGCGAGCGCTGGAGGGTACAGCGGTGGTTGGTTTCGGTAGTGATGTTGAGATGGTCGATGCCGCTAACCCGGCTCCCAAGTATTGGTACCTTGCCCGGCCGGTGGGAGACGCTGCTCCGGTGGATGGCGCGGCTCTGAAGGACACCGTGGAGGGCCTGGCGCTCGGTGACGGGTTGGGCGGGTATGGGCTGATTCGCCCGGGTGCGATCAACACCGCCACCGCCAACTCGGTTCGCATTTACGGCTTGCCCAGTACTTCTGCGCAGGTTGTTTATGTGGCGAGTGAGCATATTGATCCCACAGATGACTCGAAGTCGCGATTCAGTGATGTGATCGCCATCCCAGTGGACGCCTATCAGGAGAAGGTGTCTTTGGTGGCTACCAATTCAGATGTTGGGCCGGAGTTGACTCTGACAGCTATTGGCGAGTCCACCTATGCGGTCAGCGGCGCCACAGGAGAATTCGAGAAGATCAACGGCCTGGCGCTGCCTATCGCGGATGACACCCTGGAATTGAAGGGTCTGACCGGTTCCCGGCATGTCGTCGCTGACCGGAGCGACGGCCTCGCTGCGGACCGGCCAATGCCGTTGCGGCTGAATGGTTCGACAATCGCTGTTACGGCTGGAGGTGCGCCTGTAAAGGTCGCCAACGGCGCCAATCTGAGCATAGATGTGGTTGGGTCGAACACTATAACCAATGCGACAAGCGGTGTGGCTGCCATTCATGTGCCGCACGGCGATCCAGAGAACTCCGTCACCATCGTTAGCGGATCGGGTGGCGAGTTGGTGGTGCGGCAGACAGGTGGATCCACCTCCGCTATTGGTGGGGGCGTAGAGCAAGGAGGGGGCAATATCACCGTAGGTGGCGACTTGCGCCTGACGGCGTATTCACCTCAGAGTCTGGCCGGCGCGGCGATCGGTGGTGGACACTCGAGCAGCAAGACCACCACGGCGGGTAACATCCGGATTCAGGATCAAGCCTATGTCAAGGCCATCAGTACCTACTACAACACTCCGAGCCGGATCGGCACAGGTGGAGGCGGTAGCTCCACCACTACCGCAGGGCCCGATCAGGTAATTATCACGGGCTCTCCAACTGTCCACGTTTCGACGGTGGGGGGATATGGCAATCCGACCGTCAAGGTGGAGGGCGGCTTTGTGGTGGCCAGCGAGAGGGTATTCGGCGGCGATGTCCGGATAACCGGTGGAAGCGTCTACGCGGCCGGGGGTCAGGGCGTGGGATCACCCAAGAACGCCGCTGGCGACCCTCTATACCCGCTGTATGTGCCGGCCATTTTGGCGGATGGCACGCCATTAACGGATCTGGATGTAGGTGGTGAAGGACTGCCGTATACGCAGCACACGGTTACGGCGGCGCAGAGAGCGTGGGTGGGCTCAAGCAGTCTGCCGGCCAATTTCCCGGCCACGATGGACGATCTGGGGAGATTCGCGGCGGTGTTGTGGGTGCCGGTCCCGGGTGGCCCAGGGATCATCCGCGACATCAAACTGGGCCAGGGCCCGAGTTTCGCGGGCGCCACTCTGGGCGCGGCCCGGGTCTTGGCCGCGGCCCCGGCCTGGTCCACAGCTTTGGCCAACAACATAGTTGCCAGCCAGGTCGGGATCACCAGCCTGGTTGCCAATGGTGAGGCGGATAAGGACACTACCACGGCGTTGACGATGACGCTGGACCGGCCGATTCCGGGCCTGGTTGTTGGTGAACTGATCACTGTCGCTGGTACAGGAGCTGTGACGGCCACCGGCCTGACCGGCGGTGGCGACACCTATACCGTGAGCCTGGCTGATCCTCCCAAGAATGGCCAGGTTGGGCTGGGATTCGCTAACCGTTCGTATGTGGCGCCGCCAGCGTCGGTGGAGGTTTACCGTGACCAGAGCGTCAGGCTGTCCGTGACCGGTCCGGGTGTGCGCCATTTCACATCGGTTGGCGGCAATTTCCCGGTTGAGTCGAACTGGGAGGGCACTGTCTACGCACAGTTTGGCGGGACGCCGCCAGTTACCGCTCAGGACGTGGTTGACAACGCTCAAGCTACCGGTGACTTGGCCTACGGGACCTCGGTGGTTAACGCTGGCGCGGTGGTTTATGGCTCAGCGGCGGATGCGGCAATCCCGGTCTATATGGTGGCCGAGGGAACGAATGGGGCCTTCAGCGGGATAGTTCTGACCGAGTTGCCGTTTTACGCGGGTGACCCAGACTGGTTCGCTCTGCCTGCTGGTGCTTTCACGGCCGCGGTCACGGCGACGGCCGTGGACTCGGATGTTTACCGGTTGACCGGGATGACCGGCGGGCTGGATTGGCTGAACGGGAAGGATTTGCGGTTTGGTGATGTGCCGCTGGAACTGGGCTCGGTGTTCTCAGGAGCACGCAAGTTCACGATTGATGGTGCGGGTCTGGATTCTTCGGGCGTCCTGTCGGTGCGGGCACGGGGTCTAACACTGACGGGCCTCTACCAGCCGTTCGTTTTGCAGAACCGCGCGAAGGCGCGGTTGCAAGTGGATGGAACCAACACGATCGCGTCAACCGCGTCCAGTAACGACCGGTTTGGCTCGGCCGTGACAGTCAACCCGGGAACCAGCCTGCGGATCACCAGCGGTAGCGCTGGAACCATCACGGCCACCGGCGGCGCTTATGGCCAAGCCGTTTCTGCCCCCGGCATTGGCGCTGTGGCGGGGAGCGGCGAATTGACGATTGACGGAAACGTGGTGGTGACGGCATCTGGTGGGGTGGCGGGCACAGGCAGCGGGGCGGCCGGCATTGGATCCGGGTATAGCTGCCAGGCCAATCCGTGTACCACGTCCCCTTCCATGGGCGGCCCAGTCGTAATTGGCGGGCAGGCGAAGGTTTATGCCACTGGCGCTATGGCGGGGAGCGGGATAGGCGGATATGCCGGAGCCAACGTTTCCGCTAGCGGAGTCACCAATTCCGTCGTCATCCGCGACCAAGCGTTAGTGGTGGCGCGCGGCGGCGCTACTGCGGTCGGTATTGGCGGTGGGAATATCGTCTCCGCCGGCTCCGGGACGGTGAACATTACCGGCGGCACCGTGGCTGCCGTGCCCGGCGCGGCCACGCTGCCAGCCATTGGCGGGCTGGCGGCCGGTGCCGTTAAGATTACTGGCGGGAATGTCTATGCCAGCAACACGAATGCTGGCGTTTCTGGGCCGGTCAACGCTGACGGCAAACCGGTCTACACGTTGTACGTTCCAGCTGAGTTTGGGTCAACGGACTTGACCAATAGCCATATCGAAGCGCCTGGCTGGGATGGTTCGTTGGACACCATTACCCCGGAGGCGATGGAGCAGCTAGAAGCTTGGGGTGCGGGCACATATTGGGCTACCGGTCTGGCCGGAGCCGCCTGGCTGACGGCGGACACGACCAAGGGCCTGATGCTGCATGGTTTCACGGCCAGCGGCAGCGCGATTATGGAAGGTGCCAAGGCTGCGCGGGCGTTCATCGCGCCCCAATTCCGGACATTCGCTGAGGCCGGCACCGCCGGCTATAACATTCTCACGGGCTCCGGGCTGAATGAATTGTCCGTCTCACAAGATGGCGCCGCCGGGACGGCCACCACTAAGACCCTGACGTTGAGCTTGGATGAAGGGGCCACGTTGACTAACGCCATGGTGTCGATTGCGCCTCAAGGCCCGTTTGCCGCTTCAAGGGACGTGCTTACCGCGGTTGGTGGCTCTAGTGGCACAGAGTACTGGTTCCGGCTCTCAGGGAACTGGGCTGAGGGCGACATCCTGCGGGTAACCTTCCAGCAGCCAACCGGCGGCGCTAATCCACACGTTGGGCCATTGGTGTTTGACGTGGTCTTGCATCGTGACTCGGTCCAGCCGGTTCTCAGCGATCCGCAAGGCACGCGTCTGTCCGCGTCCGCTGGCTCCGTCAGCTTCAACGCCAGTGAATCAGGCGAGGTATTCTATCTGACGTTGCCGGGGGATTCCCCAGAGCCGTCCGCTGATTCCGTGAAGGCCGGCCAGTCGCAGGCTATGGCCGCTGGCGCTAATACGATCAGTCTGAATTCACTAAGCCAGTCCGGCCCGTATAAGGTCTATATCCTGGCCCAGGATCCTGAAGGCTTATGGTCGGCGGGCCTCACGGCAGTTGATGTGCCGCCTGTTTACGCGTTCAGCGTGGTGGTCGCACAGGATTCGTTGGGGAGAGGTTCCATAATCGATCCGGGTTCGTATGCGGCTGAATATCCGGCGGGCACTGAACTTGAAATTCGCGGCTCCGGTGAGCCTGGGTTTGCCATTGAGTATTGGGATGATGGCGGCGCGGATGGCGAATTTGATGACGCCTACTCTCAGAACACTGTCTACACGATGCCGTCTGGCCCAGTGACGGTCTCCGCTCACTTCGGGACCATAGTTGACTACAGGACCGCCGAGGCGGTTGACGGCGAGTCAGGGACAGCGACTACTACTAGAGTCAGGCTGACGTTCGGAGGAGATATGCCTGACGGTTTCGATGCCACGTTTGTCATT
>JAIRXP010000111.1 GCA_031268215.1 Bifidobacteriaceae bacterium | reverse complement strand
CGCACTAAACTCCAAGGCCCATTCAAGACCGTTGACCAGCTAGAACTCGCTACCTCTAACTGGGTTGACTACTACAACCACCACCGGCTCCACTCAGCCATCGGATACGTCCCAGCCATAGAGTACGAGCAGGCCTACTACGCTCAACTCTTGAACGTCCCGGACCACCCAGTTCCGGGATAAACCACCCCCACCAAACCCAGGGCGTATCACAGTGTGGAACACATGCCTGGTCGTCATCTCCTTGCGCCCGTCGCGCAGCCAGCGGGCCAGCGCCTCACCCGCCCGCTGTGTCGGGATGGCCCGCATCCTGCAGTCCGTGGTCCGGTTCTGCCGCCCGCAGCAAACGAAATACGGGTAACGCTCCCCGGTGTGGGACTTCGCGTTGACCAAGATCAGCCGCGAACCGCAACCCCCGCAATACAAGATCCCCTTCAGATAGTGGTCGTGTTTGCGTTCCCGGACCGCGGCTTTCGAATGACCCGCCAACACCGCCTGGACCTGCAGGAAAACCTCCGGCGCGACCAGCCGCTCATGGGTCCCCTTGTAAACCTGGTCCCGGTAGACCACATCGCCTTTGTAATACCGGTTCGCGAGGATCTTGTACACACAGCTTTTCGACACCGGCTTGGAGGGATGTTTAGGGGTCGGCAGGGTGGTCAGGCCGCGGCGGGTCAACTCGTCGCGGAGTTGCAGCACCGTCCAGTTCCCCGAGGCGTACGCCTTGAACGCCCAGCTGATCAGCGGGCCGCGCTCCGGGTCGAGCTCGACCGTGGAGACTCTCCGGCCCTCGAAGTCGCGGCCCCGGACGTTCACACATCCGATCGGCGCTTTGCGCGGGGTGCCGCCGGCCTTCGCCTTCTGCGTCAACCCCTTGACGACCTCGGTGGCTAGGTTCCTGGAGTAGAACTCGGCGATCGTCGACATGATGCCGTGCATCAGCATCCCCGACAGGGTCTCGTCGATGTTCTCCGTCGCCGAGACCAACACCACCCCAGCGTCCCTCAACGCCAGGTGGATGGCGACGTCGTCGGCCCGGTTGCGGGCCAGCCGGTCGATCTTGTGGACTATGCAATACGCGATCTTGTGTTCGGCGACGAATTCGAGCATCCGCCGCAACTCGGGCCCGTCCGCTTTCCGCGCCGACTCGCCGGCGTCGACGAACTCCTCCACCACCAGCGCACCGATCTCATCGGCCTTCTTCAGGTTCGCGGCCCTTTGCGCGGGTATCGAGTACCCCTCGTCGCTGCCGCCCTTTTGGGCTTGCTCCTTGGTGGACACCCGCAGGTAGACCACGGCCAGCGCGCGCCCGGCGCTGCCGAGGGGGACATCGGCGGTCATGATGGTCTCCGTTCAATGGCTTGTCGGCCGTTCCCGGCCGGCGGCGCGGAACCGCCGCGCCGCCGACAAGGTGTCGATGGTACCTCTCAACCGCCCCGCGCCCCAGGGGCGTTTAGGCTGGCCAACCTGGTTCCGGGCGACAGCCTGCGCCTTCGCCGGCCGGGAGCTGGCTTGAAGATCCGGCCCGCAACCGGGAATAAGCGCCCTGGACAGGACGTTGACACCAATGTGGCTGAACTCCCTCACGATCCCAACACACTGCCGCCGGCGCGGCGGACTCGGTGCTCTCGCACCGCCTCCGCCGGACCGCGCCATGGCAAGCGCCGGTCTTGGCGGTCTAGGCGCAGGCCCGCAATGCCCTGGGTCACTCTCGCCGTAGTTGGTTCGCTGGCCGCGGGCCTTTGCGTCCCGCTGGTGACGTCTGAGGCGCAGGCGGCCCCGGCCAATCTGTTTATCGTGAACAGCACCTCCTACAAGGGCGATGTCAAATTGGATGGCGTGTGCGCCGACGAACTCGGAGACTGCACGCTGCGGGCCGCGATCGAAGAGGCGAACGATATCACGGGCGGCGGCGCTTCAATTGAACTTTCATCCGCGATAACAGCAGAAGAAACCGTAGCCGCTAAAGACTCGGCCAACTACCGCATGGTCTCAAACGCTCAGGCAGGCCTCATATCCCCCCAGGACAAGAACGCGGTCTTCCATATCACGCAGCCTGTGACCATAGACCTGAAGAACCATCTGGGCGTTTACGCCAGCGAAGACACCGGCGACCGCCACGATATAGCGAGTTTCTGGGTTGACGCCCCGAACGTCCACCTGCAGAACCTGAAATGGGTTTACGCCACCGGAACCGCCGTGGTCTTCAGCCCCAAGTCGGATGGTTCCACGCTCACGGGCGGCAGCACCGTCGCAGGCGCCCTTGGGCGCACCCAAAACATGGTCTGGGTTATGCCCGGGGCGGACAACATCACAATCTCGGACTACAAGATGGGCCGAATCGGCAACGGGAATTCGGGCATGATCCGCGTGGCCGCGAGCTCCGGCAGCGACCTGCCTGTCAAGAACCTGACAATCGACGGCGTGACCTTTGACAATTCGCCGGCCTCACCTGGCACTTGCGTCGCTGCCGGCGCGACTGGTTGCGCCGGAGCAGGCATCGTGTTTGCCGGCGGCGTCAAAGTGAACGGCCTGAGAATCATGAAGTCCACGTTCAAGTACATGCCCGAGCGCCGGCAGGCGATCGACATGCAATATGCGGGCGATTGTTCCGATATCACAATCGAGAACAACTCGTTCACGCGGATGTTTGCCGGCGCAACACCGGAGCTTGCCGTGGTAATACTCCCCCTCCAGAAGAAGCTCGCGGGGACCAACATCATCCGGGACAACACGTTTGTCAACCCGGCCGGCACAGTGCAGGACAGCGCCATCGAATGGTCGGGGCCGTGGAGCAACGCGACGGATGCGGCTGCCAATGTCTCCAACCTGTACGTCGAAGACAACTACTTCGATGGTTACCGGGCGCGGACCATCGTGCTCCACCAAGCTGGCGCCGTCACGGTGCGGCGCAACACCTTTGGCGCCGCGACCGGTTCCCAGGCCGTGACAAGAGAGGAAGAGACAATCGGTTCGGGGCCCCTGGACCAGACGGACTCGGCCATGATGATGAACTACTCGCAAACGACAAACCGCCGGATCTTGACTTGGTATCCCACCCAGGCCCGGGTCGAAGACTGCAAGTTGGAGGTGACGGTGGAAGCCCCGACGTCTCTCCCGTCGACAGCGTTCAACTATGCGCGCACGCCGGTCGACCTTGACTTCTACTACACGGCGGGCACCACCGCTGAAACCTACCTGGGCACTGTCGCGAACGTGGCAGAGGCCGGCGAGGTCACCTTGCCCGCGACGCCCCGAACCGATGGCTATATCCGCATCCAGACCCAGGGCACGGGCCCCGTCTCGGGGGGCCAACCCGAATCATCCCAATACTCCCGGACCGTCCCTGTCACGGCGGTCGAGGAGTGCCACGTCCCGCAGATGGAGATCGACCTGCGGGCCTGGCAAGGGGTCCCCAGCGACGCCACCGACCATGATTCGATCATCCGGAGCGGCGCCGAGATCCTGGATGACGGCTACGCCTCGTCCGGCGCCGCCACCTGGTTCACGTACACCGTGACCAATACGGGGTGGGCGCCGCTGACCAA
Source organism: Bifidobacteriaceae bacterium (assembly GCA_031268215.1). Lineage (GTDB taxonomy): Bacteria > Actinomycetota > Actinomycetes > Actinomycetales > WQXJ01 > JAIRTF01. The sequence continues at coordinate 1,427 of JAIRXP010000111.1, read as the reverse complement.
CGTCAAGGTGCGCGATTCGGCCAACGGGGAGGTTTGCACCATCGCAAAGGTGGAGCGCGGGTACCCCCAGGGATGCGCCAAACAGCAGTGGTGAGTCTGGACACCTCGGTGGCTGCCCTGACCTGGGCTTACGGTCTAGCTTTGGGTTAGCTGCCCTGGGTCGGCCGCAGGCGCCGGCCAAAGAGAATTGGCGGGCCAGTGCGCGGACTCGCACTCGGTCGCCTGCCTTCGCCTACGGTTCCGTTCCCGTTAGGCGCCACGTCCCCGGGCCGCCGCGTAAGCCGTCCAGCCCGGGTCGAAGTCCTCGAAGACCAACGCCGGGAAGGCTGAGTCGATGAAGGACCGGGCGTCCTGACAGTGGCCAAAGTGATACGCCCTGGGTTTGGTGGAGGGTGGTTTATCCCGGAACTGGGTGGTCCGGGACGCTCAAGAGTTGAGCGTAGTAGGCCTGCTCGTACTCTATGGCTGGGACGTATCCGATGGCTGAGTGGAGCCGGTGGTGGTTGTAGTAGTCAACCCAGCTAGAGGTAGCGAGTTCTAGCTGGTCAACGGTCTTGAATGGGCCTTGGAGTTTAGTGCGTTCGGTTTTATACAACCCGTTGATGGACTCAGCCATAGCGTTGTCATACGAATCCGCGACACTCCCGATCAAGGCGATGGCACCAGCCTGGTCGAGCCGGTCAGCGTATTTGACGGCCGTATACTGGCTTGCCGCATCGGAATGACGCACCACACCGGCCGGGTTTTACCCGGCCCGGCCCCGGACCCATAAAGCCATCTCCAAGGCATCAAGTGGCAGTTCGGTTGGCATTGAACCAGCGGTCCACCAGCCAACGATCCGCTGGGAGTACACATCTTGAACGAACGCTGTGAACGTGGTGTGTTCCCAGGTCGGCACCAAGCTGAAGTCCACTACCCATAACTGGTCCGGTTTAGCCGCGATGAAGTCACAATCAACCCGTGAGGTGGGTGAAGCACCGAACCATCCGCCCTGGTCGTGATGACTCGTTTACCGTCCCGGCGGACTCCTTTGAGACCCAGCCGACGCATCAACCGTTCCACAGTGCACCTAACGATCTGGTGACCATCACGTTTCAGCGGATGCCACACCTTCGTGTAACCAGCCACGGAACGGCCTTTAAACGGGTCTAAGAAGACCACTTCGATTACCTCACACCAGTCAGCGTCCGACAGTTCACGCCTCGATGGTAACCGTTTGACGTGAACGTAATAGGTGGACGAGGCGATCTTGACACCGTGGGCTTTGAACACCCGGCAGACCAGCGCCACCCCGTACACCTTCTTATCGGCAGTGATGAAGTCCACCACTATGGCAGTCGCGGGTCGAGCGTCCGCGCGAAGAAACTCGACGCCGCCAACAGAATCTCGTTAGCCCGCCGAAGTTCCTTGACCTCGTATTCAAGGTC